>NZ_CP107548.1:3488642-3851523 GCF_025836975.1 Pollutimonas sp. M17 | reverse complement strand
AAAATTTGATGAAATGGCGGGCTCACTAGCGAATTTTTAACCCCAAGGCCGGGGTTGCCGGGCAAACCATTGCCGGTAAACAACGCCGCCCATCGTCTTGGCGGTGGCATTTTCGGCCTTGGCAGCTCTTTTATTTGGATTTTCCATGAAACGCACTTTCCAGCCCTCAGTTACCCGCCGCAAGCGCACCCACGGTTTTCGCGTACGCATGAAAACGCGCGGCGGCCGTGCCGTCATCAATGCGCGCCGCGCCAAAGGCCGCAAGCAGCTGGCCGTTTAAGCCAGCCGCCGCAAGCGCCGGCTGGCAAGCCCATGGCTGGTGCGACAGCATCCACTCGAGCCACGTTTCCCGCCAGCGCTCGTTTACACAGCCCCTCGGAATATGCGTCCGCCCTCAAGGGTAAACGCCTTGCCAGAGGGGCGTTGTTCGTTGTAATGACACCACGCCTTTCTTCCGGCCAGGAAGCGGCCGCATGCGCCCGGCTCGGGCTCATCATCGCCAAGCGCTTCGCCGCCAAGGCCGTTGTCCGCAACGCCATCAAGCGGGTCATCCGGGAGGCCTTCCGGCAAAAGCGGGGCGATCTGCCCGCTTGCGATCTGGTTTTCAGGCTCCATAGCAAAATCGAGCCCCTGAGCCTGACCGAGCTCAAAAAGCAGGTGCGCAGCGAAGCCGACGCCCTGCTCCAGCGAGCCTTGCAATGATCAGGGCCTTGCTGATCGCTCCGATCCGCTTCTACCGGTATTTCCTGAGCCCCTGGGTCGGCAGGAGCTGCCGATTCACCCCAAGCTGTTCGCTCTATGCGATAGAGGCCATCGAAAAGCATGGGGCATTGAAGGGTCTTTGGCTGGGGTCGCGCCGCATAGGCCGATGCCATCCCTGGTGTCCGGGCGGATACGATCCGGTGCCGGACCCGGTTCGAAAGCCACGCTGAATCCAGCTTGCTTCGAACGTCAGGCGATTGTAGTTTTCTTGCATTATTCTTCGCTCATCTTGGATTCAGTTGAGCTACGTTAAACTGTTGAGCTTTTGCTCGGCTTTAACTCAAAAAACAGGCGCTATGGATATCCGACGCACCGTCCTCTGGATGATTTTCTCTCTTTCGCTCTTGCTGCTGTGGAACAACTGGCAAGTGCATAACGGCAAACCGTCGCTGTTCGGAGCAAGCTCCACCGCCACGCAGGAAGCGGCCCCCGCTCAAGCGGGGGCCGTGTCCGCCGATCCCAGCATCCCTTCGGCCGCCCCCGCCGCTTCGGCTGTCGCCGCCGATACCACGGTTCCGGGCAGCGGCACGCAGGCGCCCGCCAGCACGTCTGAAAAAGTCCAGGTCAAGACTGATGTCTACAACCTGACCTTCGACACCCAGGGCGCACAGCTCGTCAAGGCGGAACTGGTCAAGTACTCCGCCCCGGGCGCCAAAGACGAACCCATGGTTCTGCTGGACAACTCCGCCCAATCCGTCTACATGGCGCAGACCGGTGTCGTTGGAGCCCCCGCCGGCCAAAGCTACCCCACGCATCTGACGCCGTTCAGGCTGGTTTCCAGCGATACCGCCCTTGCCGGAGATACGCTGAAGGTCGTTTTCGAAGCCGAGAGCGGCGGCGTCAAGGTGGTAAAGACCTACACCCTGCACAAGGGCCGCTACGACATCGACGTGCAGCACGACGTCTACAACGTCGGCGACACCGCCATCACGCCCTCCCTGTACCTGCAACTGGCCCGCGACGGCAACGACCCTTCCGACAAGTCGTCCTTCTACAGCACGTTCACGGGCCCCGCCCTGTACTCGGCCGAAGAGAAATTCCAGAAGATCACCTTCTCGGACATCGACAAGGGCAAGTCCGGCTACGTCAAGCAGGCGGACAACGGCTGGATCGGCATGGTGCAGCACTACTTCGCGTCGGCCTGGGTGCCGCCCGAAGGCAAGGTCCGCCACAACGAAGCCCTGCGCCTGTCCAACAATCTGTATGCCATCCGCTCCATCGAAAGCGTGGGAAGCATACAGCCCGGCGAACACGTCGCCGTCGACTCGCATCTGTGGGTGGGCCCGCAAGACCAGAAAGCCATGAGCGAACTCGCCCCCGGGCTGGAGCTGGTGGTCGACTACGGCTGGCTTACCATCATTGCCAAGCCCTTGTTCAAGGTCATGACCTGGCTGCACGCCCTGCTGGGCAACTGGGGCTGGACCATCGTGGTGCTGACGCTGCTGATCAAGCTGGTGTTCTACCCGCTGTCCGCCGCCAGCTACCGGTCCATGGCCAAGATGAAGCAGGTGACCCCGCGCATGCAGGCCTTGCGCGAAAAGTTCGGCGACGACAAGGCCAAGCTGAACGCAGCCATGATGGAGATGTACCGTACCGAGAAGATCAACCCGCTGGGGGGCTGCCTGCCCATGGTGGTGCAGATTCCGGTGTTCATTTCCCTGTACTGGGTGCTGCTGGGCAGCGTCGAAATGCGCGGCGCCCCGTGGATACTGTGGATACACGATCTGTCGGTGCGCGACCCCTGGTTCATATTGCCTGCCTTCATGATGGCAACCATGTTCCTGCAGATCAAATTGAACCCCACGCCTCCGGATCCCACCCAGGCCAGGATCATGATGATCATGCCCTTGGTCTTCGGCGGCATGATGTTCTTCTTCCCCGCCGGCCTGGTCCTGTACTGGTGCGTCAACAACGCCGTATCGATTGCCCAGCAGCGCTACATCATGCACAAGCTGGACAAGGAAACCGCCGCGTCGGCGCGGTAGGCGGCTGACCGCTTATGGCATGGAAACCCGCGTCATTCGATGCGGGTTTTTGCCGCCTGGACCATGCAGGTGGACAGCATGTCGAAGTGGCGCAGCGCGGCCGACGTCAGCGCAACCTGCTTGCGCCTGGCGTCATCCGTATCGGCGAGCTCTATCCAGCCTTTTTCACGCATCGACTTGAGCCGGCCATGAATGGTGGCCGGCGAGCCCAGGCTATCGATCGCCATGATGTCGCGCACCGACAGGCGGCTGGCTTCCTGCACCTTGCGAGCCACCAGTGAAAGTATCCGCTCTTCCAGCGGGTCAAGCGAGGGAAGCCCGCGCAAGGCTTCGGCCAGGCTCAGGAAACGCAAGTAAATATCGGCTGGGCGTGTATTGTCCTTCATATGCTGTGTATTCTTGTAAGCTTTTTCGAGGATTGGCGCCAAGGGATATAGACTGAAATGAAGCAGCGGCGCATGCAGTTCCTATATGCGGTTGCCGGCACAGCGGCAATTTATCTGCTGCTGCTCGGCTTGAATGAGCTGGTATTCACAGGTTCGGAATACGCGCTGGGGTTCAATTGGATATATCTTCCCGCAGGCGTCCGCTTGCTGTGCACTTTGCTGTTCGGAAGTGCCGGTGCGCTGGGCATACTGATCGCATCCTGGCTTGCCAACATCTATTATTATTTCCCGGATGATTTTATCAGGGCGGCGGCGGGCGCCGCCATATCCGCGGGGAGCCCTTATCTTGTATATATGCTGGCCCGCCGGATTTTCTCTTTACACGATTCGCTGTCGAACCTGACGCCGGCACGGCTGCTGGCCTGCGCCGCGGCGTGCGCAGTGGTCAATACCCTGCTTCATTATTTGTGGTTTCTGTTCTGGGGAGCGGCGAACGATTGGAGGCAGGCCTTCGTGATGCTTGTGGGCGATATGGCAGGCATTCTGCTCGTCTTATACGGCGTAAGGCTGGTGCTGGGCCGCCTGGCGAACCGGCTCAAGCCCGCAGGCACGACCCGGAACGGGCGATGAACGCATCATAGGCCTGCAAGGCGGCCTCGAGCCGCGCATGCGTGGCCTCTATCGACCGGCCCATGTCGCCATGAGCCCTATCCAGCAACTGCTTCATATTGGCCATCATCGCCGCCAGTGCTTTACGCTCGTCCGGCGAATACAGCCGCATGCGCGGCGTGCCCAGAACGCTGGCGTTATATTCGATCTTGGCGGTTATGTCCGCCCACATCTCGCATTGCCTCTTCATATAAAGGCGCAGCTCGACGCTCCAGGACTCACCATCGGACATCTCCGAGGAGTCAGCTCGTTGGAATAACGCGTCGTCGGCATCATTGCTGTGCTGTCCCACTGCTGTTCCTTATCGGCGTTCGCATTGTTATAAATTATATAACAAATTGAAACAGGACTGCCCTTTTACGCCGACAGAGCGTTGAAAGAAGCGGGACAGACGTTTCCAGCAGGGATATCATGGTGCCCAGATACAACACTGCGGCCGCTCCGCAGGGCCAAAGGAGACCAAAGGTGATGAAGTTCGAGTTTCGCACGGTTCCGTGCATCGTCGTCGAGGCCGGCGCCGCCGACCGGCTGGGGCCGCTGCTGCGTGAGCATTACCTGCAGACCCGGCTATGCCTGGTCACCGACCGCTTCCTTCATCAAAGCGGCATGCTGGATGGCGCGCTGGCCAGCCTGAAGAATGCCGGCTGGCAGGTTCAGGTCATCGATCACGTCATCGCCGATCCTCCGGAGCATATCGTCCTGGAAGCGGCCGAGCAGGCCCGTAGATCGGGCGCCGAAGTCATCGTGGGCCTGGGCGGCGGGTCGTCCATGGATGTCGCCAAGCTGCTGGCGATATTGCTGGGCGGCGACCAGCCCCTGACCGACATGTACGGAATCGGCAATGTCCGCGGCCAACGCTTGCCGCTGGTACAGATTCCCACCACGGCGGGCACCGGCTCCGAAGTGACACCCGTATCCATCGTCACCACCGGCGAGACGACCAAATCCGGCGTCGTTTCACCCATGCTGTATGCCGACATGGCCATCCTGGACGCCCGTTTGACCCTTGGCCTGCCCGCCAAGGCCACCGCCGCCACCGGCATAGACGCCATGGTCCACGCGATTGAAGCCTATACCAGCAAGCATCTGAAGAATCCGGTGTCGGACATGCTGGCGGTAAGGGCCCTGGCATTGCTGTCCGCCAACCTGCTGCCCGCCTGCGAAAACGGCAATGACCTTGCCGCAAGGGAAGCCATGCTGCTGGGCGCCATGCTGGCCGGCCAGGCTTTTGCGAACGCGCCCGTCGCGGCTGTCCATGCCCTGGCCTACCCCATAGGAGGCATTTTCCATGTGCCGCATGGGCTGTCCAATTCACTGGTGCTGCCCCATGTGCTGCGCTTCAACGCCCCCGATGCCGCAGCCCGGTATGCGGAGCTCGCCGAACTGATCGTGCCCGGCTGCTCCGGCAGCGACGAGGCCAGAACCCACGCCTTCATCGCCCGCCTGGAGGACCTTACCCGGTCGACCGGCATAGAGCGTACGTTGCGGGAAGTCGGCGTCAGGCAGGCCGACCTGCGCCACATGGCGCGGGAAGCCATGAAGCAGACCCGGCTGCTGGGCAACAACCCCCGGGAAGTCCGGGAAGAAGACGCCTATGCCATCTATGCGGCCGCGCTTTAGAACAGCTGGCGGAATCCGCCTCATTGAAATCAAATAGTAAATATCTATTGATATAAGATAATTAATTAATTTTACTATTGCAGGGCCTCTCGGTAGACTCCCTTCGACTGCATCGAGCGCGACATAACGCAACATGCAGCGACCAGACCAACCGCTCCTTGAGGCTCACATGAAAAAACTTACTACCGCCGCCGGCGCGCCCGTCGCTGATAATCAGAATATTCAAACCGCCGGTCCGCGTGGACCGGCGCTGTTGCAGGATGTCTGGCTGCTTGAAAAGCTGGCGCATTTCGATCGCGAAGTCATACCGGAGCGACGCATGCATGCCAAGGGTTCCGGTGCCTACGGCACTTTCACCGTTACCCACGACATTACCCGATACACACGCGCCAAGGTCTTTTCCGAGGTAGGCAAGCAAACGCCGATGTTCGCGCGCTTTTCGACCGTTGCCGGCGAACGCGGAGCCGCCGATGCGGAGCGTGACATCCGCGGCATCGCCATGAAGTTCTATACCGAGGAAGGAAACTGGGATCTGGTTGGCAACAACACGCCCGTATTCTTCTTTCGCGACCCCTTGAAGTTTCCCGACCTGAATCACGCCGTCAAGCGCGATCCGCGTACCGGGATGCGCAGCGCGCAGAACAATTGGGAATTCTGGACCGGCCTGCCGGAAGCCCTGCACCAGATCACCATCGTGATGAGCGACCGGGGCATCCCGGCGGGTTTCCGGAACATGCATCTGTTCGGCAGCCACACCTTCAGCTTCATCAATGCGAAGAATGAACGGTTCTGGGTTAAGTTCCATTTCAAGACCCAGCAGGGCATCAGGAACCTGACCGACGCCCAGGCATGCGAACTGGTCGGCAAAGACCGTGAAAGCTCGCAACGCGACCTGTTCGAGGCCATCGAGAACAAGGACTTCCCGCGCTGGACCCTCTATGTGCAGGTCATGCCCGAGAAGGATGCGGGCAGCTATCGCCTGAACCCCTTCGATTTGACCAAGGTCTGGCCCAAGGGCGACTATCCGCTGATCGAAGTCGGTGTGCTGGAACTGAACCGCAACCCGGACAACTTCTTCGCCGAAGTCGAGCAAGCCGCCTTCACGCCCGCCAACGTCGTGCCGGGCATCGGTTTTTCGCCCGACCGCATGCTGCAGGCCAGGCTGTTTTCCTACGGCGACGCGCAGCGCTATCGCCTGGGCGTCAACCATCACCAGATTCCGGTCAATGCGCCCAAGTGTCCCTTTCACAGCTACCACCGGGACGGCGCCATGCGTGTCGATGGCAATCATGGCGGCATTACGGGCAACGAGCCCAACACGCAGGGAGAATGGCAGGAACAGCCCGACTACCGCGAACCGCCCCTGTCCATCGAAGGCGCGGCGGACCATTGGAACCACCGCGAAGACACCGACTACTTCTCGCAGCCGGGCGCCTTGTTCCGCTTGATGAACGATCAGCAAAAGCAGGCGCTGTTCGACAACACCGCCCGCGCCATCTCGGGCGCATCCGACGACCTGAAAGCCCGGCACATCGACCACTGCACCCAGGCCGACCCGGCCTACGGTGCGGGCGTCGCCGCGGCGATCAAGGCATTGGGCTAAAGACCCGCCCCCTGTTTCCGCCGACGCCGTCAGTACTCTTTGGCAAAGCGGACAACGGTTACGCCGGCGCGCAACTGCCTTAAGGAAGGCATGATCAGGGTGCAATTGTCGTACGGGGTCGTGATCGGCCGGCCATCGGCCCAGCCGATCACCTCGCCCGCTCTGGCCACGGTTTCCAGCCCCTCCCAATCGCGGGCAAAACTGACGTCCATGGAGGGCGCAACGATGGCTTCCGTCACTTGCAGCACGCGCTGCACGGACGGCTCGGGCTGGAACCATTCCTGCGGGATGCGGCCGGGCGCAACCACCCCGGTCTCGCGCAGCATGCGCGCCGTCATATCCAGCGCCACCCGCCGGGAAGCCTGGTCACCGTGGTAGCCGCACTCGATCAGCAAAGCGCAAGCCTCGTCCAGCGGATCGCCAAACCGTCCGTAATCACGCAGGCGCACGCCGTCCTTGTGCCCGGCATCGACAATCACGTGTTCGGGAGCACCCAACTTGCGGGCCAGCTCGATATTGCGGGGCAATAGGCCTGTCAACAGCAGGGGTTCGCCCGGCTCGTGCATGGAATGCAGGTCCAGCAGATGGTCGGCGCGCCTAACCCACGGCAGTAGCTCAGCCGCCCGGCGACGCTCACGGTTGTTTGCTTGCGCAAGGCGCTCATCCTGCCATACGCGATTCAAGTCTTCGTCGATATACCTGCTTGCATCGGGTCGCTGTACGTCGAAACGATCGTAGCCATCCAGATTGCAAAAGGCCAGGATCATCCCGCCGGCCTGAGGCCGCAGCCCGCTGGCCAGCAGGGTCTTCAGCGCCCAGGCTCCGCAAAGCTCGTTGCCGTGGATCAGCGACGTGATCATCAACGTAGGGCCGGGCAAGCCCGAGTCGAAATGCCAGACGCCCGGCGTGCCCGTATTGCCCTGGCGCTCTTGCGTCAGGTCGGGATAGGGAAGTTCAAAATCCATTTTTCACCTTCTATCGACGGAGTGCCAGCTTATTGACGTTCGATCTTTGCCATCCTGACAAGACGACCGTACTTCTCCGTTTCAGCTACCTGGAATTCCCTGGCATTCATTCCGGGCTTGTACAGGGCGGCGCCGCTGGCGGCCAGCCTGTCCCGGAAGGCATCTTGGCGCAGCACGTCGTCCAGGGCGCTCCGCAACACGGCCACCACTTCGTCGGGCAAGCCGGCCGGGCCATACAGGCCGAACCACACATTGATGTCCACCTTTTCGAATCCCGGCGTTTCAGCCAGGGCGGGGATGTCCGGCGCCGCCGGAGAGCGCCGGGCCTCGGTAACACCCAAGGCCACGACCTTGCCCGACTTTACATGAGGCAGGCCGGAAGACATCACGAAAATGCCGTAATCCAGCTGTCCGCTGACCAGGTCCGTCAGCAGCGGCGCCACGCCGCGATAGGGGATGTGCTCGGCGTGCGTCTGGGTCGATTCGTTGATCATCTCCCCGGCCAGATGCAGCGCCGTGCCCACCCCCGAAGAACCGAAGGTATAGTCGTTGCGCCCGCCACTCTTGAATTTTTCCAGGTACTGGGCGGCGTTCGTGATGCCCAACTCTTTGGATGCGGCCAGCATCATCGGCTGGGCCGCAATCATCCCGACAGGCGTAAAGTCTTTCAGTCCGTCATACCGCACCGCGCTATTGATCATCGCCGCGATGACCATCTCGTTGGTGGAGCCGACGAGCAGCGTGTAGCCGTCGGCCGTCGCCCGAGCCACCCTGTTGGCGCCTATCGTGCCGCCGGCTCCGCCCATGTTTTCGATGACCACGCTTTGCCCCAGGCGTTCGGACAGGGCTTCGCCCACCGCCCGTGCCGTGAAGTCCACGCTGCCGCCGGCCGGGTAGCCCACGACGATGGTGATCGGTTTCGAGGGATAGCCGGCTGCCTGCGACGGCGTGGCCGAGAAGAAGAAAGAACACGCCGCTGCAACAGACAGCGCACCGCGGCTGAAAAAATGATTCATGGCAGGTCTCCAGTTTATTGTCGTGAAGCCGATCGCCCATGACCGGTTTCCTGGCAGTATTCTGGCCGCAGCATCTGTTGCTAATGTGCCGTTTCGGCACATCCTTGTGCTAATAATTTAATGGAGCGCTCGATCGCTCTTGTTGTTCCCTAGCCTTTCTCCATGGCCTTCCACACCGCCTCGGCCACATCGGAAAGGCGGCTGCGCGAACGATACAGGCGCACTTCAAAGGCGATCTGCTCGCTACGGCCTCCCAGCACGATCAAGTTGCCGCGCTTGCAATCCGCGGCGACCATGGACCAGGGCAGCCAGGCAATCCCGAGGCCATTGGACACGGTTCCCAGCATTGCATCCAGGGAATCACAACGCAGCGAAGTGACGAGGGGATAGGGCATGGTCTCGATCCGGTCGCCCGCAATGCGCCCCATCGCGAGCCCTCTTGAATAAGAGATCAGCGGCAGCGAACCGCGGCCCTCCTCCAGCGAGTAACGGGGCTTTCCTTGTGCCACGGCTTGGCAGACCGGGACAAGCTTGTCGGTTGCCAAAGTCATGTACTGATAATTGTCGGGCTGAAGCTCCACCGACAAGGCGGGATGCTCGTAGCAGAACAGGAAGTCCGCCTTGCCTTGCGCCAGGCGGGCCGGCATATCGGCCATCATGCCGGTGGAAATCTCTACCTGTATCGTCGGGCGGAGCACGGCGGGCCGTCCTTTGCGCAAGCGCGCGACCCAGTCGGCAACAAGGGTGCGCGCCAGGCTGCGCCCGCTAGCCACGCGCAATACATGTTGCTCCTCACCGCCGGACATCGAAATCTGATTGCGCACGCGTTGAAGTTGTTCGACCACCTGGCAGGCGGTCTTCAGCAGGACTTCCCCCTGTTCCGTCAATGTGATCGGGATCTGGGACCGGTCCACCAGGGGAACGCCGGCCCAGCTTTCCAGCGCACGGATGCGGCGGCCGAAGGCGGGATGCGTGACATGGCGCGCTTCCGCCGCCCGCAGGAAGCTTCCGGTCCTGGCCAGTGCAATGAAATCTTCAAGCAGCTTCAGTTGCGGCATGTGGCGGATCCGGCCTGGCGGCGACTACAGATAGCACTCGCCGCCCAGATAGGCCTTGCGCCAGCGGGTGATGGTCATGCGCTCGAACAGGCCTCCGGTCGCGAACGGATCGGCATTGACGAAATCCTCGGCCTCGGCCCGCGTCTCGACATCCACGATATAAACGCTGCCGGTGCCGCCCGTGCCATCGTCTTCCAGCTTGGCGCCGCAAGCCAGCAGCAGCTTCTTGTTCTCTTCGAGGAAATCCAGATGCTTGTCACGCAGGGCTTGCCGCAAGGCCTGTGTATGCGGCTTGTCAAAGGTTTCGATCAAGTATGGCATGATGCTTTTATGCTCCTGTAATGGTTTCTTGTTTGCCGGCTTTCACCCGGCTCCGCCGGCGGAAACGGTCAAGGTTCAAGATAAACTCGTTCCCGTCCTATATTAGTATGCTTTTCCTTATTCAGATCACCGCCGACCATGTCCCTGCGCTCTCATGAACCCATCATCGCCATTGCCACCGCCCCCGGGCGTGGCGGCATAGGCGTTGTACGGATATCCGGAAAATCGCTGGCGGCCCTGTCGAACACGTTGTTCGACACGCCTCTCAAGCCCAGGCATGCCCATTACCTGCCCTTCAAGGACGAGAAAGGCCAGCCCATCGATGCCGGCATCGCCCTCTACTTCAAAGCGCCCCACTCCTACACCGGCGAAGACGTCATCGAGCTACAGGGCCACGGAGGGCCGGCCGTGCTGCGCCGGCTGCTGGACCACTGCCTGGCCGCAGGCAGGGAGTACGGACTTCGGCATGCCGAACCGGGCGAATTCACCCATCGCGCATTCCTCAACGAACGCCTGGACCTGGCTCAGGCCGAAGCCGTGGCCGACCTTATCGATGCATCGTCCGAAGCCGCCGCGCGCAGCGCCATGGCGTCGTTGAGCGGCGCCTTTTCCCAGCATGTGAATGCCCTGGGCGACCGCATCGTGCATCTGCGCATGCTGGTCGAAGCCACGCTGGATTTTCCCGAAGAAGAAATCGACTTCCTGGAAAAGTACCAAGCCCGGGAAACCCTGGAAGGCCTGCGTAAAGACCTGGATGCGCTGACGCAACAGGCAAGACAAGGCATGATCCTGCGTGAAGGCCTGCATGTCGTGCTGGCCGGCCAGCCCAATGTGGGCAAGTCCAGCCTGCTCAACGCCCTGGCCGGCGACGAGGTCGCCATCGTCACGCCCATCGCCGGCACCACGCGCGACAAGGTCATACAGCAGATCCACATACAAGGCGTACCCTTGCACATCGTGGATACCGCCGGCTTGCGGGAAACCCAGGACACCGTGGAAAGCATAGGCATCGCGCGTACCTGGGCCGAAATAGAAAAAGCCAATGTCATCATCCATCTTCAGGACGCCCGTAGCCCGAACGACGAGCTGGACACCGCCATCACCCAGCGGCTGCCCGCGCACACGCCCGTACTGAAGGTATTCAACAAGATAGACCTGTTGCCGGAATCCGGACAGATACCCTTTTCCATGACGGCCTCCGCTTCACCAGAGGCATCGGCCCGTCCCGAAGGCGCGGGCGGTATCCCGCCGGAACAGGCTCTGGGCATCTCAGCCAAGACCGGAACCGGCCTGGACAGTCTGCGCCAAAGGCTTCTGGATATTGCGGGATGGAACCCCAGCGCTGAATCGCCCTGGCTGGCGCGCGAACGGCATTTGAAGGCCCTGGCCAACGCCGCCGAACACCTTGCGCTGGCCGGCGAACATGCAAGCCACAACGACCGCGTCCTGGACCTGTTCGCCGAAGAACTTCGCCTGGCCCATGCCGAACTGAGCGCCATCACCGGTCAGTTCACCAGCGACGATTTATTGGGCGAGATTTTTTCCAGCTTCTGCATCGGGAAGTGATGTGGGATCTGGATTGGTGATGTATCCCCCGGGAATGAGATGGATAAGGCCATTACCTCTTAATTGCGTCCCCTTACCCACCTTTCCCTTCATGTCGAACATATGTAAACGACGATGATTATCAGAGACTGATATGATTGTAAATCAACGTGTCATTGGATTCGCGATCATGAAGCGCTGCATTGTGGGTATCCGACAGCCAGAAGGTTCGCCACCGAAGGGAAGCGAAACTCCCAGCATTTGGTTTCCGTCCCTGGCATCACTGGCAGCGGTGCTGTCGGACGACAACCGCCGCCTGCTGCGCCTGATCCATGACAAACACCCCAAGTCTCTGACGGAACTGGCCGAACTCAGCGGGCGCAAGGTGGGCTGGGCGACAAGGCCAGCGTGATCGAGGCATTCTTCAGCTTTGCCCAGGCCAAGCAGCAGCGCGAGGCTCAGGAGTTGATCAACGATGAGGCGCTGAATGCAGAGGCGGCCAGACGGTACATCAGCAGCTCTCTGAGACGTGAATTCGCCAGCGAGAACGGCACCGAACTCAATGCCCTCCTGCCCAAGATGAGCCCGCTCAATCCGGAGTACCTGACAAAGAAGCAAAGCGTCTTCCAGAAGATTGCCGCGTTCGTCGAAAAATTCAAAGGAGTAGGTGGGCAGGTGTAGCCGACCAGAGTTATCGCACAGGCGGTAAAGCATGCTTGGTCGACGTACAGACCCCGTGGAGATACTTGGTATGAGTAACAAAAAATTGATCCGCAACAGCACCGCCGAGTTTCTGATCTTCACTGGGCAGGCGGGCGAACAGAGCATCGAAGCCCGCTATGAGGACGAAACCCTGTGGCTGTCGCAGAAGCTGATGGCTGAGCTGTTCGGGGTGGATGTGCGCACCGTCAGCGAGCACTTAAAGAACATCTTTGTCAGTCATGAGCTCACGCCTGAGGCAACTATCCGGAAATTCCGGATAGTTCAGCAGGAGGGTCAGCGGGAGGTGTCCCGGGCGGTGGATTTCTACAACCTCGACGCCATCATCTCGGTCGGCTACCGGGTCAACTCCCTACGCGCAACGCAGTTCCGCCAGTGGGCGACCGGCGTCCTGCGTGAGTTCGCCATCAAGGGCTATGTGCTGGATCGTCAGCGCATGGAGAACGGCAGCTTCCTGGGCGAGGACTACTTCGAGCGGCTGCTGGCGGAAATCCGCGAGATCCGCCTCAGCGAGCGACGCTTCTACCAGAAGATCACCGACATCTATGCCACCAGCGTGGACTACAACAAGGACGCACCGACCACCAAGGCCTTCTTCGCCAAAGTACAGAACAAACTGCATTACGCCATCCACGGCCATACCGCTGCAGAGTTGATCCGCAAGCGGGCCGATAGCAGCAAGCCACATATGGGGCTGAATTCCTGGGCGAGCGCGCCCGAAGGCAAGATCCTGAAAACCGATGTGGCCGTGGCAAAGAACTACCTGACCAAGGACGAGTTGGATTCACTCGGGCGTATCGTCAACGCCTATCTGGAACTGGCCGAGGATCGTGCTCGCCGCAAGATTCCAATGAGCATGGAAGACTGGTCCAAGCGGCTGGACGCTTTCCTCGAATTTGATGAACGGGAAGTGCTACAGAACAGCGGCAAGATTTCTGCGAAACTTGCCCAGACGCATGCGGAAAGCGAATTTGAGAAATACAGAATTGTGCAGGATCGCCTGTTTGAAAGCGATTTCGACAAAGCAGTGAGAAAACTGGCGTCCGGTGAGCCGAACACCAGAGATGACTGATAAGGCTCAGGTTCCCAAATAGATCGACGTCACTTTCAACCTTTCATGCCCGAGTTCATGGCTGATCTGCTGTCGAGCGTGTTGGTCACTCATGCTCTGACTGCTACTGAGCTGAACTTTACCAGGACAACCCGCCACCGGCGCCTTCCATCCCGTCAATACCTTATACCGCATCTGGGCATACCGATGCCGCAGCCCATGCATGTTGCTCAAACCTGCCGCCTTGCACTGCCCGTCGTAGACATGCCGCTGCATCCAACTCATCGCCAGCCGCCAACCAACCCAGGTACAGCGGTCGCAAATCACCACGCATCAACTCATCGCGCAGGGGAATCAACCAGCGCATCCAGCCTCTGCCATCGTCTTCGGCAAAGCGGTCATAGTCTTCGCTTTCCTCCAGCGTCCAACTGAAAATCCAGTGTGCATCGGTGGTGTCAATCGACAGTACAGCCGAGCGGATGAAAGCATCCAGCTCGGCCTTGCGGAAAACGACTTTCGGCAATCGCAGTGACACATGACAACTGCACCAGTTGGCCGAATAGACAAAGGCATCGAAATAACGCCGCATCCAGTCGGCGGGATCTGCCTTGAGGTCGCCCCATTCGTAATGATTGGTGAAACCGCTGGGGGTAATGACTGCCCGGGTAGAAACAGCACGCAGCTCGCCCATTTCGGTACGGGTCAAGGGCTTATCGATCGCCGCGAACTCATAGTACTGATATTCACTCATGGTAATCTGTTCTCTGTATCTCGTGATCAGCGTGCTTCAATCCAGCCTCAACGCAAATCTCAGACTCAAAGGCCAAAGTCCTCCCGCAAGCGCCCAATCTGGTGCATCTTTTCATGCAGGATGGTCACGATCCCGATGTCGCCGTTCGAGAGCCGGCGCCAATAGACGAAATGCCGTTCATAACGGAGGAAATAGCCATCTATACCGAACTCTGCCGGAATGGTGCGGGATGCCGTCTGGTGTGTGGCAATACCCTCGAACGCCTCGAATAAACCCGTGATGTAGCGCTCGGCTTGTTGCGCGCCCCAACGCTCATGCGTATAGCGATAAGTATCGTCCAGCCGCCAGGACGCGGCTTCCTGAACGCGTATCTGCGCCTTGACCATGACGGAAATCAGGCCCGGTTACGCGCGATGACGTCTGCTGCCGTCAAGGGCTTGTATGACGACTCTGGCGCCGCCCAAGCCTGGGTGAGTTCGGCCTTGAGCCGTTCGAATGCAGCCGCTTCCCTGGTTTCTTTGTCACGGCGAATAAGGTCGCGCACATACTCGCTGACGCTCTCGTAGTCGCCTTGTTCGCCAACATTTGTGGCAACGAATTCGCTCAGAGGGCCACTGAGGCGCACTGTCATGGTGGTGGTGTTCGTGCGGGACATGGTCAGCTCCTTGCAGTCTTGATGTATTCAATATACTCAATAATGAACACATCACCAAGCCTGCGCGTTGCGGGACTGCGCTCATCATGCAGCCAATAGCACCCCCATTTGCACCTATTTCAGCAAGTCTGGCGGCAGAGATGATCCATAATGCGCTTTGGAGAGCCATCAAGAGACACACACATCAGCTTTGGGTCTAAGAATAGGTCCAAGCATGCCGAGAACGTCAAAAAATATTATTTATAATCAATAGGATACGTCTTAAAAAATCCTTCTGCATCGGGAAGTGATTACCAGGCCTGGGGATGCCTCGTTCCCCACATCCTGTTTTACGCCGCAATCCCGCCAAAAAACCTGTGCATAAATTGTGGGCGGGCCATGAACAAGCATCCTTGTTTTCCGGGTGCCTGAACTTGTCCAGTTTCCATGCACTGCCCAAACATATGTTGTCCGCAGCAGAAATTCATCGTAAGCCATTGAAAGCACTCCGCTAAACACAGTTATCCAATTTATCCACAGACACCCATCATCAGTAGTCTTTATATATAAAAGAATAATGAACAACTAAAATGCAATAGTGCTTAGCACTGTGGCGCGGGAATGACATCGACGCTGCGGAATGCGCGTCAAGCTTCTGATATGGTCCTTGAAAGGCTATAATGGGCAATGTACCCACCTATTTCGATTCAATGAAATCCAAACCTTCAGCCGTGCCCAAGCCCGCTCAAACACGCATCATTCGCGCAGTGGCAAGCTCGACGGCAATCGAAACGGGGCAATCCGTAAAAGAACTCGAAGCCTTGCTAAAGGCCCAGACCAGCAAGTTCCAGCAACTCAGCCTGGCTCCTTCCGCTTAAACGCACCCAGGCGATCAGTCTGCTTCAAGCGCCCGCGCCACCCAGTGCTTCATGGGTTCGTAATTGCCGCCCAACCCCAGCTGTATCGCCGAAACGTAATCTTTTTTATTGATTTCCCAGCTGCTGTAGTCCAAGGGACCATGGCCGGCCTGCACCGCCATGACGTCGGCCAGCAAGCGTGAAATTCGCCCATTTCCTTCGCGAAACGGGTGCATCAGGATGAATTCCACATGTGTCACAGCAATGGCTTCCGTCAATTGCTTTCCGTCATAGCCCGAGCACGGGGTATAGCGGCTCAATTGCTCCTGGTCAAAGGCTGCCATCAGCCTGGCCAGTTGCGCGGCCGGTGCAAATGGAAAACCGCCTTTGCTCATGTTCACGTAGCGCCATTGGCCCGCCCATGCATATACATTGCCCAGCCAGCGCCGGTGCCAGGTTCTCAGGTGATGCACGGTAAGCCGCCCGGTGGGCAGATGCTCTTGCAGAACGGATTCATATAGTTTCTGCAGCAGCACCAGTTCGGCTTCATCCATATCCGAAGGATCGGTGATGCCCAGCTTGTTGGCCAGCACCAAGTCGCCGGAGTCCGGCTCGAACATGCCTTGCACACCGGCCACATCGTATCGAGTCATCATGCGCCACCCGTGGGAACACACTGTCCGCGCATTGTAGACCCGTTCAAGCGCGGCTCGCTTCAGCTTATTTACATTTAAATACAAAATAAACCATGATTGGCTAAGTAACGCGGGCTGTGGATAAGTACTAAGCAGACCTCATGTGCATAGCCTGTGGACGGAAGAGGAACAAGCCACGATTTATCTTCCGCTGTAGAAGTTGTACAGTTTTCGTCCCTTGATTAAACCCGACTTATGCGGCTCAAAAATGTTCCTCAAGTCTTTGATGTAGCTGGTTAATATGAACTTGTTCCAGTTATCCACAGACACCCATCATCAGTAATCGTTTTATATAGAAAAGATAAACAGAAACAACACGCTCTGCTTTCTACGGACGTCATTTTGCAATTCAAAAACGGCATGTATACTTCCCTCCATTGCAAAAGAGCTGAAAAAAAAGCCCGCGAATGCGGGCTCTGGGTGGAGTTACGAAGATTTATACGCGGCTTAGCTTCTCGATAGCGGCATCGAGCGTTGAGTCGCGCTTTGCAAAGCAGAAGCGGGCCAGGCGGTGGTTGGACTCTGCAGCAGAAGGTTGCCGGTAAAAGGCGGACACCGGTATCAAGCCAACGCCATGCGTAGTCGTCATCCACTTGGCGAATTCAGCTTCAGGCATGTCCGATATGGCGCTGTAGTCGGCAAGCAGGAAGAATGTGCCTTCGCTTTTCAGGGGAAGAAAGCGTGTCGAGGCCAGGCCCTGGAAAAGGCGATCCCTTTTTTGCTGGTAAAAGGCGGACAGATCCAGATAAGGCTTTGGATCTTGCATGTAGTGGGCAAGCCCCACCTGCATGGGCGAGGTCACCGTGAAGACCATGAATTGGTGAACCTTCCGTATCTCGGACGACATCCATTGAGGAGCGCAGCAGTAGCCTATTTTCCAGCCCGTAGCGTTATAGGTTTTTCCGAACGAGGAAATCACGATAGCGTTGTTGGCCAGTGCCGGACGCCGTGACAGGCTTTGATGTATCTGGCCATCGAACACGATATGCTCATAGACCTCGTCCGACAGCAGCAGGATGCCCGTATCGTTCACGATGGATTCCAGCGCATCCAGGTCTTCCGCCTTCAGGTTGATGCCTGTGGGGTTATGCGGAAAGTTCAGTATCAGCATCCGGGTTTTTGATGTAATGGCTTTGCGTACTTCCTGCCAGTCCACTTGGTACAGCCTTGTCTGCTCTGTGGGCGGCAGCATGGGAACGATGACGGGCCGGCCTCCAGCGAGTTGAATTGCGGGTATGTACAGGTCGTAAAACGGCTCGATAATGACGACTTCATCGCCCTCCCGTACAAAAGCCAGGATGCTGGCCATCAGAGCCTCGCTGGCGCCGCTGGTTACGGTTATCTCTGTTGCGAAGTCGTACCGATGCCCATACAGGTTTTCAACCTTGGACGATATGGCTTGGCGCAATGCCGGAATTCCGGCCATGGGCGGATACTGATTATGCCCCTCCTTCATCGCGCGGCTTACCAGGTCCAGCAGCGCCTCGTCGGGATTGAAGTCCGGGAAGCCTTGCCCGAGGTTGATGGCATTGTGGTCAACGGACAGTTGGCTCATCACTGTAAATATGGTGGTGCCTACGTCGGGCAGCTTGGATTGGAAGTTCATGTCTTGGTCGTTGCAGCGAAGGGTGGAAAGGAAATAGAAGTAGGCGATTAAGGTAGTCCAGAATCGGCGTGCGCAATATGTCATAACGATGTATGACGGAAAAATACCACACTGGGGTAAACAAGTATTTGATAAAGGCGACCGGCGTGGTTATGCTCATACTTGCTTTGTAATCAAGCAGTGCGCAAGTCTCGCGGTTAGTAATCAATGAAGCTTTAGGTCTAAATAAATACGGCCCTAAGCCTGGTGAAGTCTGGAACGTTTCAGCGTCCTTGGTTAATTGCATTTTTGTTTATTTTTAGGACGCTATACATCATGGCTCAAAAGGGCAAAGTCAAGTGGTTCAATGCCGATAAAGGCTTCGGTTTCATTACTCCCGATGAAGGCGGCACCGATGTGTTCGCTCATTTCTCGGCAATCGAGGGTCGCGGCTACCGCAGCCTGAACGAAGGCCAGGAAGTTGAATTCGAAGTTAAAGACGGTCCCAAAGGTCCGCAAGCTGCCGAGATTCGCCCTTTGTGATCTCTGCCCAATTTGTGTAGCGTTCTGCGCACAGATTGCTAAACGCCCTTTCGAAAGATTGGGCGTTTTTATTTGTTCATCGATCTGACCGCTTATCATCGAACTAGATTATATCCGCCAGGCACATATTGATAAAACTATCAACAGCTTGCTCACCGACTTGCCCACATGTTTATCCACAAGCTGGATTCGACGGCTTTTAAATTGAAATAGCTGTGTTTCACGTGGAACATGCCATCTTCGATTTATATCTCGCTGTTTCACGTGGAACATTCTCTTGCCCAAGACCCTCCTCTAAATCTCTTATGTTCCACGTGGAACAGTGAAGTGCCGTGGCAGTATAATGATAGGTATATATTTACCTCGCCAGAGCGAAAAAATGGATTATCCGGATACATTCGACGTCATCGTGGTGGGCGGCGGCCATGCTGGAACAGAGGCTGCGCTGGCTTCTGCACGCACAGGCGCCTCCACCCTGCTGCTTACCCATAACATGGAAACCCTTGGGCAGATGTCATGCAATCCGTCGATAGGCGGTATCGGCAAAGGACATCTGGTAAAGGAAGTGGACGCTTTGGGCGGAGCCATGGCATTGGCGACAGACCAGGCCGGGATTCAATTTCGCATCTTGAACCGGTCCAAGGGGCCCGCTGTCCGGGCTACCCGCGCTCAAGCGGATCGTTCTCTGTATCGAAGAGCCATTCGTACTACGTTGCAGAACCAGGCTAACCTCACCATATTCCAGCAAGCGGTGGACGACCTTATTCTCGACGGTGATCGAGTGGCCGGTGCGGTTACTCAGATTGGCTTGAGATTCAAGGCCCGTTCAGTAGTGTTGACCGCGGGCACGTTTCTGAATGGCTTGATTCACGTGGGACTGGATCATTACTCCGGGGGTCGCGCGGGGGATCCCCCTTCTATCTCCCTGGGCCAGCGCCTGAAAGAACTGAAACTGCCTCAAGGCCGCTTGAAGACGGGAACCCCTCCACGCATAGACGCCCGAAGTATCGATTTCAGCAAAACCGAAGTGCAGCCCGGTGACAGCAATCCGGTGCCTGTGTTTTCCTATCTGGGCAGCACGGCTATGCATCCGGAACAGCTTCCTTGCTGGATAACCCATACCAATGAGCGCACTCACGAAATAATCCGGTCCGGCCTGGATCGCTCGCCCATGTATAGCGATCAAGGAAAAATAGAAGGTGTTGGCCCTAGATATTGTCCCTCCATCGAAGACAAGATTCATCGCTTTGCGGATAAGCCCAGCCATCAGATATTTCTTGAGCCTGAAGGCCTCAGTACGAACGAGATTTATCCTAACGGTATATCGACCAGTTTGCCCTTCGATATTCAGTTGGCCCTGGTTCGTACGCTGCCCGGCCTGGAAAATGCGGTGATCATGCGTCCAGGCTATGCCATCGAATATGACTACTTTGATCCACGTGAACTCCACGCCACACTGGAAACCCGGGCGATCAAGGGCTTGTATTTTGCGGGGCAGATCAACGGCACCACAGGCTACGAAGAAGCGGCTGCCCAGGGTTTGCTGGCCGGAGTGAATGCGGCCCGGCAAGCGCAAGGCCTAGAGGGTTGGTACCCCAAGCGAAACGAGGCGTATCTTGGCGTGCTGGTGGACGATCTGATAACCCGAGGGGTAACCGAGCCCTACCGCATGTTCACTTCGCGCGCGGAATACCGTCTCAGTTTGCGTGAAGACAATGCCGATATGCGTTTGACAGAACAAGGCCGTCGCCTTGGATTGGTGGACGATGTTCGGTGGGACGCATTCAGTCGTAAGCGGGATGAGGTCGCAGCTGAAATAGAGCGCCTGAAATCCACGTGGATCAATCCCAAGACCTTAGCCCTGCATGCGGCGGAAGCCTTATTGGGCAAGCAGGTGGAACGCGAGTATTCGCTTTACGATCTTCTGAAGCGGCCGCAGGTCAGCTACGGTGCCTTGATGGAGCTCGCCCAAAGCGACGGCTGCCTGCTGGCGGGCCCCGGCATACAAGAACCAGTCAGCGCAGAGCAGGTCGAAATCCAGGTCAAGTATGAAGGCTATGTAAGCAAGCAGCAGGAAGAGGTCGAAAAACAGGCTGCCCAGGAAGGGCAGCCCATTCCGCAAGACATCGACTACGATGCGATAAGCAGCATGTCCATAGAAGTACGGCAACGGCTCAAGGCAGCCAGGCCCGAGACCGTTGGGCAGGCCAGCAGGATATCGGGCATTACCCCGGCGGCCATCTCCTTGCTGCTCATACATATAAAACGTATGAATTATCAGAAAAAAGCGGCGTAATGGCAGCACGCGAAAATTACGGACAACGCTTGGAGGCGGCTGCCGGAATGCTGGGCCTGGATATGGCTTCTGGGCAAAGGGATTCCTTGCTGGCGTATCTTGATCAGTTGCAACGCTGGAATCGAACCTACAACCTGACGGCGTTGCGGGATCCTGAACAGATGTTGATCCAGCATGTCTTTGACAGCCTGGCGGTGTTGCCTCACGTGATCAATATACTGTATAAAAACACAGTAGAAAATGCCCTTATCGTCGATGTGGGCTCGGGCGCTGGCCTGCCGGGCGTGATTATGGCTATCATGCAGCCGGGCTGGTCGGTGCATTGCATCGATGCCGTCGAGAAGAAAATGGCCTTTGTACGCCAGATGTCCGGGGCTTTGCACCTGCCCAACCTGCAGGCTGTGCACCAGCGGGTCGAAACCATTGCTCCCTATCAGGCCGATGTTGTTGTTTCGCGTGCCTTTGCTTCGCTCTCCGACTTTGCCAGCCTGGCTGGCCGGCACGTAGCGCCGAAGGGCCATCTACTAGCCATGAAGGGCCGCCAGCCCTCGGAAGAAATCGACGCCTTGCGGCGCCAGACCGATTGGCGCGTCAGCCATATACAGTCTTTGGCAGTACCGGAATTGAATGCCCAGCGTTGCCTGGTCTGGATGACTCATCAAGGAGCCTTATGAATCCAATTACGTCCCCCGCCAATGTATTCTGCATTGCAAATCAGAAGGGCGGCGTGGGTAAGACCACTACGGCGATCAATCTGGCGGCGGCCCTTGCGGCGCTGGGCAAGCGGGTTCTTCTTATCGACCTGGATCCGCAAGGCAATGCCACGATGGGCAGCGGCATCGACAAGAACAAAGTGGAACAGAACCTGTACCAGGTATTGATAGGCGATGCCACGATCGCGCAGACGCGCGTCAAGTCCGAAGCGGGGGGCTACGACGTGCTGCCGGCCAACCGTGAACTCTCGGGGGCGGAAATCGACCTTATCCAGATGGAAGGCCGCGAGCGGCAACTCAAGCAAGCCATCGGGCAGGTCATGGATGACTACGACTTCGTGCTGATCGACTGCCCGCCCACCTTGTCGCTTCTGACCTTGAATGGACTGGCCTCGGCGCATGGGGTGATCATCCCCATGCAGTGCGAGTACTTCGCGCTGGAGGGCTTGTCCGACCTGGTCAACACCATCAAGCGCGTGCATCGCAACATCAATCCCGAGCTGCAGCTGATCGGACTGCTGCGTGTGATGTTCGATACGCGCGTGACCTTGCAGCAGCAGGTGTCCGCGCAGATAGAAACGCATTTCGGCGACCGGGTGTTCAAGGCGGTGGTGCCGCGCAATGTGCGCCTGGCCGAGGCGCCCAGCCATGGCCTGCCCGGCATCGTCTATGACAAAAGCTCGCGCGGGGCGAAGGCCTACATCGAGTTCGGCAACGAGCTCATCAACCGCGTGAAGAAGGAAGCCCTGCGCCAGCAGGCCCGGCCGCGTTAGCCGAACGAATTACAGAAGGAATACATACTATGGCAACAAGGAAACCGAAGGGCCTGGGGCGAGGGCTTGATGCATTGCTTGGAGAAGACGCGCCCGCCGTCGAGAACCTGGGTCGGGCCGGCGCCGAAGGCGGCTTGCCGTCCACCCTGAGCGTCCAGGTGCTGCGCGCCGGCAAGTACCAGCCGCGTACCCGCATGGACGAGGGCGCGCTCAATGAGCTTGCCGACTCCATTCGCGCGCAGGGGATCATGCAGCCCATCCTGGTCCGTCCGCTGGATGGAAAGGACGCCGGCAAGTACGAGATCATCGCGGGCGAACGGCGCTTTCGGGCCGCCAAGCTGGCCGGCCTGAAAGAGGTGCCGGTCTTGGTGCGCGAGGTGGCCGACGAGAACGCCGCCGTCATGGCGCTGATCGAGAACATCCAGCGTGAAGACCTCAATCCGCTGGAAGAGGCGCATGGTGTTCGCCGGCTGCTGGATGAATTCGGACTGACGCATGAGCAGGCGGCGCAGGCCATAGGGCGTTCGCGTTCGGCTACCAGCAACCTGCTGCGCCTGTTGAACCTGACGGGTCCGGTCCAGACCATGTTGCTGGCAGGCGACATCGACATGGGCCATGCCCGCGCCCTGCTGGCCACCGATGCGGCCACCCAGATACTGCTGGCCAACGAGGTCATCGCCAAGCGCCTGTCTGTGCGTGAAACCGAAAAGCTGATCGGCCGCACCCTGCGCGAGGCCGACGATGCGCAACCCAGGTCCGCGGCCAAGCCGGTTGCCCAGTCCGGCGACGTGAAGCGCCTTGAAGAGGCCTTGTCGGATCACCTGGGCACCAAGGTAAGCCTGAAGGTGGGGGCCAAGAACCGCGGCCAGTTGCAGATCGACTTCCACGGCTGGGAGCATCTGAATTCACTGCTCGAGCGCCAGGGGCTCTCCGGCCTGATCGACGCCTGATACCGGTACAGCCGTGACTTGCCTTGGCGGGACGCCGGGTTGCGGAAACGTCGTCCACCCACACAGGCACGGCACCTTGTTTTCCAGTTTGACAAGTGCATAGAAACCCTGCATAATTCGGAGTTCGCTTTTGGTGGGATGCCCGAGTGGTTAAAGGGGGCAGACTGTAAATCTGTTGACCTTGCGTCTACGTTGGTTCGAATCCAACTCCCACCACCAGCCAGCGATTATCCAGGCGGCAGAGTCAGTCATCTGAAGCCGGCGGTGCAGGGTGAAATGAATCTTTCGCGGGTGTAGCTCAATGGTAGAGCAACAGCCTTCCAAGCTGATGATGAGGGTTCGATTCCCTTCACCCGCTCCAGCAACGATTTTATGAATTTCGCTTGTAATACAGCGGAAAGCAACAAGATAGTCGCCCATGTGGCTCAGTGGTAGAGCACTCCCTTGGTAAGGGAGAGGTCACGCGTTCGATCCGCGTCATGGGCACCAACATTTTTATTTATAGCTCAATTCCACAGTCAGGAGTCAGCCATGGCAAAAGGTAAGTTTGAACGGACCAAACCGCACGTAAACGTAGGTACGATCGGGCACGTTGACCACGGCAAGACGACGCTTACGGCGGCAATCACGACGGTGCTGGCCAAGGCGTTCGGCTCGGGCGAGGCCAAGGGCTACGATCAGATCGACGCGGCGCCCGAAGAAAAGGCGCGCGGCATCACGATCAACACCTCGCACGTGGAATACGAAACGGCGGCGCGCCACTACGCGCACGTTGACTGCCCGGGCCACGCTGACTATGTCAAGAACATGATCACGGGCGCGGCGCAGATGGACGGGGCGATCCTGGTGGTGTCGGCCGCGGACGGCCCGATGCCGCAAACGCGCGAGCACATCCTGCTCTCGCGCCAGGTGGGCGTGCCTTACATCATCGTGTTCCTGAACAAGGCCGACATGGTCGACGATGAAGAGCTGCTCGAACTGGTCGAGATGGAAGTGCGCGAGCTGCTGTCCAAGTACGATTTCCCGGGTGACGACACCCCGATCGTCAAGGGCTCGGCCAAGCTGGCTCTGGAAGGCGACGAAGGTCCGCTGGGCAAGGAAGCGATCCTGAAGCTGGCCGAAGCGCTGGACAGCTACATCCCCACGCCCGAGCGCGCGGTGGACGGCACGTTCCTGATGCCTGTGGAAGACGTGTTCTCGATCTCGGGTCGCGGCACGGTGGTGACCGGGCGTATCGAGCGCGGCATCGTCAAGGTCGGCGAGGAAATCGAGATCGTCGGTATCAAGGACACGGTCAAGACCACCTGCACGGGCGTGGAAATGTTCCGCAAGCTGCTGGACCAGGGCGAGGCCGGTGACAACGTCGGTATCTTGCTGCGCGGCACCAAGCGTGAAGATGTCGAGCGCGGCCAGGTGCTGGCCAAGCCCGGCTCGATCAAGCCGCACACGGACTTCTCGGCCGAGGTGTACATCCTGTCCAAGGACGAGGGTGGCCGTCACACGCCGTTCTTCCAGGGCTATCGTCCCCAGTTCTACTTCCGCACGACGGACGTGACGGGCACGATCGAGCTGCCGGCGGACAAGGAAATGGTGCTGCCGGGCGATAACGTGTCGATGAAGGTCAGCCTGATCGCGCCGATCGCCATGGAAGAAGGCCTGCGCTTCGCCATTCGCGAAGGCGGCCGTACGGTGGGCGCCGGCGTCGTCGCCTCCATCACCAAGTAAGTTCAAGGTAGTAGGCGGAAGGGGCGCGTGGCGCTCTTCCGCTTTTGTTGTACAAGGCGAGGCAGCCGTAGCCGGCGCTTCGCGCTCAGGGTCTAGGGGTATAGCTCAATTGGCAGAGCGTCGGTCTCCAAAACCGAAGGTTGTAGGTTCGATTCCTACTGCCCCTGCCACACAGTCAGTCTCATCGCAGCCGCACACGTGGCGTCACATGCCGGAATATGTCGAATAGCAACGTAGAAACCGTTAGCAGTAGCACAGATCGCATCAAGCTGGGTCTGGCGGTGCTTGTTATCGTGGCCGGCATCGTCGGCTACTCGATGCTCGAAGCCCAGCCCACCATCGTTCGCGTCGGCGTGTTCCTGGGCAGCCTGGTGCTTGCCGCCCTCATCGCATGGTTCAGCGAGCCCGGCCGCCGCACCCTGAGCTTCGGTCGCGACTCCTATAACGAAGTCAAGCGTGTGGTCTGGCCGACGCGTAAAGAATCCACGCAAATGACGGGCATCGTTTTCGTGTTCGTCGCGGCAATGGGACTCTTGCTGTGGGTCGTCGACAAAGGTCTGGAGTGGGTCATCTATGGCCTGCTGCTGGGCTGGAAATAAAGGACACACATGAGCAAGCGTTGGTATGTTGTCCACGTTTATTCCGGAATGGAAAAAAGCGTGCATAAGGCGCTCGTAGAGCGTATCGAACGCGAAGGCCTGGAATCCTCCTTTGGGCGCATTCTGGTTCCTTCGGAAGAAGTCATCGAGGTAAAGGGCGGCAAGAAGTCCATTACCGAAAGGCGCATCTTCCCGGGTTACGTATTGGTCGAGATGGATCTCACCGACGAAACCTGGCACCTGGTCAAGAACACGAACCGGGTAACCGGCTTCCTGGGCGGTTCCGGCAATCGTCCCGCCCCGATCTCCGATCGCGAAGTGGAAAAAATCCTTTCGCAGATGGAAGAAGGCGTCGAGAAGCCCAAGCCCAAGATCCTCTTCGAAGTGGGCGAGATGGTCCGCGTCAAGGAAGGTCCTTTTGCCGACTTCAACGGCAATGTCGAAGATGTGAATTACGAGAAAAGCAAGGTGCGGGTGTCGGTCACGATTTTTGGCCGCGCCACACCAGTGGAACTCGATTTTGGTCAGGTCGAAAAGACCTGAGTTTTCAACCCCGGGGAGCCGGCCCAGCCTAGCGCTGGACGGTGTTTGAACCCGCAAGGAGCAAAGCATGGCGAAGAAAATCGTCGGCTTTATCAAGCTGCAAGTACCAGCTGGTAAGGCTAATCCCTCACCCCCCATTGGTCCGGCGCTGGGTCAGCGCGGTCTGAACATCATGGAATTCTGCAAGGCGTTCAACGCCAAGACGCAGGGCCTGGAGCCCGGTCTGCCGATTCCCGTGGTCATCACCGCCTACGCAGACAAGAGCTTCACCTTCATCATGAAGACGCCGCCTGCCACCGTCCTGATCAAAAAGGCCAGCGGTGTGCAGAAGGGCTCGGCTCGCCCGAACCTGGACAAGGTCGGTACACTGACCCGCGCCCAGGCCGAGGAAATCGCCAAGACCAAGTCGCCCGACCTGACGGCGGCCGACCTGGACGCAGCCGTTCGCACGGTTGCCGGCAGCGCCCGCAGCATGGGCATCACGGTTGAAGGGGTATAAGCATGGCCAAGTTGAGCAAGCGCGCGGCCGCCATTGCCGCCAAGATCGATCGCAACAAGTTCTACCCGGTTTCCGAAGCCTTGGCCCTGGTCAAGGAAACGGCCACCGCCAAGTTCGATGAGTCCATCGACGTGGCCGTGCAACTGGGCATCGATCCCAAGAAATCCGACCAGCTGGTTCGCGGCTCGGTCGTGCTGCCCGCCGGAACCGGCAAATCGGTGCGCGTCGCCGTTTTCGCCCAGGGCGAAAAAGCCGAAGCCGCCAAGGCAGCGGGCGCCGACATCGTCGGCATGGAAGATCTGGCCGACACCATCAAGGGCGGCCAAATCGATTTCGACATCCTGATCGCTTCGCCCGACACGATGCGCATCGTGGGCGCGCTGGGCCAGGTGCTCGGTCCCCGCGGCCTGATGCCCAACCCCAAGGTCGGCACCGTGACGCCTGACGTCGCCACCGCCGTCAAGAACGCCAAGGCCGGTCAGGTCCAGTACCGCACCGACAAGGCCGGCATCATCCACGCCACCATCGGCCGCGCCTCGTTCGGCGTCGAGCAGCTGCAAACCAACCTGGCCGCCCTGGTCGACGCGCTGAACAAAGCCCGTCCCACCGCTGCCAAGGGTGTGTACCTGCGCAAGCTGGCCGTTTCGTCCACGATGGGCGGCGGTGCGCGTGTAGAAATAGCTTCCCTGACGGCTTAACAAAGCCTTCGGGAAAAGAACTTTGGGCTGTGCCTGGAATCTCAGGCATTGCTGTCAAAGACCGCTGGAGCCCTGCCGCGATTCGCAGTCGTGGAAACGTTGCAGAGCTTAATTCCAGGCTTTTCGTAGCCTGGTTCCAGCGCAGACGGCGTCCCATGGAAGAATTCTTGTTTCACTGAAGAACTCGACCAGGTGCGCCGCATTCGGTTGACGCGGGAGACCCTCTCTTGCGTCTTTTGATGGAGTGTTCAAACCGTGAGTCTCAATCGTAAAGAGAAAGCGGTAGTCATCGAGGAAGTCTCGGCGGAAGTCGCCCAGGCCCAATCGATCATTATCGCCGAGTACCGTGGTCTGGACGTCGCCTCTGTTACCGTATTGCGCAAAACTGCGCGTGAGTCGGGCGTGTATCTGCGTGTTCTCAAGAACACGCTTGTTCGCCGTGCTGTGGCAGGAACTCCCTACGAGGAGCTCTCCGCCCAGCTGACCGGTCCGCTGATCTATGGCATCAGCGCCGATCCGGTTTCGGCGGCAAAAGTACTTGCCGGTTTCGCAAAGACCAACGATAAGCTGGTGATCAAAGGCGGGGCATTGCCCAACAGCCTCTTGACCCAGGATGGCGTGAAGGCCTTGGCCACCATGCCTTCCCGCGACGAGTTGCTTTCGAAACTTATGGGTACGATGCAAGCACCTGTCACGCAATTTGTGCGTACGCTCAACGAAGTTCCGACCAAGTTCGCACGTGGCCTCGCGGCCGTGCGCGATCAGAAGGCCGCCGCGTAAGCAGCCCTTCCGGATTTCGTCGAACCGAGCGACACCCAACCCTGGCATTTATCAATATTTGGAGTTCTTAAAATGGCATTAAGCAAAGCTGAAATCCTTGACGCTATCGCTGGCATGACCGTGCTCGAATTGTCCGAGCTGATCAAGGAAATGGAAGAAAAATTTGGCGTGTCGGCTGCTGCCGCTGCTGTGGCTGTGGCTGCTCCCGCTGCCGGTGGCGCTGCCGCCGCTGCTGAAGAGCAAACCGAGTTCACCGTTGTTCTGGCTGAAGTCGGCGCCAACAAGGTCAGCGTCATCAAAGCCGTGCGTGAAATCACCGGCCTGGGCTTGAAAGAAGCCAAGGATCTGGTTGACGGCGCACCGAAGCCTGTCAAGGAAGGCCTGGCCAAAGCCGACGCCGAAGCTGCACAGAAGAAGCTTGAAGAAGCTGGCGCAAAAGTCGAACTCAAGTAAGACTTTTCACGCGTGCCCGGGACGGTTTAGGCCCTCCCGGGCTTTTGCGTTTCCAGAAAACCCGCGATTCGGTACCTGTTGTTTTTCCGAGTCGGGTTTTCTGGAGTCGTAAACCAGGGCCGTGGTTGACGGCCCATGTAACCCTCGAGTCGGAGTGCTCATGCCTTATTCGTACACCGAAAAAAAGCGCATACGCAAGAGCTTCGCCAAGCGTGAAGACGTTCAGGACGTCCCTTACCTTTTGGCGACTCAACTGCAATCATTTAAAACATTTCTGCAGGCGGATACTACACCTTCCAAACGCAAAGATGAAGGCCTGCAAGCGGCTTTCAGCTCAATATTTCCCATCGTAAGCCATAACCAGATGGCCCGCCTGGAGTTCGTCAGCTACGTGCTGGGCGAGCCCGTATTCGACGTCAAGGAATGCCAGCTGCGCGGCCTGACCTATGCTTCTCCGCTGCGTGCCAAGGTGCGCCTGGTCCTGATGGACCGCGAAGTCAGCAAACCGACAGTCAAGGAAGTGAAAGAGCAGGAAGTATACATGGGCGAAATACCGCTCATGACCAATACCGGTTCTTTTGTCATCAACGGCACCGAGCGCGTCATTGTGTCGCAGCTGCACCGTTCGCCCGGCGTCTTCTTCGAGCATGACCGCGGTAAAACGCACAGCTCGGGCAAACTGCTGTTCTCGGCCCGCGTGATTCCCTACCGCGGTTCGTGGCTGGATTTCGAGTTCGACCCCAAGGACATCCTGTTCTTCCGCGTCGACCGCCGCCGCAAGATGCCCGTGACCATCCTGCTGAAAGCCATCGGCATGACGCCCGAGGCGATTCTGGCCTACTTCTCCGATTTCGACAACTTCGAGATCCACAACGAAGGCGGCATGCTTGAATTCGTCCCCGAGCGCTGGAAGGGTGAAGTGGCCCATTTCGACATCACCGACCGCTCCGGCAAGGTCATCGTCGAAAAAGACAAGCGGATCAACGCCAAGCATCTGCGCGACCTGGCGGCCGCCAAGGTCGAGCTCCTGTCGGTTCCCGAAGACTTCCTGCTGGGCCGTGTGCTGGCCACCGGCGTGGTCAACCCGGAAACCGGCGAGGTCATCGCCAACGCCAACGACGAGATCACCGAGACCACGCTGTCCGACCTGCGCGCCGCCAATATCCGCAACATCCAGACCCTGTACATCAACGATCTGGACCGTGGCGGCTATATTTCGCACACGCTGCGCACCGACGAGACCGCCGACCAGATGGCCGCGCGCGTCGCCATCTATCGCATGATGCGCCCCGGCGAGCCTCCCACCGAGGATGCCGTCGAAGCCTTGTTCCAGCGCCTGTTCTACAGCGAGGAAGCCTACGATCTGTCGCGCGTGGGCCGCATGAAGGTCAACAGCCGTCTGGGCCGTGGCGAGGACATCACCGGTCCGATGACGCTGACCAACGAAGACATCCTGGAAACGATCAAGGTGCTGGTCGAGCTGCGCAACGGGCGCGGCCAGATCGACGACATCGATCACCTGGGCAACCGCCGTGTGCGCTGTGTCGGCGAACTGGCCGAGAACCAATTCCGTGCCGGCCTGGTACGTGTCGAGCGCGCGGTCAAGGAACGTCTGGGCCAGGCCGAGACCGAAAACCTCATGCCGCACGACCTGATCAACTCCAAGCCGATTTCGGCCGCCATCAAGGAGTTCTTCGGTTCCAGCCAGCTGTCGCAGTTCATGGACCAGACCAACCCGCTGTCGGAAATCACGCACAAGCGCCGCGTTTCCGCCCTGGGCCCAGGCGGCCTGACGCGCGAACGCGCGGGCTTCGAAGTGCGCGACGTGCATCCCACGCACTACGGCCGGGTATGCCCCATCGAGACGCCTGAAGGCCCGAACATCGGCCTGATCAACTCGATGGCGCTGTATGCGCGCCTGAACGAGTACGGCTTCCTGGAAACGCCTTATCGCAAGATCATCGACGGCAAGGTCAGCGAACAGATCGACTATCTTTCCGCCATCGAGGAAAGCAACTACGTCATCGCCCAGGCCAACGCCGAGCTCGACGACGCGGGCCGTTTCGTGGACGACCTGGTGGCTTGCCGCCAGGCCGGCGAAACCATGCTTACCGCACCGTCCAATGTGCACTACATGGACGTGGCGCCTTCGCAGATCGTCTCCGTGGCCGCCTCGCTCATTCCCTTCCTCGAGCACGACGACGCGAACCGGGCCCTGATGGGCGCCAACATGCAGCGCCAGGCCGTGCCTTGCCTGCGTCCCGAGAAGCCTCTGGTCGGCACCGGCATCGAGCGCACCGTCGCGGTCGACTCCGGCACCACCGTCCAGGCCATACGCGGCGGCATCGTCGATCACGTCGATGCCGAGCGCGTGGTCATTCGCGTGAACGACGACGAGAACGTCGCCGGCGAAGTGGGCGTGGACATCTACAACCTCATCAAGTACACCCGTTCCAACCAGAACACCAACATCAACCAGCGTCCCATCGTCAAGCGCGGCGATCAGGTCGCCCGCGGCGATGTCCTGGCCGACGGCGCATCCACCGACCTGGGCGAGCTCGCCCTGGGTCAGAACATGCTCATCGCGTTCATGCCCTGGAACGGCTACAACTTCGAAGACTCCATCCTGATCTCGGAAAAAATCGTGGCCGACGACCGCTATACGTCGGTCCACATCGAAGAGCTCACGGTCGTTGCCCGGGACACCAAGCTGGGTGCGGAAGAAATCACGCGCGACATCAGCAATCTGGCTGAAACGCAGTTGAATCGCCTGGATGACTCCGGCATCGTCTACATCGGCGCCGAAGTGCGCGCCGACGACGTGCTGGTCGGCAAGGTGACGCCCAAGGGCGAAACCCAGCTGACTCCCGAAGAGAAGCTGCTGCGCGCGATCTTCGGCGAGAAGGCCTCCGACGTCAAGGACACCTCGCTGCGCGTGCCCTCGGGCATGGTCGGCACGGTCATCGATGTACAGGTGTTCACCCGCGAAGGCATCGAGCGCGACAAGCGCGCGCAGTCCATCATCGACGACGAGCTGCGCCGCTACCGCCAAGACCTGAACGACCAGCTGCGCATCGTCGAAGACGATACCTTCGATCGTATCGGCAAGTTCCTGGTCGGCAAGACCGTCAATGGCGGCCCGCGCAAGCTGGCCAAGGGCTCGGTCCTGGCGAAGGACTACCTGGCCGACCTGGACCGCTGGCAGTGGTTCGACATCCGCCTGTCCGACGAGGCGCATGCCCTGGTGCTGGAACAGGCCAAGGAATCCCTCGAACAGAAGCGCCATCAGTTCGACCTGGCCTTCGAAGAGAAGCGCAAGAAGCTGACGCAGGGCGATGAGCTGCCTCCGGGCGTGCTCAAGATGATCAAGGTCTACCTGGCCGTCAAGCGCCGCTTGCAGCCGGGCGACAAGATGGCCGGCCGTCACGGCAACAAGGGCGTCGTATCGCGCATCACGCCGGTCGAAGACATGCCCCACATGGCCGACGGCACGCCGGCCGACATCGTGTTGAACCCCCTGGGCGTTCCTTCGCGGATGAACGTCGGGCAAGTGCTCGAAGTCCACCTGGGCTGGGCCGCCAAGGGCGTGGGCCACCGCATCGCCGAAATGCTCGACGACGAGAAGGCGGTCCAGGTCAAGAACCTGCGCAGCTATCTGGAAAAGGTCTACAACAGCACCGGCGCTGGCGCGCGGATCAGTTCCCTGACCGACGACGAAGTCGTCGAGATGGCCCGCAACCTGAAAAACGGCGTGCCTTTGGCGACACCGGTTTTCGACGGCGCGACCGAAGAGGAAATCACCAAGATGCTCGAACTGGCCTATCCGGACGACATCGCGGAGAACCTCAAGCTGACCCCGACCCGTACGCAGGCCTGGCTGTTCGATGGCCGCACCGGTGAGCAATTCGAGCGCCCGGTCACCATCGGCTACATGCACTACCTGAAGCTGCATCACCTGGTGGACGACAAGATGCATGCCCGGTCAACCGGACCCTATTCGCTGGTCACGCAGCAGCCCCTGGGCGGCAAGGCCCAGTTCGGCGGCCAGCGTTTCGGCGAGATGGAAGTCTGGGCCCTGGAAGCCTACGGCGCATCCTACACGCTGCAAGAGATGCTCACCGTCAAGTCGGACGACATCTCGGGCCGCACCAAGGTGTACGAGAACATCGTCAAGGGCGACCACGTCATCGACGCCGGCATGCCGGAGTCGTTCAATGTTCTGGTCAAAGAAATTAGATCCCTGTCCCTGGACATGGATTTGGAGCGTAAATAATGAAAGCGCTACTCGATCTATTCAAGCAAGTCTCGCAAGACGAGCAATTCGATGCCATCAAGATCGGCATCGCGTCGCCTGAAAAAGTGCGGTCGTGGTCTTACGGCGAAGTACGCAAGCCGGAAACCATCAACTACCGCACCTTCAAGCCAGAGCGCGATGGCCTGTTCTGCGCCAAGATTTTTGGCCCGATCAAGGATTACGAATGCCTTTGCGGCAAATACAAGCGCCTGAAGCATCGCGGCGTCATTTGCGAAAAGTGCGGCGTCGAAGTCACCGTGGCCAAGGTGCGCCGCGAACGCATGGGCCATATCGAACTGGCCAGCCCCGTTGCGCACATCTGGTTCCTGAAGAGCCTGCCATCCCGCCTGGGCATGGTGCTGGACATGACCCTGCGCGACATCGAACGCGTGCTGTATTTTGAAGCATGGTGCGTGATCGAGCCGGGCATGACGCCGCTCAAGCGCGGCCAGATCATGTCCGACGACGATTTCCTCGCCAAGACGGAAGAATACGGCGACGACTTTCACGCCCTGATGGGCGCGGAAGCCGTGCGCGAGCTTCTGCGCACGATCGACATCGATCGCGACGTGGAGACCCTGCGCGCCGAACTCAAGGCCACCTCGTCCGACGCCAAAATCAAGAAGATCTCCAAGCGCCTGAAAGTGCTGGAAGGCTTCCAGAAATCGGGCATCAAGCCCGAGTGGATGGTCATGGAAGTGCTGCCCGTGCTGCCGCCGGACCTGCGTCCGCTGGTGCCGCTGGATGGCGGCCGTTTCGCCACGTCCGACCTGAACGATCTGTACCGTCGCGTCATCAACCGCAACAACCGCCTGAAGCGCCTGCTTGAACTGAAGGCGCCCGACATCATCCTGCGCAACGAAAAGCGCATGCTACAGGAATCGGTCGACTCCCTGTTGGACAACGGCCGCCGCGGCAAAGCCATGACGGGCGCCAACAAGCGCCAGCTCAAGTCCCTGGCCGACATGATCAAGGGCAAGAGCGGCCGCTTCCGCCAGAACCTGCTGGGCAAGCGCGTCGACTACTCTGGCCGTTCGGTCATTGTGGTGGGTCCGCAGCTCAAGCTGCACCAATGCGGTCTGCCCAAGCTGATGGCCCTGGAGCTGTTCAAGCCCTTCATTTTCAATCGCCTTGAAATGATGGGCCTGGCCACGACGATCAAAGCCGCCAAGAAACTGGTTGAAAGCCAGGAACCGGTGGTGTGGGATATTCTCGAAGAAGTCATTCGCGAGCACCCCGTCATGCTGAACCGGGCACCTACGCTGCACCGCCTGGGCATCCAGGCGTTCGAGCCGGTCCTTATCGAAGGCAAGGCCATCCAGCTGCATCCGCTGGTCTGCGCGGCATTCAACGCCGACTTCGACGGTGACCAGATGGCTGTCCACGTGCCGCTGTCGCTGGAAGCCCAGCTGGAAGCGCGTACCCTGATGCTTGCATCGAACAACGTCCTGTTCCCAGCCAACGGCGAGCCGTCCATCGTGCCGTCGCAGGATATCGTGCTGGGCCTGTACTACACGACGCGCGAGCGCATCAACGGCAAGGGCGAAGGCCTGTTCTTCACGGACGTGGCCGAAGTCCAGCGCGCCTACGACAACCACGAAGTCGAGCTGCAGAGCCGCGTCACGGTTCGTTTGAACGAATACGAGAAAGACGCCCAGGGCGAATGGCAGCCGGTGCTCAAGCGTTTCGAGACCACGGTCGGCCGCGCGCTGCTGTCTGAAATCCTGCCTCAGGGCCTGCCGTTCTCGGTGCTGAACCGCCCCCTGAAAAAGAAGGAAATCTCGCGTCTCATCAACCAGTCCTTCCGTCGCTGCGGTTTGCGCGCCACGGTGATCTTCGCCGACAAGCTCATGCAGTCGGGTTTCCGTCTGGCAACGCGCGGCGGCATCTCCATCGCCATGAGCGACATGCTGATCCCCTCGGTCAAGGAAGACATCCTTGCGCAGGCCAGCAAAGAGGTCAAGGAAATTGACAAGCAGTACTCGTCGGGTCTGGTGACCTCGCAAGAGCGCTACAACAACGTGGTCGACATCTGGGGCAAGGCCGGCGACAAGGTCGGCAAGGCCATGATGGAACAACTGGCCACCGAGCCGGTCGTCAACCGCCACGGCGAAGAAGACCGCCAGGAATCCTTCAACTCCATCTACATGATGGCCGACTCGGGCGCCCGGGGCTCCGCCGCCCAGATCCGCCAGCTGGCGGGCATGCGCGGCCTGATGGCCAAGCCTGACGGTTCCATTATCGAGACGCCGATTACCGCCAACTTCCGCGAAGGGCTGAACGTACTCCAGTACTTCATCTCGACTCACGGTGCGCGTAAGGGCCTGGCCGATACGGCTTTGAAGACCGCCAACTCGGGCTACCTGACCCGCCGTCTGGTCGACGTGACGCAGGACCTGGTCATCACCGAGTCCGATTGCGGCACCACGCGCGGCTATTCCATGAAGGCCCTGGTCGAGGGCGGTGAAGTCATCGAGCCCTTGCGCGATCGCATTCTGGGCCGCGTGGCCGCCGTGGACATCGTCAATCCCGACACGCAGGAAACCGCCGTCACGGCCGGCACCCTGCTGGATGAAGACCTGGTCGAATTCATCGACAGCATCGGCGTGGACGAAGTCAAGATCCGCACTCCGCTGACCTGCGAAACGCGTCACGGCCTGTGCGCGCATTGCTACGGCCGCGATCTGGGCCGGGGCTACCTGGTCAACCGCGGCGAAGCCGTGGGCGTCATTGCCGCCCAGTCCATTGGTGAGCCGGGCACGCAGCTTACGATGCGTACCTTCCACATCGGTGGCGCCGCTTCGCGCGCCGCCATGGCCAGTTCGGTCGAAACGAAATCGGCCGGCACCATCGGCTTTGCCATCGGCCTGCGCTATGTGACCAACGCCAAGGGCGAACGCGTGGCCATTTCACGTTCGGGCGAGATCGTCATTTTCGACGACAACCGCCGCGAACGCGAACGCCACAAGATTCCTTACGGCGCCACCATCGCCGTGGGCGACGGCGATGCCGTCAAGGCCGGCCAGCGCCTGGCCAACTGGGATCCGCTCACACGGCCCATCGTGTCTGAGTATGCCGGCCAGGTCCGCTTCGAGAACATCGAGGAAGGCGTCACGGTTGCCAAGCAGCTGGACGAAGTCACCGGCCTGTCCACCCTGGTCGTCATCACGCCCAAGACGCGTGGCGGCAAAACCATGATGCGTCCGCAGATCAAGCTGATCAACGAAGCGGGCGAAGAGGTCAAGATCGCGGGCACGGATCACTCGGTCAATATCTCCTTCCCGGTGGGCGCGCTGATTACCGTGCGCGACGGACAGCAGGTTTCCATCGGTGAGGTTCTGGCGCGTATTCCCCAGGAATCGCAAAAGACGCGCGATATTACCGGCGGTCTGCCGCGTGTGGCCGAACTGTTCGAAGCCCGTTCGCCCAAGGACGCCGGCATGCTGGCCGACGTCACCGGCACGGTCTCGTTCGGCAAGGACACCAAGGGCAAGCAGCGCCTGGTCATTACCGACCTGGACGGCGTCAGCCACGAGTTCCTGATCCCCAAGGAAAAGCAGGTTCTGGTGCACGACGGCCAAGTGGTGAACAAGGGTGAAATGATTGTGGACGGCCCCGCCGATCCGCATGACATCCTGCGCCTGCAAGGCATCGAGCGCCTGGCCAGCTATGTCGTCAACGAGGTCCAGGATGTGTACCGCTTGCAAGGCGTGAAGATCAACGACAAGCACATCGAAGTGATCGTCCGCCAGATGCTGCGTCGTGTGAACATCACCAATGCGGGCGATACCAGCTTCATCACGGGCGAGCAGGTCGAGCGTTCCGAGCTGCTGAACGAGAACGACCGCATGGAAGCCGAAGGCAAGATTCCGGCCACGTACGACAACGTACTGCTGGGTATTACCAAGGCATCCCTGTCGACCGACTCCTTCATCTCGGCCGCGTCCTTCCAGGAAACCACGCGTGTCCTGACCGAAGCCGCCATCATGGGCAAACGCGACGACCTGCGCGGCCTGAAGGAAAACGTCATTGTCGGCCGCCTGATACCTGCCGGTACGGGCATGTCCTACCACATGGCGCGCAAAGACAAAGAGGCCCACGAAGCGGCCGAACGTCAAGCCGCGCGCGCCATGGCCAACCCCTTCGAGGACGCCCCGGCCGAAACGGTGCAGGCTCACGAAGGCGTGGAATCGGACGAAGCCGGCGGAGCGTCTTCCGAAGAGTAATCGCGCTGTACCGCAGTACCAGAACGCCAGGCTCGCCGCCTGGCGTTTTTTTTGCTCAGGCCGATGCGGGCAGCCGCAGGTGGAACGCGCTGCCAAGGCCCTCGCGGCTTTCGACGGCAATCGAACCTTCGTGGCGCATGGCCACCGTGGCGACAAAGGCCAGGCCCAGGCCCGCGCCCTGGGGGCTTCCGCTCCCGTCTTGCGCAATGCGGCTGAAGGGCTGGAACAGGGTTGCCTGCTGGTCCGCCTGCATGCCGCGTCCCTGGTCGCGGATGGCCAGCAGCCAGTCGTCCGCGTCCCGGTCGATGCTGCATGTGACCAAGGTATGGTCCGCGCTGTACTTGAGCGCGTTGTCCAGCAGATTGCAGCACGCGCGCCGTAGCAGCGAAAGATCGCCCATGGTCCACGCCGCCTCGGGATGCCGGATGAACTGGATATCGATGCTTCTGTGGCGGGCCTGTGCCCAGAATTCGTCGATGCATTGGGCCACCAGCTCGACCAGATCGACGCGCCGGCGGGAAAGGGGAGCCGCTTCGGCGCGGGCCAGCTGGACGAAGCCGTCGACCAGGCCGAGCGTCCTGCCGGCATAGGCGTCGATACGCTCGAGTAACTCCTTTTGCGGCAAGGCCTTCCCGGGCTCTTGCTGCAGCTGCGTCAGCGCGAGGATGGACGTCTGCGGCGCCCGCATGTCGTGGGACAGGAAGCGCAGCGTTTCATCGCGCTTGCGATGGGCCATGCGCAGCTGCGCAATGGCGCCGTGCAGTTGCGCGATGCGCGCCGGAAGCGAGCCATCGGGCTGCGTTTCCGGCGGCGTGGCCGCATCGCCGGACCCTTGCCGTTCGGCCTGCAGCGCCAGGAGTTCGCGGTCGATATGCTGCAATGACGCTTCCTGGCTGCGCCAGCTCCATACCGGCAGAGCCAGGCCGATGCCGATCAGGCTGGCGGTAAGGGGAACCCAGATCCTGCCGTAGCGCATCAGCAGCCAGCAGCTTGCGAAGCTCAGCAGCAGCACGCCCATCACGGCCAGGAAGGATTGGCGCGGCGACAGCCGGCGCAGCGCCACGCAGGCCAGCAGCACAGGCAGGCAGGCCAACGCGGCGGCCAGCCAGCGCGGGGGGCTTAGGATCCAGTTGTCGCGGCGGGCGGCAAGCAGGGCGTTGGCCAGGATCTCCACCCCCGACATGGCTTCCCCCTGTCGCGAAAGGGGCGTGGGAAACGCATCGCCCAGTCCGGACCCCCATGATCCGACCAGCACATACTTGTCCTTGAACGCCAGGGGAGGTATCCGGCCGCCGAGGACGGCGGCGTAGGAATAAATGGTGAAATGGCCGGGAACGCCCACATAGGGAATCAGCAGGCGATCCTGGCCCTTGGCCTGGATGGATTCCATGGCCGCGGAGTCTCCGTGGTGCAGGGACAGCATGGCGGCGACGAAATGCTCGGCGCTCCGGCCGTCGCCCAATATCTGCCGCAGGGCCAGCGACCGGATGATGCCGTCGCCATCCGCCTGGATATTGATGTATCCCAGGGCGGCGGCCGATTCGGCCAGCGTGGCCACCGGTCCGACAGCCCGTCTTCCGTCAGCCTGCACGACCAGCGGCAGGACGACCTTGCCGTGCCGGCGTATGGCTTGCGCAAGCAGGGCATCGTCTTGTGGATAGGCCGGGTTGACATCGCTCAGCACCAGATCCAGGCCCACCACGCGCGCCTGATGCAAGACGCCCAGCAGTTGTGCGTGAAGCTGGCGGCGCCAGGGCCAGTAGCCGAAGTGGTCGATGCTGCCGTCGTCGATGGCGACAATGACGATATCGGTATCGGCGGCCGCATAGGCGGAGGCGGCCAGGGCCTTGTCGTAAAAGGCGTGATCCAGCCGGGCCAGGCCCAGGGCGCCGCTGAAATAGCTCAGGGCCATGGTCAGCGCCGCCAGCGCCAAGGTGACCGCCAGCCATTCCTTGCGTATCCGGCGTTCGAGGCCGCCCCAGAACCGCGTGCCGGCCGGTTGCGCCGCGTCCGGCATGACCTTAGTGTTCCGTCAGGAATACGAAGTGGCCGAAGCCGCTCAGGGCGGGCTTGCCGTCGGAGGTCCTGAGCAGCGAGCGGCCCTCGAAGGACTGGCTGGCGTCCCGGCCCATGATGCCGTCGCTGTCGACCGCCCGCAGCACGGCATAGTAGGTGCCCGCGCCGGGGGCGCTGAAGGTGACTCGCGGCTCGGTGAAACGCTGGCTGGAAAACAGCTGCTTGCCCTGCGGGTCGGCGGCCACCCGCAACAGGTAGGCGCTGGCGCCCGGCACCGGTGGGAAGGCAATGACCCAGCCCGCGCCGCCACGGCTTGCGGGCCCGAGTTCGGGCGCGGGAAGCAGTGCGCGCACGCCCAGCAGTTGCCCGCTGGAATCGATGGCGGCGCCCTGGCCCTGGCGCAGGGTGGCATTGCGCCCCTGGGAGGCGTCCAGCCGGGCCGAACCCTCGAGCACCTCGCTCTGGGCACCGGCGGCCTGGGCATGGACCCGCAAACGGGTGCCCCGCACGCCGGTGATGCTGACCGGCGTGCGGATCTCGAATCGTCCCACGCCTGTATCCGCCGGCGCGACCATGGATTCCAGCGAGCCTTGCCGCAGGGTGAAGACGGTATCGGTCAGGCCCGTACCCTTGAATACCCGCAGGCGTTCTATCGACAGCGACGAGGCGGCCGGTACGGACAGGGTGCTGCCGTCGGCCAGCATCAGGGTAAGGAAGCCATTCTCGCCGGTGGCCACCGTCTGGCCCTCGCTCAACTGATCCCCGGCCTTGACCGGGCGGTCATCCGCGAAGGCCGGCCCCGCCAGGTGGTCGACCCGGGCCTGCGAGGGCAGCTCGGGAATGAGGGAAAAAGGAATCTTCAGTTCGAGCCCGACGGGAAGCAGGGTGGGTTCCTGGACGGCATTGAGCGACTGAAGCACCGCCCAGTTGTCGGCCTTGTCGGTAAAGCGTTCCGACAGCGCGATGAGCGTGTCCCCGGCGACTACCCTGTACAGGAAGAGGTCGCCATGGGCGCCATGGGGCTGGGCCATGGCAGCCAGGGGAAGCAGGCTGGAAACTGCCAGGGCAAGCCGGCTTAGCAGCCGCGGCGGGAAGAGGAAGGCGCTCATGGAGTCGGGGGGTCGAGGTTGTCGCCGAGCAATTCCAGCCGATAGCCCAATGCATACGAGGAATTCAGCCGCAAGCCATGCTCGGGGCGCAGCTGCAGCTTGCGGCGAAGGTTGGACAGGTGCGTGTCCAGCGTGCGCGAGGTGGCGGGTATCTCGCGGTTCCAGACAGCCGTGCTCAATACATCCCGGGAAAACAGGCGGCCGGGATTGCGGAACAGCAGCAGGGCGAGTTCGAACTCCTTGGGCGCCAGCTCGATCTTGCGGCCCTGCAGCATGATGGCTTCAGCGGCCGGGTCGATTTCGTAGGCGCCGCACTGGAAGGACGACTGCTGCTGCACCGGCATGTAGCGGCGCAGCAGCGCCTCGGCCCGGGCGACGAGCTCGCCGGCGCGTATGGGCTTGCACATGTAATCGTCGGCGCCGGCCTGCAGGCCCTCGATCAGCTCTTCCTCCAGCGTCCGGTTGGTGATCAGCATGACCGGCATGGTCTGGCCCAGATTGCCGCGCACCCAGCGGACAATATCCAGGCCGCTGATGTCGGGCAGCTCCCAGTCGATCAGAAGCAGGTCGAAGGCATGCTGGCGCGACAGCGCGGCCAGCAGATCGGTGCCCGTCGCAAACAGGGCGCAATCGTGGCCGGCATTGCCGAGTATGGTTTGTATCAGCCGACCCTGATCCAGGTCGTCTTCGACGGAAGCGATATTCATGGGAAGGCGGGTAAGAGGTTTTTTTATTGCTTGGCACCAATGGTACGATACCGACCCAGTAGTGTCGAGCCGGGCCCCCGTGGCCGATTTGCCTCACACACCCCGGAAGTCGCGGTTTGGCCGTGCAAATGTTGACTGCCCGCGTTTTGCCGTGTTACGATGGCGAGCTTACTTTAAGGGGTGCTTTTGCCAAGCCCCTTCAAAAGCAGGAAGGATCCCCAAGGAAGATTTGAATCCAAGGAATCCAAGACGCCGGTAGTTCGGGCAATTTGCCCAGGCTGCCGGCCAGCTTTGCAGCAAGACCCGCTCTTTTACGTGATATTCGTGTCAGGCGGTTTTTGCGCAAACCGCCGTAGCTTGCCTGCCGTTTTGGGCAAGAGGCGCTTAACTCTATACGTAAAAGTACGCAAGTACGTAATTCGTAAATACAGGATGCGTAAAGGTCATGCCAACCATTAGCCAACTCGTGCGCAAGCCGCGCGAAGTCTCCCGCGAGAGCAGCAAGAGCCCCGCGCTCGAAAACTGCCCTCAGCGTCGCGGTGTTTGCACTCGTGTATACACCACCACTCCCAAGAAGCCCAACTCGGCTTTGCGTAAAGTCGCCAAAGTGCGCCTGACCAACGGTTTCGAAGTCATTTCGTATATCGGCGGCGAAGGCCACAACCTGCAGGAACACTCGGTGGTTCTTGTTCGCGGCGGCCGTGTCAAAGACTTGCCGGGTGTGCGCTACCACATCGTTCGTGGTTCGCTCGACCTGCAAGGCGTCAAAGACCGCAAGCAGTCCCGCTCCAAGTACGGCGCAAAACGCCCGAAGAAAGCCTAAGCTTTTCCATAGTCCAGCTAGTCTGGTCGCATCAGTGCAGCCATGGGCATGGGCCCATAGCATGTAAGTGACCATTTCGAATATGAATGGTCGTGGCCGCTCATAGCGGTTCAACTGAACTGTCACAAGGAAGTTAAAAATGCCTCGTCGTCGCGAAGTTCCCAAGCGTGAAATTCTCCCCGATCCCAAATTTGGCAGCGTAGAGCTCGCCAAATTCATGAACGTTGTTATGTTGTCTGGCAAAAAGGCCGTCGCCGAACGTATTATCTACGGCGCCTTCGACCAGATTCAGGCTAAAACTGGCAAAGAGCCCATCGAGGTGTTCAACACCGCGATTAACAACATCAAGCCTATCGTTGAAGTGAAAAGCCGCCGTGTAGGTGGCGCGAACTATCAAGTGCCGGTTGAAGTGCGCCCTGTGCGCCGCCTGGCGCTGGCCATGCGCTGGTTGCGTGAAGCAGCCAAGAAGCGTGGCGAGAAATCGATGGATCTGCGCCTGGCCGGTGAACTGCTTGACGCATCCGAAGGCCGTGGGGGCGCAATGAAGAAGCGTGAGGACACGCACAAGATGGCAGAGGCCAACAAGGCATTCAGCCATTTCCGTTGGTAATCTAAGGACACAATCATGGCCCGCAAAACCCCAATCGAGCGCTATCGCAATATTGGCATCTCTGCGCACATCGATGCAGGGAAAACCACCACGACCGAGCGCATCCTGTTCTACACCGGCGTCAACCACAAGATTGGCGAAACCCATGAAGGCTCGGCCACCATGGACTGGATGGAACAAGAGCAAGAACGCGGCATCACCATTACCTCGGCTGCCACCACGGCATTCTGGCGCGGTATGGCCGGCGATCGCCCCGAGCACCGCATCAACATCATCGACACCCCGGGACACGTCGACTTCACCATTGAAGTCGAGCGCTCCATGCGCGTGCTCGATGGCGCCTGCATGGTGTATTGCGCCGTGGGCGGTGTGCAGCCCCAGTCGGAAACCGTCTGGCGGCAGGCCAACAAATACGGCGTGCCTCGTCTGGCCTTCATCAACAAGATGGACCGCACCGGCGCGAACTTCTTCAAGGTCTACGACCAGCTCAAGCTGCGCCTGAAAGCCAATCCCGTGCCCATCGTGATCCCCATCGGCGCCGAAGACACCTTCACCGGCGTCGTCGACCTGGTCCGCATGAAAGGCATCATCTGGGATGAGGCCAGCCAGGGCACCAAGTTCGAGTACGTCGACATCCCGGCCGATCTCGTCGACGAGGCTAACGAATGGCGTGAAAAGCTGGTCGAGTCCGCGGCTGAAGCCAACGAAGAGCTCATGAACAAATACCTGGAAACGGGCGAGCTCACCGAAGCGGAAATCAACCTGGGCCTGCGCACGCGCACCATCGCCGGCGAAATCCAGCCCATGCTGTGCGGCACCGCCTTCAAGAACAAGGGCGTGCAGCGCATGCTGGACGCGGTCGTCGATTACCTGCCTTCCCCGGTGGATATCCCCCCGGTCCAGGGCGTGGACGACGATGGCAACGAAATCAGCCTGCCCGCGTCCGACGATGCCAAGTTCTCGGCGCTGGCGTTCAAGCTCATGAGCGATCCGTTCGTGGGTCAGCTGACCTTCGTGCGCGTGTATTCCGGCGTGCTGCATTCGGGCGAAACCGTCTACAACCCCATCAAGGGCAAGAAGGAACGCATCGGCCGCATCCTGCAGATGCACGCCAACAACCGCGCTGAAATCAAGGAGGTTCTGGCGGGTGACATCGCCGCCGTGGTCGGCCTGAAAGACGTGACCACGGGCGAAACCCTGTGCGACGTCGGCCAGCACATCCTGCTCGAGCGCATGGAGTTCCCCGAGCCCGTGATTTCGCAGGCCGTCGAACCCAAGACCAAGGCCGACCAGGAAAAAATGGGTATCGCGTTGTCGCGTCTTGCCCAGGAAGATCCGTCTTTCCGCGTTCGCAGCGATGAAGAATCCGGCCAGACCATCATTTCCGGCATGGGTGAGCTGCACCTTGAAGTGCTGGTCGACCGCATGCGCCGCGAGTTCGGCGTGGAAGCCAACGTGGGCAAGCCTCAGGTTGCCTACCGCGAAACCATCCGCAAGACCTGCGAAGAAATCGAAGGCAAGTTCGTCAAGCAATCCGGCGGCCGCGGCCAGTACGGCCACGTCGTGCTCAAGCTCGAGCCCCTCGAGCCGGGCGGCGGCTACGAATTCGTGGACGCGATCAAGGGCGGCGTGGTTCCTCGCGAATACATCCCGGCGGTCGACAAGGGCATCCAGGAAACCCTGCCTGCGGGCGTGGTGGCCGGCTACCCTGTGGTCGACGTCAAGGTTACGCTGTTCTTCGGTTCCTACCACGACGTGGACTCGAACGAAAACGCGTTCCGCATGGCCGCTTCCATGGCGTTCAAGGATGGCATGCGCAAGGCCAGCCCTGTGCTGCTCGAGCCCATGATGGCCGTTGAAGTCGAAACTCCGGAAGACTACGCCGGCACGGTCATGGGCGATCTGTCCTCCCGTCGCGGCATGGTGCAAGGCATGGACGACATCCCCGGTGGCGGCAAGATCATCAAAGCCGAAGTGCCTTTGGCCGAGATGTTCGGTTATTCGACCAGCCTGCGTTCGCAGACTCAGGGTCGTGCAACCTACACGATGGAGTTCAAGCACTACGCCGAAGCTCCGAAGAACGTTGCTGATGAAGTCATCAGCGCACGCGGCAAGTAATCAACCAGTTTCTGCCCGCCATGGCGCGGGCAGCTTATAAATTTTTTTGTTTCCTTGAAAACATTGATGGGATAAATCATGGCAAAAGGTAAGTTTGAACGGACCAAACCGCACGTAAACGTAGGTACGATCGGGCACGTTGACCACGGCAAGACGACGCTTACGGCGGCAATCACGACGGTGCTGGCCAAGGCGTTCGGCTCGGGCGAGGCCAAGGGCTACGATCAGATCGACGCGGCGCCCGAAGAAAAGGCGCGCGGCATCACGATCAACACCTCGCACGTGGAATACGAAACGGCGGCGCGCCACTACGCGCACGTTGACTGCCCGGGCCACGCTGACTATGTCAAGAACATGATCACGGGCGCGGCGCAGATGGACGGGGCGATCCTGGTGGTGTCGGCCGCGGACGGCCCGATGCCGCAAACGCGCGAGCACATCCTGCTCTCGCGCCAGGTGGGCGTGCCTTACATCATCGTGTTCCTGAACAAGGCCGACATGGTCGACGATGAAGAGCTGCTCGAACTGGTCGAGATGGAAGTGCGCGAGCTGCTGTCCAAGTACGATTTCCCGGGTGACGACACCCCGATCGTCAAGGGCTCGGCCAAGCTGGCTCTGGAAGGCGACGAAGGTCCGCTGGGCAAGGAAGCGATCCTGAAGCTGGCCGAAGCGCTGGACAGCTACATCCCCACGCCCGAGCGCGCGGTGGACGGCACGTTCCTGATGCCTGTGGAAGACGTGTTCTCGATCTCGGGTCGCGGCACGGTGGTGACCGGGCGTATCGAGCGCGGCATCGTCAAGGTCGGCGAGGAAATCGAGATCGTCGGTATCAAGGACACGGTCAAGACCACCTGCACGGGCGTGGAAATGTTCCGCAAGCTGCTGGACCAGGGCGAGGCCGGTGACAACGTCGGTATCTTGCTGCGCGGCACCAAGCGTGAAGATGTCGAGCGCGGCCAGGTGCTGGCCAAGCCCGGCTCGATCAAGCCGCACACGGACTTCTCGGCCGAGGTGTACATCCTGTCCAAGGACGAGGGTGGCCGTCACACGCCGTTCTTCCAGGGCTATCGTCCCCAGTTCTACTTCCGCACGACGGACGTGACGGGCACGATCGAGCTGCCGGCGGACAAGGAAATGGTGCTGCCGGGCGATAACGTGTCGATGAAGGTCAGCCTGATCGCGCCGATCGCCATGGAAGAAGGCCTGCGCTTCGCCATTCGCGAAGGCGGCCGTACGGTGGGCGCCGGCGTCGTCGCCTCCATCACCAAGTAAAGCTGCCAGGACGGGGGCAATATTGCCCCCTCCCCCTGTCTAATTCGTTCTTTAGGAATTCCCATGAAAAACCAGAAAATCCGCATCCGCTTGAAAGCGTTCGACTACAAGCTGATCGATCAGTCGGCCGCCGAAATCGTGGAGACAGCCAAACGCACGGGCGCCGTGGTGCGCGGTCCGGTGCCGCTGCCTACGCGTATCCGCCGTTACGATGTGCTGCGTTCGCCGCACGTCAACAAGACGTCGCGCGACCAGTTCGAGATGCGTACTCACCAACGCCTCATGGATATCGTCGATCCCACGGATAAAACCGTCGACGCCCTGATGCGCCTGGACCTGCCCGCAGGTGTGGACGTGGAAATCGCATTGCAGTAATCTGCTTGCGAGCACCTCGAGTGCAAGAAGTAGGACGCCATGCTCGAAACAGCATGGCGTTTTGCATTTTGCGCGGCGCAAGCGCCGCGACAGGACGGGTCATCAACAGCAAGGAGCCGGCCCATGAGCCGATGGCACAGATTTCTTGGAACGGCGGCGCTTGCCCTGGCGTGCGCGTCCGGCTCCGGCGCGGCCGCCGCGCAGACGGCATCCTGCAACCAGGGGCGTCCGGTCAAGCTGGCCGACCTGAACTGGGAAAGCGCGACCTTCACCACGCATGTCGTCGCCAAGCTGCTGAGCGCCGGCTACGGATGCCAGACAGAAGTCGTGCCGGGCACGCCCGCCGCTCTGGAGTCGGCGCTAGTGCAGGACGATGTGCAAGTCATTGCCGAAATATGGTCCGGCCGTTCGCCCATCATCGAAAAGGCGCTGCGCCAAGGCCAGATACAGATCGTGGGCGACACGCTGGCCGGCGGCGCGGAGCAAGGCTGGTACGTGCCCGACTACGTGGTCCACGGCGATCCAGCGCGCGGCATCGAGGCCATGGCGCCCGATCTCAAGGGCTGGCAGGATCTGCCGCGCTACAAGTCCCTGTTCACCGATCCGGAAGACCCCGGCAAGGGGCGTTTTCTGAACTGCCCTTCGGGCTGGGTGTGCGAGAAAACCAATAGCCGCCTGCTGCAGTTGCATGGACTGGACGACGATTACACGAACTTCCGGGCGGGCACGGGCGCGGCGCTGGACGCCGCCATCAGTTCGGCGTACGACCAGGGCAGGCCCATACTGTTCTACTACTGGCAGCCGGCGGGCCTGATGGCCAAATACGACTTCTACAAAATCCGGCAAGATCCCTTCAACAAGCCGTGCTGGGACGCCATCGTGAGCGGCGAGGGCAAGCTGTGCTCTTCCGACTTCCTGACGGCGCGGCTGGCGATCGCGACATCCACGCCCTTTGCCCGGAGCAATCCCGATATCATGGCTCTGTTCCAGAAGCTTCAGTTCGAGCCCCCGCTGCTGAACGGCATGATACTTGCCATGACCGAAACGCGCGAGGGAGGGGAGGCCATGGCCGACCGCTTCCTGCGCGAGCATCCCGAGATCTGGCACGCATGGCTTCCCGCCGAGGCGGCCGCACGCGTGGATGCGGCTTTGGGTGTCAAATCCCTGTCCGTCGCATCGGAAGGCGGAGACGGCATGGGCGCAACGGACGGCGCGGGCCTGCAAGCCGGTATTTTTCCCGACTGGTCCGCGGCGGCGTTCGTCAATCGGCAACTGATGGGGGTGGTCAAGGCGTATGGCGGCGTCTTCCGCCAAGCCAGCGGCTTCATGCTGACCACGGTCCTGCTGCCTGTGGAACGGGCCATGCAGGCTGTGCCGCCCTGGCTGTTCCTGGCACTGGTCGCCTTGCTGTCATGGCATGCCACCCGCAAGCTGGTGGCCACCGTGCTGTACGTGGCATGCCTGTATGCCATCGGAGCGGTGGGGCTCTGGGACAAGCTTATACAAACGTTCTCGCTGGTGCTGGTGTCAACGGCCATCTCCATCGTCATCGGTGTGCCGCTGGGCATCGCCGCCGCCCGTAGCCGCCTGCTGCGGCGCGTCTCCACGCCAGTGCTGGATGTAATGCAAACGCTGCCCAGCTTCGTGTACCTGATTCCGGTGCTGATGCTGTTCGGCCTGGGCAAGGTGCCCGCCTTGTTCGCCACCATCATCTATGCCGTGCCGCCGCTTATACGCCTGACCACCCTGGGTCTGCGCCAGGTCGATCACAACGTCATGGAGGCGGCGCAGGCATTCGGGGTGACGCGCTGGCAGATGCTGTTGCGGGTAACCTTGCCGCTGGCCCGGCCCAGCATCATGGCCGGCATCAATCAGACCACCATGATGGCCTTGTCCATGGTGGTGGTGGCATCCATGATAGGGGCCCGCGGCTTGGGTGAAGATGTGCTGGCGGGCATCCAGACGCTGGATGTGGGCCGCGGGCTGCAAGCGGGGGTGGCCATCGTCATACTGGCCATTGTCATCGATCGCATCACGCAGGCCTATGGCAAGCCGCGCCGCCTGCGCGGCAAGCCGCAAACCCGGAAACAGCCATGACTTCAGCCATAAAAATCGAGATACGCGACGTCTACAAGGTCTTTGGCGCAAAAGAGGCCCAGGCCGTGCAACTGCTCAGGCAAGGAGCGGACAAAACCACCGTGCAAGCCGAAACCGGCTGCAATGTCGGCCTGGCGGGCGTCAGTGCGGTCATCCCACAGGGCCGGATATCGTGCATCATGGGCTTGTCGGGATCCGGAAAGTCCACCCTGGTCCGGCATCTGAATCGCCTGATCGATCCGTCGGCGGGCGAAATCCTGATCGACGGAAGCAACATCCTGACCCTGACCATGCCCCAGTTGCGCGAACTGCGGCGCCATTCCGTCAGCATGGTGTTCCAGAGCTTCGGCCTGCTGCCGCACCTGAACGTCATCGACAATATCGCGTTCGGCCTGAACGTTCGCGGAGAGCCCCGCGCCCAGGCCAGAAAGACGGCCCTGAAATGGCTGGAGCGGGTCGGCCTGCCGGAGTACGAGAAAAGTTATCCGGACGAACTATCGGGCGGCATGCAGCAGCGCGTCGGCCTGGCCAGGGCCTTGGCCATTGATGCCGAGGTCTTGCTGATGGACGAGGCTTTTTCGGCCCTGGACCCCTTGATCCGCTACGACATGCAGGACCAGCTGCTGGCCCTGCAGCAGCGCCTGCAAAAGACCATAGTCTTCATTACCCACGATATCGAGGAAGCATTGCGGCTGGGCCAGCATATCGTGATTCTCCGCGACGGCAAGGTGGAGCAGGTGGGAACGCCGGACGACATCCGCAACCATCCCGCAAACGAGTACGTGGAACGGTTTGTGGTCCGGCGCAGCGCGGCCTAGTAGTACATGCGCAGGCCCAGCATCACGCGCCGTCCCGGCAAGGGCGCCGCCGATGAAATGAAGGAGGCGTGGTTGAAGGCCCGCTGATCCGCCAGGTTGGTGGCGCGCAGATAGGCGGTGTAGTCCACGGCGCCCGCCCTGCCGTCGTACTGGATCCCCAGGTTGAGCATGTTGTAGCCCGGCGTTTCGCTTTCGTAATCGGCCAGCCTGTCCTGGCGGAAGACGCGGTACGCCTCGGCATTGGCCGACCAGTTGCCGTTCAGGCGGGCATTCAGGCGGACGCCGGCACGGGCGGCGGGAATGCGCGGCAGCTTGCCGGAACGGCCGGTCAGGTCTCCGCGCACCATGTCGCCGAACACCGAGGCGGTCAGATACGGATTGAAGCGATAGCTGGCCTCGGCTTCGACACCCATGAAGCGGGCGTCGTGCTGCGTGTATTCGATCAGCCGGAAATCTTCATGGCGGTCCAGCGTATCCGCGTAGATGTAGTCCTTTACCTGATTGAAGAACACGCTGACGGCGAAACGCGCATCGCCGGCGTGCTTGCGCAGCGTCAGGTCGATATTGTGCGAGGTCTCCTGCTTCAGGTCGGCGTTGCCGATCTCGTAGGTGTTCGTGGCCAGGTGTATGCCGTCGGCATAGAGCTCCTGGGCGGTGGGCAGGCGCTGCGAACGCGATACCGACAGGGCCAGCGAGTACATGGGGGCGAAATCCCAGGTAGCCGCCGCCGACAGGGATGTGCCGTTCAGCGCGGACTTCGGCTGCGTGCCGTCGGGAGCGACCGACTGCCATTCCTGGCGGGCGCCCACCTCGAACCGCCAGTCCCGCAGCCGGTATTCTTCCAGCAGGAACACGCCCACGTTCTCCGTGACCGTCCTGGGCAGGAAGCTTTCCTCGCCCAGCGCGCTGAAATCGCTGCGCGAGCCCTGCACGCCGACCACGCCGCGCCATCCGGCAAGAGGTTCATGTTCCAGCTCCACGCGGGCGTCATAGCCGCGGTTCTTGAAGGTCGTCGCAACCGCGGCGCCTTCGATTTCCTGATGCTGGTAGTCGGTCAGGCCGCCGCGCACGCGGATCTTGCGGATGCCGGCGATGGGCTCGCGGTATTCTCCGCGCACATCGATTCTTTCGTTCTTCAGCCGGACAAAGGGCGCCGCTTCGCTGTGGTCATGATCGTGATCATGGTCATCATCATGGTGATCGTCATCCCCATGGCCCCCGCAATGCAGATGGCTGCCATGCGGATGGCAGGATTCATACTCATGGTTATGCCCAGGCAGGCCGTACTCGCTGCGGGTGCTGGTGTAGGCCATGCCGACAAACCCACGGCTGCCTATCCAGGACATGCCGACGCTGCCCGTCGTGCTTTCTTCGAACGAGCCCTTGACCCGCCCGTCCGGCCAGCCGCGAACCCGGTAGTCGTCGGCATGCCGCCTGAGTCCCTCGACATGAATGGCGAAATTGTCCTGGCCCGCCGTGATGCCGGCCGCCGCCGCCTTCTCGCTCGACCCGGTGGAGCCGCGCAGTTCGGCGTATCCCTCCACCCCCTTTTCCGGTATGGCTTCCGGGATCTTGTCGTCGATGACGTTGACCACGCCGCCTATGGCACCGCCGCCGTACAGCAAGGTGGCTGGTCCGCGCAGGACCTCGATGCGGCGCGCCAGCATGGGTTCGCTGGTGATGGCGTGGTCCGGCGAGATCCCGGAAGCGTCCATCAGTTCGGAGCCGTCGGACAGAATCTTCACGCGCGGTGCTGTCTGGCCGCGTATGACCGGACGGCTGGCGCCGGCGCCGAAGGTGTCGGCATGCACGCCCAGCATGCCATTCAGGGTGTCGCCCAGGGTGGCCTCGCGTTTCAATACCAGGGCGGAGCCGTCCAGCACTTCGGCCGGAGCGGCCACGGTATCCGTGGTCGGTCCAAGCGGGTTGGCGGATATGGTGATGGTTTCCAGTGTTTCCGGCGCATGCCCGCCTGGGTCCGGCGGAATGCCGGTTTGGGCGGCCAGGAGCGGGCTGAAGGTCAGGGCGAGCCCTGCGGCAAGCGGTCGGAATCTGGATGGCATTGTTTTCCCCGTGGTGAATGAATGGCGATTGGCCCAAATTCGTAATGTTATAACATAACATTACCTTAGTCATGCCGGAGCAGTTTCCGGTGGGCTGACCGCCAATGCGGGCCGGCCGGATCAAAGCTGTGTCGCCTCGAGCACGGACACTGTGGCTTTTTCAGCAGGAATGGCGCGGCCTTCAGGGTAAACACCAGCGGCGGCTTGCTAGGTTGAGCCGAAGCATGTTAAAGTGCTACGCTTAACCAAAAAAGTTTTGGTTTTTAAGAATTCATGTGCGCGGCGATGACGCCAAAGCCCGCCAAGGCAACAAAGCGGCAACAAAGCGGCATTTAAGCGCACGGTAATTAGCCCCGACCAATCGCAGTCGGGAATGGAGAAAACGATGTCGAACTCGACACCTACGCCTGCCGCCCATCGGCTGGGGCTTGTGGGGCGCAAGGTCGGCATGACCCGTATTTTCACCGAGGAAGGCGAGTCCATCCCGGTGACCGTACTGGACGTGTCGAACAACCGCATTACCCAGGTCAAGTCGCCAGAAATCGATGGCTACGCGGCTGTGCAAGTAGCCTACGGCACCCGTCGCGCATCCCGCGTGACCAAGCCGCAAGCTGGGCATTACGCAAAGGCCGGCGCCGAAGCCGGTAGCATCCTCAAAGAATTCCGTCTCGACCCCGCCAAAGCCGCCGAATTTTCGGCCGGTTCGGTTGTGGCCGTGGAAAGCGTATTCGAAGCGGGACAAAAGGTTGACGTCACTGGCACGACGATCGGTAAAGGCTTTGCCGGCACCATCAAGCGCCACCACTTTGGCTCGCAGCGTGCTTCGCACGGCAACTCGCGTTCGCATCGCGTTCCGGGTTCCATCGGCCAGGCACAAGACCCAGGCCGTATCTTCCCCGGCAAGAAAATGTCGGGCCACCTGGGCGATGCCACCCGCACCGTTCAAAACCTCGACATCGTGCGTGTCGATGCCGAACGCGGCTTGTTGCTGGTCAAGGGCGCTGTCCCCGGCCACAAGAACGCCGATGTCGTCGTGCGTCCCGCCATCAAGATGTCGGCCAAGAAAGGAGCCTAATAATGGAACTCAAGCTCCTGAATGACCAGGGTCAATCCGCTTCCACCGTTGCCGCTCCCGACACCATTTTCGGTCGCGACTTCAACGAAGCGCTGGTGCACCAGATCGTCGTCGCATTTCAGGCCAATGCCCGCAGCGGCAACCGCGCCCAGAAGGGCCGCGACGCCGTCAAGCACAGCACCAAGAAGCCGTGGCGCCAGAAAGGCACCGGCCGCGCCCGCTCGGGTATGACTTCCTCGCCCATCTGGCGCGGAGGCGGTCGTGCGTTCCCGAATTCTCCCGAAGAGAATTTCTCGCACAAGGTCAACAAGAAAATGTATCGCGCCGGCATCCGTGCGATTCTTTCCCAGTTGGCTCGCGAAGACCGCATCGCCGTGGTCGACACTTTTGCGCTCGACGCTCCCAAGACCAAGCTGGCAGCCGACAAGCTGAAAAGCATGGGCCTGGAGTCGGTGCTCATCATTACCGATGTGCTCGACGAAAACGTTTATCTCGCTACGCGCAACCTGCCGCACGTTGCCGTGGTTGAACCGCGCTACGCCGACCCGCTGTCGCTGATCCACTACAAGAAAGTGCTGATCACCAAGCCGGCTATCGCTCAACTCGAGGAGATGTTGGGATGAACGCCGAACGCTTAATGCAAGTCATCCTGGCTCCTATCGTGACTGAAAAAGCCACGTTTGTTGCCGAAAAAAATCAGCAAATCGCTTTCCGCGTCGTCGCCGACGCCACCAAGCCTGAAATCAAGGCCGCTGTCGAACTCCTTTTCAAGGTTGAAGTCGAGTCCGTGCAGGTTTTGAACACCAAGGGCAAGGAAAAGCGTTTTGGCCGTTTCATGGGTCGCCGCCGTAACGAGCGCAAGGCATATGTCTCGCTCAAAGACGGTCAGGAACTCGACTTTACGGAGGTGAAGTAAATGGCACTCGTAAAAGTCAAGCCGACTTCGGCCGGTCGCCGCGGCATGATCAAGGTCGTCAGCCCTGATCTGCACAAAGGCGAGCCGTTCGCAGCTCTGCTCGAAAAGAAAAAGCGTGGTTCTGGCCGCAACAACAACGGTCACATCACCGTTCGCCATCGCGGCGGCGGCCACAAGCAGCACTACCGTATCGTCGACTTCCGTCGCAACAAGGACGGTATTCCTGCCAAGGTCGAGCGTCTTGAATACGACCCCAACCGTACCGCGCACATCGCATTGCTGTGCTACGCGGACGGCGAGCGTCGCTACATCATCGCTCCCCGCGGCCTGGAAGTGGGCGCTACCCTGTTGTCGGGACTGGATGCCCCCATCCGCGCGGGCAACACGCTGCCCATCCGCAATATACCTGTCGGTTCCACCATCCACTGCATCGAAATGCTTCCGGGCAAGGGTGCGCAGATGGCCCGCTCCGCCGGCGCATCGGCTGTGCTGATGGCGCGCGAAGGTACTTATGCCCAAGTGCGCTTGCGCTCGGGCGAAGTCCGCCGCGTTCACATCGACTGCCGTGCAACCATAGGCGAAGTCGGAAACGAAGAAAACAGCTTGCGTCAAATCGGCAAAGCCGGTGCCATGCGCTGGCGTGGTGTCCGTCCGACGGTCCGTGGCGTTGCCATGAACCCGGTCGACCACCCGCACGGCGGTGGTGAAGGACGTACTGGTGAAGGTCGCGAACCGGTCAGCCCATGGGGCACGCCGGCCAAGGGCTTCAGAACCCGTCGTAACAAGCGCACAGACAATATGATTGTCTCGCGCCGCAAGCGCAAGTAAGGGGCGAACAACATGTCACGTTCGATCAAAAAAGGCCCATTCGTCGATGCGCATCTGATCAAAAAGGTCGATGCGGCCGTCGAAGGCAAAGAGAAAAAGCCGATCAAAACCTGGTCGCGCCGTTCCACCATCCTGCCCGAGTTCATTGGGCTGACGATTGCTGTGCACAATGGCCGCCAGCACGTTCCCGTTTACATCAACGAGAACATGGTCGGCCACAAGCTCGGCGAGTTCGCGCTGACCCGTACGTTCAAGGGCCACGCTGCGGACAAGAAGTCCAAGAGGTAAGTGATGGAAACTACTGCAATTATCCGTGGAGTCCATATTTCGGCCCAGAAGACACGACTTGTAGCGGACCTGATCCGCGGCAAGTCCGTCGCCCAGGCGCTGAATATCCTGACATTCACACCCAAGAAGGCCGCGGGCATCCTCAAGAAAGCGCTTGAGTCCGCGATCGCCAACGCCGAGCACAACGACGGCGCCGATATCGATGAACTCAAGGTCACCACGATCTACGTGGACAAGGGCCAGTCGATGAAGCGTTTCTCCGCACGTGCAAAAGGCCGCGGTAACCGTATCGAGAAGCAGACTTGCCACATCGTGGTCAAAGTCGGAGCTTAAGGAGTCGCAATGGGACAGAAAATTCACCCGATTGGGTTCCGCCTCGCGGTTAATCGCAACTGGAGTTCGCGTTGGTACGCCGACGACAAGAACTTCGGCGGCATGCTGGCCGAAGATATCCGCGTTCGCGAGTACCTGAAGAAAAAGCTTAAAAGCGCTTCCGTTGGTCGCGTCGTCATCGAGCGTCCCGCCAAGAACGCCCGCATCACGGTTTACTCGGCTCGCCCGGGCGTCGTGATCGGCAAGCGCGGCGAAGACATCGAAAGTCTCAAGGCCGATCTGCAGCGCTTGATGGGCGTGCCCGTGCACGTCAATATCGAAGAAATCCGCAAGCCCGAAACCGATGCCCAGCTGATCGCCGATTCCATCGCGCAACAGCTCGAAAAACGCATCATGTTCCGCCGCGCCATGAAACGCGCCATGCAGAACGCCATGCGTCTGGGTGCCCAAGGCATCAAGATCATGAGCTCGGGCCGCTTGAACGGTATTGAAATCGCCCGCACCGAATGGTATCGCGAAGGCCGTGTGCCCCTGCACACCCTGCGCGCCAACATCGACTACGGTACGTCCGAGGCGCAAACGACCTACGGCATCATCGGTATCAAAGTCTGGGTCTACAAGGGCGACATGCTGCCTAACGGCGAAATGCCCCCCGAGACCGCGGCTCCCCGCGATGAAGAGCGTCGTCCGCGTCGCGCCCCTCGTGGCGAGCGCCCCGACGGCCGCCGTCCTAGCGGTGGACGCGGTCGCGGCCCTCGCAAAGACGCTGCGCCAGCAACGGCTGCGCCCGCGCCTGAAGGAGAATAAACATGCTGCAACCGTCACGCAGAAAATACCGCAAAGAGCAAAAGGGCCGCAATACGGGCCTGGCTACCCGCGGTGCACAGGTATCGTTTGGCGAGTTCGGTTTGAAGGCCACGGGTCGTGGCCGCCTTACCGCGCGCCAGATCGAATCCGCCCGTCGTGCGATCAACCGCCACATCAAACGTGGCGGCCGTATCTGGATCCGTATCTTCCCCGACAAGCCGATTTCGCAGAAGCCTGCTGAAGTCCGTATGGGTAACGGTAAAGGCAATCCTGAATACTGGGTCGCAGAAATTCAACCCGGCAAGGTGCTCTATGAAATGGAAGGTGTAAGCGAAGAGCTTGCACGTGAAGCTTTCCGCCTGGCCGCCGCTAAGCTGCCCATTGCCACGACCTTCGTGTCGCGTCACATCGGAGCTTAAGGAGACCTTATGAAAGCCAGCGAACTCCGTTCCAAGGATGCCACCGAGCTCAGCAAAGAGCTCGAGAGCCTGCTGAAGGCACAATTCAACCTGCGCATGCAGCGTGCCACCCAGCAGCTTTCCAATACCAGCCAGATCGGCAAGGTCCGTCGCGATATCGCGCGCGTCCGCACCATCATGACTGAGAACGCAGGAAAGTAAAATGAGCGAAACTCAAAACACCCAGCCCGCAAAGCGCCAGCGTACCCTCGTTGGCCAGGTTGTGAGCAACAAGATGGACAAGACTGTCGTGGTTCGCGTCGAGCGCCGCGTCAAGCACCCCGTCTTTGGCAAGATCATCGTCCGCTCCAACAAGTACAAGGCGCATGACGAGACCAACCAGTACAACGAAGGCGATACGGTTGAAATTGCGGAAGGTCGTCCGATCTCCCGTGATAAATCGTGGACTGTTGTGCGTTTGCTCGAAGCCGCACGCGTTATCTAAGGTGTTCCGGTCCGCCGCGGCGGATCCGATTCATCGCGATAAGCAACAAAAAGGCCCTGGAATTTCCGGGGCCTTTTTGCGTCCGCCCGTTATCGGGCGGCCCATGGCAGCAGGAAGGGCATCTGCCGTGCAGGCCGGCCAATCCCGTGCTCCGCGAAGCCTACTCCTTCAGCTTGCGCCGCAGTATCTTGCCTACATTGCTGCGCGGCAGATCCTTGCGAAACTCCACATACTTGGGCGCCTTGTACCCGGTAAGCTTGTTGCGGCAATGTCTGATAAGCGCTTCTTCGGTCAGGCGGTCGTTCTTGCGGATGACGAACAGCTTCACCACCTCGCCGGAGTGCTCGTCGGGCACCCCTATGGCGGCCGCCTCCAGCACGTCCGGGTGCTCCATCGCCACGGCTTCCACTTCGTTGGGATAGACATTGAAGCCCGACACCAGAATCATGTCTTTCTTGCGATCCAGGATGAACACATAACCCCGTTCATTCACATAGCCGATGTCGCCAGTATGCAGGAAGCCGTCGGAATCGAAGGTTTTGCGGGTTTCTTCGGGACGATTCCAGTATCCGGGCGTCACCTGGGGGCCGCGCACGCAGATTTCCCCGCTTTCGCCCTGGGGCAGGTCGCGGCTATGGTTGTCGCGGATGGATATCTCGGTGGAGGGCACGGGCAGGCCTATGGAGCCGTCGAACTCCGTTTTATCCAGCGGGTTGATGGTGACCGCCGGAGACGTCTCGGTAAGCCCATAGGCCTGGGCAAGAGGTTTGCCCGTAACTTTCAGCCAGCGCTGGGCGATGACTTCCTGGACCGCCATCCCGCCCCCCAGGGTCAGCTTCAGCGGCGAAAAATCGAGCCTGGAAAAATCGGGATGGTTCAGCAGCGCATTGAACAGGGTATTGACGCCGGTAAGCGCGGTAAACCGGTGCCGCCCCAGGCTTTTGACGAAAGCGGGGATGTCGCGGGGATTGACGATGAGCAGATTGCTGGCACCCAGCTTAAGGAAGGTCAGGCAATTGGCCGTGAGGGCGAAGATATGGTACAGCGGCAAAGCGGTGACGATGCATTCATCGCCCTCGACCAGGTAAGGCTTGACCCACGCATGCGCCTGGCACACATTGGATACCATGTTCCCATGTGTCAGCATGGCCCCCTTGGCGACGCCGGTGGTCCCACCGGTGTACTGCAGCAGGGCAAGATCGTCATGAGAGAGCTCCGGGCGCGTATACGCCGCCCGCCGGCCCAGGGACAGCACCTGCTTCAGGCTGCGGGTATCGGGCAAGCGGTACGCGGGTACCATGCGCTTGACGTGGCGCACGACCAGATCGGTCAGCGCCCCTTTGATCGGGCCCAGCATTTCGCCCAGCGAGGTCACGATGATGCGCTTGATGGCGGTTCTGGGCAGCGCCTGTTGCAGCGTATGGGCGAAATTCTCGGCGATGACGATGGTTTCCGCCCCCGAGTCGCTCAACTGGTGTTCCAGCTCGGCCGCGGTATATAGCGGGTTGGTATTCACGGCCACGGCGCCGGCGCGCAGCGCGCCGAACAGGCACACGGGATACTGCAGCAGGTTGGGCATCATCAGGGCGATGCGGTCGCCTTTCTTGACGCCCGCCGATTGCAGCCATGCCGCAAAGTGGCGGGAGCGTTCTTCCAGTTGCGCATAGCTCATGCTGGCGCCCATGCTGAGGTAAGCGGGATTGCCCGCGTGCTTCGCGCAGCTATCTTCGAACAGGCCAACCAGTGAATCGTAGCGGATCGCTTCGTCGGTAATGTCTGCCGGTATGCCTTGCGGATAGTTTTCCAGCCAGATTGGTTCCATAAGGCAACACCCTTTCCTAATTTGTTTATCGCTGTCCCAGCAGGGCCTTCTTGAGGGACTCCTGCGCAGGCTTGCGGCCCAGCCAGACCCGCAGCAGCGCCGCCATGAGGCCAGGGCTTTCCACCGCGCCCAGCTTGCGGCCGTTATGGCTCACGGTCACATGGCGGGCATTGAAGTCCATGGCTATCGTATCACCCGGCAGGCCTTCATCTATCGCGCCGACCAAGGCGGTGAGCTGCTCTCTGGGCGCCCGCAGCTCGTCCAGCTCCTGGCTGGAGCTGTTGTCGTCCAGGCCGTCGTTGAGGGCTCCGGCCAGGGCGGCGCCACTTTGCTTGCGCAGCAGCGTAAGCCGCAGGCTGCGCGGTTCGGAGCTGTTGACGATGGTCGACGTGTCCAGGCCCTTTATGGTGGTGTACAGGGCGGCCACATACACATCAAAAAAAAAGCGTTTGCGCACTCCGGCGCCATTGAGTGCCAGGAGGTGGGATTCGACGGAGACTTGTTCGGGCACCTGGACGCCGCCTAGCTGCAAGGCCTGCGCAGGGGACGGCAGCCCCAGAGTAGCGATAAACAGCGACAGGCCAAAAAGAAAGGCCGTAAAGCGGAACCGAATCTTCATGTTGAACTCCGGGCTATCGGGACAGCGTTTTTTGCTTGTGATGCCTTGCCGGCACTGTACACCAAGCCTTCAGCCATGGTGTAGAGGCCGAACCCTTTTTTCATTCCATGGCGGACCTGCGCGACGTTTCGTGATTGTTGTCGAGTTCGCGGCAAATTTCAATCAAGTTCCCGGGCTTGGGGGCGAAAGTCCGCTGCGGCGTTGGATAGCCGGCTTCCGCGGCGCATGGCGGCGCGCGCCTAGAATCGGTGCGATACCTGCAGGCCTATGATGTTGGCATTGGACTTGTAGTGGCCCCGGACCGTACCCTTGGCCGGATCCGTATCGTTGCCGATATCGGCGTTCTTCATGAACAGATGGGCGTAACCCACGTCGACCGACGTCCGGTCGTTGAAGTTGTACTGTGCGCCGATGGATACCCAGTAACGATCGCCGTCCGGCAGCGAGGTGGGGCGGTATCGCGCATCATGAACGGGGGATTGATCCCAGGCCAGGCCTCCCTTGAATGTCCATTGCCGATTGAATTTATAGTTGGCGCCCAGCGCCACGCGCCAGGTGTCGCGCAGGCGCAGGTCCAGGCTGTCCGTTCCGAGCGCTCCGCTGTCTATGTCCAACGACCTGATGCTGCTCCAGCCCGTCCATGACACATCCGCCAAAAGCTGCCATTGGCTGTTCAGGTCATGCACGATGCTGAAGATGGCGGTATCGGCCAGCTCCACGGTTGCGCTGGCGTTCACGCTTGTGGCGGGAATGAGGGCGCTGGCGGGCGCGGGCACATTCCTGTTCCTGACCCGGGTCGTACCGTCGGCGTCGATCTTCACTTTGGATCGATAAGACAGGCCCAGCCGGGTATCCGCGCTGAGCTGATAGAGCAGGCCCAGGTTCCAGCCCCATGCATCGCCTTTCATCTCGACCCGGGTGTCGATGTCGCCGAGATAACCGAAGGCGGGAAGCACGACCGCCGTGGCACGCCGGTAATCCGCATCCAGCTGCATCCAGCTCACCCCCGCGCCGATGGACAGCCGGTCGTTGACCTTGTAGGCGACGGAAGGATTGATGTTGATGCTCTGGACACTGAACTCTTCCGAATGATGGCGTCCCGTCCAGCCTTGGTCGTACTCCGTCATCAGGCCGAAAGGCGCGCCCACGCCCAATCCGAGATGCCAGTCGGGGCTGGCTTCCCAGGAGATATAGGCGTTGGGCGCCACGCCCAGGGAGCCCGCATCGCCGCCATCGCCACCAGTGGAAGGAGTGCCGGTGGGGCCGGTGCTTCCAAGATTCGAGAATCGGAACGACGGCCGGATGGCTGCGGCGCCGGCCGATACATTGACGCCGGGCAGGCGGGTCATGCCGGCCGGGTTGAAGAAAATCGTGCTGGCATTCTCGGCGATGGCCGCCGAACCCGCGTAAGAATTGCCGATGCCGCTCGCATTCTGCTCGAGCAGCTGGAAGCCCGCGGCATGAGCGCCGTCCGGGCCCAGGCTCAATACGATTGCCGAAACGATAGGTAATGACCGTGCTGCCTTCATATGCCACCTCCGCTTTGATCGCCACGGCGTGTGAACGAACAGGAGGGGATCCGCGGCATCCATGTGCCTGGTGAAGGCCGGCTGGCTTCCTGGCGATCCCGGGCCCGATGCATTCGTCCCGCGCAGTCCGGGACGGTCAGCATGTAGAGTGCCTGCGTCCCCGGGACGAAAAAAACCGCCGTATCCGGCGGGCGGATACGGCGGTGATGGAATGCGGGGAAGGCTTAAACGTGCGTGACGAACTTCGTGACCAGATAGCCGTCGAAGGTTTCCGCGCCGCCTTCGCTGCCGATGCCGCTGTCCTTCACGCCGCCAAAGGGGGTTTCGGGCAGGGCGCTGCCGAAATGGTTGATGTTGACCATGCCTGCCTCGATGCCGTTGGACACCTTGGTGGCCGTCTGCAGCGAGTTGGTGAAGACGTAGGATGACAGACCGAAAGGCAGCGAATTGGCGCGCCGGATGACGTCGTCGGTGTCCGAGAACCGGGTGATGGGGGCGATGGGGCCGAAGGGCTCTTCGGTCATCAGCATGGAGTGCTCGGGCAGGTCGGTGACCACGGTGGGCGCGAAGAAGTGTCCCTTGCGGTCCAGGCGTTCGCCGCCCAGCACCACCTTGCCGCCGAGTTCCAGCGCATTCTCGACGAACTTGGTCATGGTGGGCACGCGGCGGGCATGCGCCAGCGGGCCCATCTGGGTGTCGGCCTCCAGGCCGTCGCCCACTTTGACCGTCTTGAGCGTATTCACGAAGACGTCCAGGAACTGGTCGTAGGCCTTTTCATGGATATAAAAACGGGTGGGCGATACGCAGACCTGGCCGGCGTTGCGCACCTTGAAGCGGGCCAGCTGCTTGGCGGCGCGGCCGATGTCGGCGTCGTCGAACACCAGGACGGGGGAGTGGCCGCCCAGCTCCATGGTGACGCGCTTCATGTGGGCGCCGGCCAGCGAGGCCAGGTGCTTGCCCACGGGCACGGAACCGGTGAACGAGACCTTGCGCACGATGGGCGAGCGGATGAGGTAATCCGACACTTCGCTGGGCACGCCCCAAACGATGTTGAGCACGCCGGGAGGCAGGCCGGCGTCGTGGAACATGCGCGCGATGGCCATGACGGCGCTGGGGGAGTCCTCGGGGCCCTTCAGGATGATGGTGCAGCCGGCGCCGATGGCGGCGCAAACCTTGCGGATAGCCTGGTTGTAAGGGAAGTTCCAGGGCGTGAAGGCCGCGCAGACGCCGATGGGCTCGCGCAGCACGATCTGCCGGACTTCCGGGCTGCGCGGCGTGATGACGCGGCCATAGATGCGGCGGCATTCCTCGGCGTGCCAGTCGGCGTGATCGGCGCAGGCCATGATCTCGCCGACGGATTCGGCCAGCGGCTTGCCCTGGTCCAGGGTCATGTTGCGGCCGATATCCTGGGCGCGCTCGCGCGACAGCTGGCCCACCTTGCGCAGGATCTCGGAACGCTGCATGGGCGAGCTGTGGCGCCATGACTCGAATGCCCGCGCGGCGGCCGCCAGGGCGCGGTCCAGATCGGCGGTGGATGCGTGGGGCAACTGGCCCAGAACTTCGAGGGTGGCCGGATTGCTGACCTCTTCGGTCTTGCGGCCTTCGCCGCCCAGGAACTCGCCATCTATATATAATGCCAACGTCTCGTACATGCTGATCGCTTCCTTGTTTCTTCGGGTGGAAGGGTTGGGCCGCAAGTGCCGTCCGTCGCCGGACGGGGGCGCCCCTGAGGTCAAAACACGACAGGACCTGTGGATTGCGCGCGGGGTTGCTTGCAAGACCGGAAAAAATAGAATACCATACTAGACTTGCTGGCAGAAACCGTATGTTTTAGCCGCAAAGTTAGACGCAAGACTTTCTGCATGGACGCATTGCAACGCCCAGGATGGGCGCAGCAGGGCTACCGAAGCAAAGTTTTTTAGCACGATTTCAACCCAGGGTTCACGGGTGCCAAGCGTTACGGCCTCATCAAACAGGCAGCGCTTTGTGTTTTTGAGCCTGACGGGACCAAAACTGGCTGTATGGCATCGCTGACAAGGCGGGCAATGCGGCTAAGTTGGAACAGGAAAAATCATGATCCAAATGCAGACCACGCTAGACGTGGCCGATAACACTGGCGCACGCTCCATCATGTGCATCAAGGTGTTAGGCGGCTCGAAGCGCCGCTATGCCGCAATCGGTGACATTATCAAGGTTAGTGTCAAAGATGCAGCCCCTCGCGGTCGCGTCAAGAAAGGCGAAATATACAACGCAGTAGTGGTTCGTACCGCTAAGGGCGTTCGTCGTAAAGACGGCTCGCTGATCAAGTTCGGCGGCAATGCCGCTGTGTTGCTCAACGCCAAACTGGAACCCATCGGTACCCGTATCTTCGGACCTGTCACGCGCGAGCTGCGTACAGAGAAGTTCATGAAGATCGTGTCCCTGGCTCCAGAAGTGCTGTAAGGAGCCAAGCATGGAAAAAATCCGTAAAGGCGACGAGGTCATCGTGTTGACCGGTCGCGACAAAAAGCGCCGCGGCACCGTCCTGCAGCGCGTCGACGCCGACCACGTTCTGGTCGAAGGCATCAACGTCGTCAAGAAGCACGTCAAGGCCAACCCCATGGCGGGCACGCAAGGCGGCATCATCGACAAGACCATGCCCATCCACATTTCCAATGTGGCCCTTTACAACCCCGAGTCCGGCAAGGCCGATCGCGTCGGTGTGAAAGTGGTTGATGGCAGCAAGGTCCGTGTATTCCGTTCCAGCGGCGCAGTCGTTGGCGCCAAGGCTTAAGGGGCGAAGAACATGGCTCGTTTACAAGAGTTTTACCGCAGCAAGGTCATAGCCGACCTGCAAACCAAGTTTGGCTACAAAAGCATCATGGAAGTGCCGCGCATCAGCAAGATCACCCTGAACATGGGTGTGTCCGAGGCTGTCGCCGACAAGAAGGTCATCGAGCACGCCGTCTCCGACCTGACCAAGATCGCCGGCCAGAAGCCTGTCGTCACCAAGACGCGCAAGGCTATCGCGGGCTTCAAGATCCGCGAAGACTACCCCATCGGCTGCATGGTCACCCTGCGTGGCCGCCGCATGTACGAATTCCTGGACCGCCTGGTCGCCGTGGCACTGCCGCGCGTTCGCGACTTCCGTGGTATTTCGGGTCGTGCATTCGATGGACGTGGCAACTACAACATCGGGGTGAAAGAGCAGATCATTTTCCCTGAAATCGAATACGACAAAATCGACGCCGTACGTGGTATGAACATCAGCATCACCACTACAGCCAAGACCGACGACGAAGCCAAGGCGCTGCTTACCGCCTTCAGCTTCCCGTTTCGCAATTAAGGGGCGATGACGTGGCTAAACTTTCACTCATCAATCGCGATATCAAACGCGCCAAGCTGGCAGAAAAATTTGCGCCCAAGCGCGCAGCACTGAAGGCCATCATCGACGATCAGTCCAAGACCGACGAAGAACGCTACCAGGCTCGCTTGCAACTGCAACAACTGCCGCGCAATGCAAACCCGACCCGTCAACGCAACCGTTGCGTCGTTACCGGTCGTCCGCGCGGTGTTTTCAGCAAGTTCGGCTTAACTCGTCACAAACTGCGCGAAATGGCGCTGCGCGGCGAAGTGCCGGGCATGACCAAAGCCAGCTGGTAGGAGAAATACACATGAGCATGAGCGATCCCATCGCCGACATGTTGACCCGCGTGCGCAATGCGCAGCAAGTCAGCAAGACGTCGGTCAGCATGCCCTCCTCTAAGCTTAAGGTAGCCATTGCTGCCGTGCTGAAAGACGAAGGCTATATCGACAACTTCCAGGTCGCTGGCGACAAGGCCAAGCCTGTCCTGGAAATCACCCTGAAATACTACGCTGGCCGTCCGGTCATCGAGCGTATCGACCGCGTTTCGCGTCCCGGGCTGCGCATCTACAAAGGCAGCAAGACCATTCCTCAAGTCATGAATGGTTTGGGCGTGGCCATCGTGTCGACGCCGCGCGGCGTGATGACCGATCGCAAGGCCCGCGCCACCGGCGTGGGCGGCGAAGTGTTGTGCTACGTGGCATAAGGAGAATCACATGTCACGTATCGCTAAATACCCAGTCCCGGTACCCAAGGGCGTAGAGGCCACGATCAGCGCAGGCCAGATCGTCGTCAAAGGCCCTTTGGGCACCCTTACACAAGACTTGACCGGCGACGTCGTCGTTCGTCAAGAAGACGGTCAACTGACATTTGCTGTTGCCAACGAATCCCGCCAGGCCAAGGCCATGTCGGGCACAGTGCGCGCATTGGTTGCCAATATGGTAACGGGCGTCAGCAAAGGCTTCGAGCGTCGTCTGAACCTGGTCGGCGTGGGTTTCCGCGCCCAGGTGCAGGGCGATGCCCTGAAGCTGCAGCTTGGTTTTTCCCATGACATCGTTCACAGCATGCCTGCCGGCGTCAAGGTCGAGTGCCCCACTCAGACCGAGATCGTCGTCAAGGGCGCCAACAAGCAGGTCGTTGGCCAGGTGGCTGCTGAAATCCGCGCTTACCGCGAACCCGAACCCTACAAGGGCAAAGGTGTGCGTTACGCCGACGAACGCGTCATCATCAAAGAAACCAAGAAGAAATAAGCGCGCAGGCAAGGACGAATTATGGACAAGAAAATCTCCCGTTTGCGTCGTGCTGTTTCGACCCGCCGGAAAATCAGCGAGCTGCGAGTTCATCGCCTCTCTATTTACCGCTCGAACCTGCACATCTACGCGAACATCATTTCGCCGGAAGGCGATCGTGTGCTCGTCAGCGCTTCCACGCTCGAGCCCGAAGTGCGCAAAGACCTGGCCAGCCAAAAGGTCAACGGTGGCAATGTCGCCGCGGCCAGCCTGGTCGGCAAGCGCGTCGCCGAAAAAGCAAAAGCTGCCGGCATCGAGCTGGTTGCCTTTGATCGTTCGGGCTTCCGTTACCATGGCCGCGTGAAAGCGCTGGCCGACGCCGCGCGTGAAGCCGGCTTGAAATTCTAAGCAAGGAATTGTCAAATGGCTAAAGCACAAGGCAAGCATCCCGCCGAAAAAGAAAACGACGACGGCTTGCGTGAAAAAATGATCGCGGTCAATCGCGTCAGCAAAGTGGTCAAGGGTGGTCGCACCATGAGCTTTGCTGCCTTGACCGTGGTGGGTGATGGCGATGGCCGCATCGGCATGGGCAAAGGTAAAGCCCGTGAAGTGCCCGTCGCTGTACAAAAAGCAATGGAACAGGCACGTCGCGGCCTGGTCAAGGTCGCCCTGAAGAACGGCACCTTGCACCACACCGTAGTGGGCAAGCATGGCGCCTCGACGGTCCTCATTTCGCCGGCGGCGGAAGGTACCGGCGTGATCGCCGGCGGCCCGATGCGCGCCATCTTCGAAGTGATGGGCGTGCGTAACGTGGTTGCAAAGAGCCTGGGCTCCAGCAACCCCTACAACATGGTCCGCGCAACGCTGAACGGCTTGCGTGCCTGCTCGACTCCCGCCGAAGTGGCCGCCAAGCGCGGCAAGTCGGTGGAAGAAATTCTGGGGTAAGTCATGGCACAGAAGCAAATCAAAGTTACTCTCGTGCGCTCTGTTATCGGCACCAAAGCATCCCATCGCGCCACCGTGCGCGGTCTGGGTCTGGGCCGAATCAACAGCAGCCGTGTGTTGATCGATACGCCCGAGGTGCGTGGGATGATCCGCAAGGTGGATTACCTCGTTACCGTCTCGGAAGCCTGAAAGGAATCGGGATGTCAGAAACTCAACTTAATACGCTAAAGCCGGCCGAAGGCGCCAAGCACGCCAAGCGCCGCGTCGGTCGCGGCATCGGCTCCGGCCTGGGTAAAACCGCCGGCCGTGGCCACAAAGGCCAGAAGTCCCGCACCGGCGGCTTCCACAAGGTCGGTTTCGAAGGCGGTCAAATGCCTTTGCAACGCCGCTTGCCCAAGCGCGGCTTCACGCCCCTGGGCCAGCACCTGTCCGCCGAAGTCCGCCTGTCCGACCTCCAGCGCCTGCCCGTCGACGAAATCGACGTGCAAGTCCTGAAGCAAGCGGGCATCGTGGGCCAGGCCGTGCGCTACGCCAAGGTCATCAAGTCCGGCGAATTGTCGCGCAAGGTCGTCCTGAAAGGGATCGCCGCAACGGCTGGCGCCCGCGCCGCAATCGAAGCTGCCGGCGGCTCGCTGGCTTAAGGGGTAACGGTGGCTAAAGCTCAGGCACAGAGTAAATCGGGTTCCCGATACGGCGATCTCAAGCGCCGCATCGTGTTCCTGGTGCTCGCCCTGGTGGTCTATCGATTGGGAACGCACATACCCGTGCCGGGAATCAACCCCGATGCGCTGTCCGAAATGTTCAACCAGAACCAGGGCGGCATCCTGGGCCTGTTCAACATGTTTTCGGGTGGCGCCCTGGAGCGGTTCTCCGTCTTCGCGCTGGGTATCATGCCGTATATTTCCGCGTCCATCATCATGCAGTTGATGGCGGTCGTGGTGCCCACCCTTGAGGCAATCAAGAAAGAAGGCGAATCGGGCCGGCGCAAGATCACCCAGTACACGCGCTACGGCACGGTGTTCCTGGCGCTGATCCAGGCGGTCGGCATTTCGGTCGCCCTCGAGTCGCAGCCGGGATTGGTCATCGATCCGGGCATGCTGTTCCGCTTTACCACGGTGGTCACGCTGGTTACCGGCACCATGTTCATCATGTGGCTGGGCGAACAGATCACCGAGCGCGGCATGGGCAACGGTATTTCCATACTGATCTTTGCCGGTATCGTGGCGGGCCTGCCCAGTGCTCTGGCCGGACTGCTCGACCTGGTCCGTACCGATTCCATGTCGGTGCTGTCGGCCCTGTTCATCCTGGTGCTGGTGGTGGCTGTTACCTACTTCGTCGTGTTCGTCGAACGCGGCCAGCGCCGGATAACGGTCAACTATGCCAAGCGCCAGGTGGGCAACAAGATCTATGGCGGCCAAAGCTCGCATTTGCCGCTGAAGCTGAACATGTCGGGCGTCATTCCCCCCATCTTCGCTTCGTCCATCATCTTGCTGCCCGCAACGGTGACCAGCTGGTTCTCCAGCAATCCCAACATGCGCTGGCTGGGAGACCTGGCCGCGGTGTTGTCGCCGGGCCAGCCGCTGTATATCACGTTGTATTCCGCTGCAATTATCTTCTTTTGCTTTTTCTATACGGCCTTGGTGTTCAATAGCCGCGAAACGGCAGACAACCTGAAGAAAAGCGGTGCATTTGTTCCGGGTATCCGTCCCGGCGAGCAAACCTCTCGCTACGTCGACAAGATACTCATGCGCTTGACGCTGGCCGGCGCCATCTACATCACCTTGGTGTGCTTGCTGCCCGAGCTGATGCAGGCGCGCTGGAATGTACCGTTTTACTTCGGCGGAACCTCTCTATTAATTATCGTGGTGGTGACCATGGACTTCATGGCGCAGGCACAAGCCTACATGATGTCTCACCAATACGACTCGCTGCTCAAGAAGGCCAACTTCAAGGGTGCGGGACTGCCAATGCGGTAAACAGAGAATGGCAAAAGACGACGTCATACAAATGCAAGGAGAGGTTCTCGAGAACCTTCCCAACGCAACTTTTCGCGTCAAGCTGGAAAATGGCCACGTAGTTCTGGGCCACATCTCGGGCAAGATGCGTATGCATTACATCCGGATTCTGCCGGGTGACAAGGTCACAGTGGAGCTCACGCCCTATGATCTGTCTCGCGCCAGAATTGTCTTCCGCTCTAAATAAGCGGCCGGTTACAGGAAACTAGGAGTCAACCCATGAAGGTAATGGCATCGGTAAAGCGGATCTGCCGCAACTGCAAGATCATTAAACGTCACGGCGTGGTGCGCGTCATCTGCACCGACCCACGTCATAAGCAGCGTCAAGGCTAATCGCCGAAGCGCAACGGATTTAACAAGGAACAGTCATGGCCCGTATTGCTGGCATCAACATTCCGCCGCATCAACACGCCGAAATCGGACTTACCGCTATTTTTGGTATTGGTCGTACCCGCGCCCGCAAGATCTGCGAAGCTTCGGGCATCGAGCTTTCCAAGAAAGTGAAGGATCTGACCGACGCCGAACTCGAGCGTATCCGCGAACACGTCGGCGTGTTCACGGTTGAAGGCGATTTGCGTCGCGAAGTACAACTGTCGATCAAGCGCTTGATCGATCTGGGAACCTACCGGGGCATGCGCCACAAGCGTGGCCTGCCTGTACGCGGTCAACGCACCCGTACCAACGCCCGCACCCGTAAAGGGCCGCGTCGCGCTGCTGCTTCCCTGAAGAAATAATCGAGGAATAGAAGATGGCGAAAGCTTCCAACAGCGGCGCATCGCGCGTACGCAAGAAAATCAAGAAGAGCGTATCGGACGGCATCGCGCACGTTCATGCGTCCTTCAACAACACGATCATCACCATTACCGACCGCCAGGGCAACGCATTGTCCTGGGCGACATCCGGTGGTGCCGGTTTCAAGGGCTCGCGCAAGTCCACCCCGTTTGCGGCTCAGGTTGCCGCCGAATCGGCCGGACGCGTGGCGTTGGAATACGGTATCAAAACTCTCGAAGTCCGCATCAAGGGCCCCGGTCCCGGCCGCGAGTCGTCCGTGCGTGCGCTGAATGCGCTGGGTATCAAAATCTCCAGCATTTCAGACATCACGCCGGTGCCGCATAACGGCTGCCGTCCGCCCAAGCGTCGTCGCATCTAAGGGGAAGCATCTTGGCACGTTATATTGGACCTAAATGCAAGCTCTCGCGTCGCGAGGGTACAGATTTATTCTTGAAGAGCGCCCGCCGCTCGCTCGACTCGAAGTGCAAGCTCGAGTCCAAGCCCGGTCAGCACGGCCGCACCTCCGGTGCCCGCACGTCGGACTTCGGCCTGCAGCTGCGCGAGAAGCAGAAACTCAAGCGCATGTACGGCGTTCTGGAAAAGCAATTCCGCAAATACTTCGTTGAAGCTGAGCGTCGCCGTGGCAACACCGGCGAGACCCTGATTCAATTGCTGGAATCGCGTCTGGACAACGTCGTGTATCGCATGGGCTTCGGTTCCACGCGCGCTGAAGCACGCCAGTTGGTGAACCACCGCGCCATCGAGCTGAACGGCCACACCGCCGACATCGCCTCCATGCTGGTCAAGGCGGGCGACATCATCTCGATCCGCGAAAAGGCCAAAGCGCAATCGCGTATCCGCGAATCGCTCGACCTGGCCACCGGCCAGGGCCTGCCGCAGTGGGTTGAAGTCGACGCCAGCAAGCTGTCCGGCGTCTTCAAGCAAGCCCCCGACCGCGCCGATGTCGCTCGCGACGTCAACGAGTCGATGGTCGTCGAATTGTATTCGCGCTAATCGTTGCAAGCAGTATTGTCGTAACATCGCATCGCCCACTTCTTCGGCATTCGCCGAAAAGTGGGCTTTGCGATGCAAGCGCCGGTTCGCCGGCTTGTCCGTCAGCCTTATCGGTGTAACGAGCCGAGGGTATTGAAAAGGAACATCCATGTCGTCACAAGGTTTTCTGAAACCCCGTTCTATCGAAGTCGAGCCCGTCGGCAAGAATCACGCCAAAGTCGTGATGGAGCCCTTCGAGCGCGGCTACGGCCACACGCTGGGTAACGCCCTGCGCCGCATCCTGCTGTCGTCCATGACAGGATACGCCCCCACCGAAGTCCAGATGACCGGTGTGGTTCACGAATATTCCACTATCGCCGGTGTTCGCGAGGACGTCGTCGACATCCTGCTGAACCTGAAGGGCGTCGTGTTCAAGCTGCACAACCGCGAGGAAGTCACCCTGGTGCTGCGCAAGCAAGGCGCCGGCATCGTGCTGGCCAGCGACATCGAGTTGCCGCACGACGTCGAGATCATCAACCCCGATCACGTCATCGCCACGCTGACCGAAGCCGGCAAGCTGGAAATGCAGATCAAGGTCGAGCAAGGCCGTGGTTATGTGCCCGGCAACGTGCGCGCGCTGTCCGACGACCGCACCCACACCATCGGCCGCATCGTGCTGGATGCATCGTACAGCCCGGTGCGCCGCGTCAGCTATGCGGTTGAAAGCGCCCGCGTCGAACAGCGCACCGACCTGGACAAGCTGGTGCTGGATATCCAGACCAACGGCGTCATCTCGCCTGAAGAGGCCGTGCGCCAGTCGGCCCGCATCCTCATGGACCAGATTTCGGTGTTTGCCGCCCTCGAGGGCGCCGGCGATTCCTACGACAGCGCCCCGTCGCGCGGCGCTCCGCAGATCGACCCGGTCCTGCTGCGTCCCGTCGACGACCTGGAGCTGACCGTTCGCTCGGCCAACTGCCTGAAAGCCGAAAACATCTACTACATCGGCGATCTGATCCAGCGCACCGAGAACGAGCTGCTCAAGACGCCCAACCTGGGCCGCAAGTCGCTTAATGAAATCAAGGAAGTGCTGGCCGCGCGCGGCCTGACCCTGGGCATGAAGCTGGAAAACTGGCCTCCCCTGGGCCTCGAGCGTCCTTAAGGAAGTAAGCCGGCTTGCCCAGGCAAGCCGGCGGCAGCAAACGGGACTTTGCATAAATATGGTAAAGTCTTGCCCTTTCCCGGCCCGCAGCCCAGCTGATAGAAGAGCCGGATAACCAGTGGAATGTTCCCCTGGCCAACCTAGATTCAAAGGAAATCATCATGCGTCACCGTAGTGGTTTGCGTAAACTAAATCGCACCAGCAGTCACCGTCTTGCCATGTTCCGCAACATGGCCGTTTCGTTGCTTACCCACGAAGCCATCAAGACCACCTTGCCCAAAGCCAAGGAACTGCGCCGCGTCGTCGAGCCCCTTATCACGCTGGGCAAAGAGCCTACCCTGGCCAACAAGCGCCTGGCATTCGCCCGCTTGCGCGATCGCGATGCGGTCGTCAAGCTGTTTGCCGAAATCGGCCCGCGCTACAAAGAGCGCAATGGCGGCTACACGCGCGTCCTGAAAATGGGCTTCCGTCAAGGCGACAATGCACCCATGGCGTTCATGGAACTGGTCGACCGTCCGGAAGTCGAAGAAGCCGAAGCCGAATAAGGATTTGGCGGTATATGGAAACGGGCCTTTGGGCCCGTTTTTTTTGCGCGCGGTAAAATCGTTGGTCTGCAACGATTTATCAGGTTGATATCCGTGAGTTCCTCTATGCCGCCGGGACGCCGGCCGCCGGTTCGCCGGCCGCCGGTTCGCCAGGCCGATGACGCCCTTGCGGCTGCCCAGGCACAGCCGTCTTTGGCGGCCAATGACATTGTCGTGATCCTGAGCAACGCCCCCGACATGCTGCTGGCCAAACGCATTGCGCACGTGCTGGTCGAGGAGCATCTGGCCGCCTGCGTGAACCTTGGAGCGCCGGGCCTGTCTATGTATATGTGGCAGGGTGAGCTGGAGGGCTCGGAAGAGATCCCGATTACCATCAAGACGACCGGAGCGGGCGCCCAAGCCGCGATGGAGCGCCTGATGGCGCTGCACCCCTATGAAGTCCCGGAGATCCTGGTACTGCCGGTTCTGGGCGGTTCCGCAAGCTATCTGGACTGGGTGCGGGCGCAAGTACAGGTTTAAAGGAAATCGTATGCGGTATGTGCCGCTGGCCGACAACATGATACGAACACAAGCCGGCGCCGCGCCGCAATTCGCAGGTCGGGGCGTCCGCCGCCTGTTTGCGCTGATGGCAGCCGTGCTGGCTGCCCTGCTGATGGCGGCCCTGATGCTGCGCGCCGGGCCCGCTCACGCCGAGGAAGATTTCCTCGACCCCGAGGCGGCCTTCGTGTTGTCCGCCGCCATGCCGGCGCCGGACATGCTGGACGTCCATTTCAGGATCGCGCCCAAGTACTATATGTATCGCGAGCGCTTCGAGTTCGCCGTGACGCCGGATACGGCGTCGTCCGCGCTGGGCGAACCCGTTTATCCCGCCGGCATCGTCAAGTACGACCCCACCTTCGAGAAAGACCTGGAGGTCTATTACCACCAGGTCACGGTGCGCCTTCCGCTCAAGGCCGGCCCGCAGGAGCCATTTACCCTTTCAGTCACCAGCCAGGGTTGCGCCGATGCGGGGCTGTGCTATCCGCCCATGACCAAGGAGATCAAGCTGGTGCCCGTGGCGGGCGGCTACCAGGCGCAAGGCGCGCATGTGGCGGCCAGCGTGCCCGCGCCGCGCTCGCAGGCCGAGCTGGCCGCGCAGACCGGGTCGGCGGGCGCGGACAAGGCCACCCTTGGAAGCGCGCTGCAAATGGGCGATACCGGGTTTGCGGCCTACCTGGCCGATGCCGGCTGGGCTGAGATCATCCTGTTGTCCTTGCTGCTGGGGCTGCTGCTCTCGTTCACGCCTTGCGTGCTGCCCATGGTGCCCATATTGCTCGCCATACTGGCGGGCAATGCCGGCGAACATAAGAAGCTGTCGCGCTGGCGCGGCCTGTCGCTGGCGGCGGTGTTTGTGCTGGGGATGTCCATTGTCTACACGGTGCTGGGTGTCGTGGCCGGCCTGATCGGCGCCAGCCTGGCGATCTGGCTGCAGACGCCATGGGTGCTGGGTGTGTTCGCCATCCTGCTGGCTGTCCTGGCGCTGGCGATGTTCGACGTATTCACCTTGCAGGCGCCCACGGCGATGCAATCGGCGCTGAATCACCGGCTGTCCCGTTTGCCCGGTGGCCGCTACGGCGGCGTCTTCCTGATGGGCATGGTGTCGGCGCTGATCGTCGGACCCTGCGTAGCGGCGCCGCTGGCCGGCGTGCTGCTGTTCATTTCGCAGACGGGCGACCTGGTGCTGGGCGGTACGGCGTTGTTCGCGATGGCCTGGGGGGAAGGGCTGTTGCTGTTGGCGGTAGGCGCGACATCCGGTCTTCTGCTGCCCAAGGCCGGACCCTGGATGAACGGCGTGAAGCATCTGTTCGGAATCTTGCTGCTGGCCACGGCCTGGTGGATGGTGAACTCGATACTGCCGGGCTGGCTGAACATGCTGGGCTGGGCTTTGCTGGCGCTGTGGGGCGCTGCGATGCTGGGCGCATTCGATGCGGCGCCGGTCGGAGCCGGCGCGGGTCGTTTTCTTGGCAAGGCCTTGGGTTTGCTGCTGGCATTGTGGGCGGCGGTGTTGATCGTAGGCATGGCGGCGGGCGGACGCGAGGTATTGCGGCCTTTGGCTCCGTTTGCCGGGGCGGGGCAATCCGTGGGCACCGCAGCGTCGGGTTTGAGTGTGGATGCGGTCAAGAAGCAATTTACGCAGGTGCGTTCGGTGGAAGAGCTGGATAATCTTCTGACCAATACGAATCGGCCGGTGATGCTGGATTTTTATGCGGACTGGTGTGTGTCGTGCATCGAGATGGAAAAATTCACGTTCAGCGATCCTGGCGTTGCTGCGCAGATGTCGCAGCTGTTGTTGGTGCAGGCGGATGTCACGAAGAGTACGGACGATGACCGGGCTTTGCTGAAGCGCTTCAATCTGTTCGGACCGCCGGGGATTATCTTCTTCGATGCTCAAGGCCGGCAGATGGCCGATGCCCGTGTGATTGGCTTCAAGAATGCAGAGGATTTCGGGGCTGTGCTGGATCGGGTTCTGGCGGGGCGCTGAAGGTTGTGGTCGTTCAGGGGCGTCGCTCTTGGCCGTCTGTTTCCCGTTGGCTGAGGACGAATGCGCTAGTACAGGCGCAAACAAGCGTTCTGCTTGCTGACAGCTTTTTTGCGCTTGCTTTTTTGTTTGACGCGCAGGGTGGTTCCATTGAGCGTCTGTGGGCGTTTCTATTGACGCCTGCGGGGTAGCGGGATCGAGCTTTGCTCCTCGTGACCGGTTCGGCGCCTGCGCGCCGAACATCGCATAGCCCGGCTCGTCCGCCCGTTCGGGCTTCCTTCACCTGCGGCTTGCTCGATCCCGAAAGTCGCCGCAGCCCGACCCCCGCCACCCCGCAGGCTGCATGGTTGAAATGCGTGGCCCTGCCGGGGCGGTTTGGGTGCTTGGCCTGTTTTTGGAATGACACTGGCCGCTGAAAGGGTTATTGCGCTGTCCCTGGCCGCGCCCTACGGGCGGCGCGGCCAGGGACGTTCGAGCCGGGCATGCACAGGCTGAGAGGATTGCCGCGCTGGATTAGCCGTGCCGGCAGTGCTCATGCCTCATCAGTGTGGGTTGGCCTGTTTGCGGACACCTATATGCTCTTGCAAATAAGGCCGTCGACATGCATTGCCAGCGCAAAGCAGCATAGCTTCCCATACGTAGGGTCGCGCAGCTCCACGCTGCTCATGCGGGAAATCACGAGTACTTAATACGAGCCGTTTAGTATTTAACACGGTGCATGCCTGATATCGAGCTTCAGTCCATCAGGGTGCGGCAGTTGAGCCAAGCAACTACCGAATAGCTATCAAGCAACTCAAGGACCTTTGGATGGCCATTCATCATGCCTTGATCTTGAGCTGCGGCTGGCAAGCCGGGGCCGTGTGACCTTTGAGCAAGCCGCGGCCCTCGCTTTGCGGCGGGGGCGTAAGAGTGCGCGCTGTTTGAATGAATTTTCAGCCCACAGGCGGCTGAAAATTCATGAGTTCGCGCACGTACCCCGCTGCGAAGCGAGGGCAAGGGTAGCCCCGCAGGGGCCGCCGCGATGGGAGCACGGCCCCGGCTTGCCAGCCGCAGCGGCTTAAGAACCTATGGTCAGCCCGCATTTTGCAAGTGTGACGGTGTTGACGTAAATCAGGCTGCTTGTAAATCTATCCGGAGCCCAATTGGAGAGTCGTGCCCCCGCTCCATGATGAGAGCTGCGCCGGGCAAGCCTAAGAAACCAAGCAAGCTGCCCCAGCTACTGGTACCGATTCAAGAAACCACGCATGCTGATCCAGCCAACGGCGCTGTTCAAGAAACCAGACAGGGCTGGACTGCCGGCTAGCCCTGTTCCTTCAGCAGCTTGGCCGCCGCTATCGCAAAGTACGTGAGAATCCCGTCGCCCCCCGCCCGCTTGAAGGCCAACAGCGACTCCATCATCACCTTGTCGTGATCCAGCCAGCCATTGGCCGCCGCCGCCTTGATCATCGCGTACTCGCCGCTGACCTGATAGGCATACGTCGGCATGCCGAACGCATTCTTCACGTCGCGCAGAATGTCCAGGTAAGGCAGCCCCGGCTTCACCATCACCATGTCCGCGCCTTCCCGGATATCGGCGGCCACTTCCCGCAGCGCCTCGTTGCGGTTGGCCGGATCCATCTGGTAGGTGAACTTGTTGGACTTGCCCAGGTTGGCGGCCGAGCCGACCGCGTCGCGGAAGGGCCCGTAGAAGGCGCTGGCGTACTTGGCCGAATACGCCATGATGCGCGTGTAGATATGCTTTTCCGCCTCGAGGGCCTGGCGTATCGTGCCGATGCGGCCATCCATCATGTCGCTGGGCGCGACGATGTCCACGCCGGCCTGGGCCTGCACCAGCGCCTGCCGCGTCAGGATTTCAACGGTCGGTTCGTTCAGCACATAGCCGTCCTCGTCGATGACGCCGTCCTGGCCGTGGCTGGTGTAGGGGTCCAGCGCCACGTCGGTCAGCACGCCCAGTTCGGGGAAGCGCTGTTTCAACGATGCCACGACGCGGGGCACCAGGCCTTGCGGATTGGCCGCCTCGATGCCGTCCGGCGTCTTCAGGCCGGGGTCGATGACCGGAAACAAGGCGATCACCGGAATCTGCAGGGCCACGCATTCCTCGGCCGCCTTCAGCAGCGTGTCGGGCGAATAGCGGACCACGCCGGGCATGGAGGGGACCGGCTCCTGTATGCCCTGGCCTTCCATGACGAAGACCGGATAGATCAGGTCGTGCGCCGTCAGGGTGTTCTCGCGCACCAGGCGGCGGGAAAACTCGTCGCGGCGATTGCGGCGCGGACGCGCGGCGGGGAAGTCGGCGGAAAGAATAAAAGAAGTCATGGTACGACCTTCGGAGAAATCCAGTTTTCAATTTGCGCAGTGGCGGTATCCAGGCCAAGGCGATGGGTGGCCGAGAACGGCATGGCGTTCAGGGCGCCGATATCGGCCAGTTCCTTCCTGACCGCGGCGACGGCCTTGACGCGCTGGCCGTAGGGGAGCTTGTCGGCCTTGGTCAGCAGCGCCAGCACCGGCGTGCCGGTGGGAGCTATCCAGTCGGCCAGGCGCCGGTCAAGCTCGGTCACGCCGCGGCGGATATCGATAAGCAGGACGATGCCGGCCAGCGAAGGGCGGTTGCGCAGGTAGCCGCCCAGGACGTCGGCCCATTCTTCGCGGGCCTCACGGGCCACCGATGCGTAGCCATAGCCCGGAAGGTCGACCAGAAAGCCCAGGAAGGCGCCGGGCTCGGCAGGGTCGGGGATACCGAAAAGATTGATCAGGCGCGTGCGCCCGGGCGTCTTGCTGGAAAATGCCAGGCGGCGCTGATTGGTCAGCACATTGATGGCCGACGACTTGCCCGAGTTGGATCGGCCAACGAAACAGACTTCGGCCGTCGTGGGCGCCGGCAGCTGATCCAGGCGGGCCGCGGAAACGGTGAATGAAGCGCGATGCAAAATGGACACGGGGTTACCTAGAACGGTTTAATTCAAACGCTATTGTATAATCGCAGGTTTGAAACAGTTGCGTCATTTTCCTTGAAGCATGCTTTGGGCGAAAGTGGCATTGTCATCGTGGTGTCTACGGCACCCGGATCGAATAGCGATCGTCGAGGTCTTCATGAAGCGTATGCTTTCCAGAATCGTAGTTGCCAGCGGCTTGCTGCTGGGGTCTTCCGTAGTTTCACTTGCTTATGCAGCCGACGTGGCCGTGGCCAAGCCCGATGCCGCCAAGGGCGAGCAGCTGTACGCCAACGGCGACCCCGCGCGAGGCATCCTGGCCTGTGCCAGCTGCCACGGCGCGGCCGGCAACAGCACGATTCCCGCCAACCCGAATCTGGCCAGCCAACCGCATGAATACCTGGTCAAGCAACTGGTTGACTTCACCGCCAAAGACGACAAGACCCCTCCCGCACGCCGCGGCCCCGGCGGCGCCAATTCGGTCATGACCGCCTTCGCCACCGCCCTGACGGCCGAAGACAAGCAGAATATCGCCTACTACCTGACCCAGCAGGCGATCGACCCTGAAGCAGCCGCCACGGCCAGCAACGAGGCCACCATGGAGCGCGGCCAGCATATCTGGCGCGGCGGCTTGCCCGATCGAAGGGTTCCTGCCTGTGCAGGTTGCCACTCGCCCAACGGCGCGGGTGTTCCCGGCGCCTTCCCCCGCCTGTCGGGACAGCATCCGGCCTATATCGCCGAGCAGCTCAAGCTGTTCCGCAGCGGCGACCGCGCCAACAATGCCATCATGCACGAAATCGCCGACCGCATGTCCGATGCCGACATCGCCGCCGTGGCCGATTACGCCGCCGGCTTGCGTTGATGCCCGGATAAGCCACGGAATACTTTCCGTGGCAACAAGTCTAAAATACAGGGGACGCTATCGACAGCATCCCCTTTTTTATGAAGCCCGCTTCAGTGAATCATCCTTCTTCCACGCGGCGCCTCGGCGCAGACGTCATCGAGCTGCTAGGTTCCATGCGCTTCGCGGTCAGCCTGCTGATGTTTATCTGCGTGGCAAGCCTGATCGGCACGGTTCTTCAGCAGAACCAGGCCGCCAGCAACTACATCGACCAGTTCGGCCCGTTCTGGTTTGCCCTGTTCGACAAGTTTTCGATCTGGCATATCTACAATAGCTGGTGGTTCCTGCTCATCATGGCCTTCCTGGTCGTTTCGACCACGATCTGCCTGCTGCGCAATGCGCCGAAAATGGTGCGCGATGCACAGTCTTTTCGCGAGTACGTGCGCGCCAGCAGCTTGCGCTCTTTTCATCACCGCGTCGAAATCACATCGTCGGCCGCGCCGGCCCAGAGCCTGGCTCAAATGCAGCAATGGCTGACTTCGCAAGGCTACAGGTTCAAGGTCAGGCAGGAAGGCGACAGCGCGATGCTGGCCGCCAAGAAAGGCAGCGCCAACCGGCTGGGCTATATTTTCGCGCACGCCGCGATCGTGGTCATCTGCATAGGCGGCCTGCTGGACAGCGAGCTGCCCGTGCGCATGCAGGTCTGGCTGGGCGGCAAGCAGCCCATTACCCAGAACATGCTGATTTCCGAGGTGCCCGAGTCGGGCCTGCTGTCGGCGCGCAACCCCAGTTTCAGGGCCAATATGCTGGTGCCGGAAGGCGCGCAAAGCAGCAGCGGCATCGTCAGCGTGGACAATGGGGTGCTGGTCCAGCCCCTGCCGTTCACCCTCAAGCTCAACAAATTCCTGGTGGATTACTATTCCACCGGCATGCCCAGCAGCTTCAAAAGCGAGGTCGAGGTCACCGACCCGGAAACCGGCAAGTCCTTCAGCCAGACCATCGAAGTCAATGAACCCTTGCGCTACAAGGGTGTAACCGTTTACCAGTCCAGCTTCGACGATGGCGGCAGCACGCTGCAGCTGGTGGGCTACCCCCTTGAGGGCGCGGCCAGCCAGCCCTTCAGTATCGACGGCACGGTTGGAAAAAGCACCGATATAACCGTCAAGGGCGATGGCGGGCAAGCGCCTTTGCAGATCGATTTCTCGGGCCTGCGCGTCATCAATGTCGAGAATATGAGCAGCGATGCCGAACCGCAGCCCAAGGCGGTCATCGACCATGTCGCCTCGGTGACGGGCAGCGCGGCCGGCGCCAAGAACGAGAACCTGCGGAACGTGGGCCCCAGCGTGCAATACCGGATCATCGGCCGGGACGGCCAGGCACACGAATTCACCAACTATATGCTGCCCATCACGCTGGACGGCAGCCAGGTGTTCCTGGCGGGGGTGCGCGAAACCGCCGCACAACCTTACCGCTACATCAGGATTCCGGCCGATGCCGATCATTCGGTGGTAGAGTTCATGAATCTGCGGGCAGCCCTGGCCCAGCCCGCGCTGGTGCAGCAGGCGGCGGTCCGGTTCGCCGCCAGGAACGCCAATGGCGATCTGCAAGGCCCCTTGCTTGAGAAGGCCGCGCAGGGTGCTTTGGAAACCTTCTACAAGTCCGGTTTCAACGGCATCATCGAACGGGTTCCCGAGCAGGATCGCGAAAAAGTGCTGGGCTTTGCCGTACCCATGATCCAGTTGTCCCTGCTCGAGTTGCGCGACATCGTGCGTGAGCGCGCCGGCCAGCCAGCCGTGCCGCGCGAAGGTCCCGAGGGCGAGGCGGCCGATCGCTGGATACAGCTGTCGCTGCTGGCCCTGGCCAACCTGCCCGACTATCCGGCGCCGGTCTTCATGACGCTCAAGGGTTTCGAGCAGATCGAGGCCAGCGTGTTCCAGGTGGCGCGCAGCCCCGGCAAGAACACCGTTTACCTGGGTTGCCTGTTTCTGGTCATAGGCGTTTTCTCCATGTTCTATATCCGGGACCGCCGCGTCTGGATATGGGTCAAGCCCAGCGGCCAGGGCAGCGAGCTGTTGGCGGCCATGACGTCGCAACGGCGGACTCTGGATTTCAACCATGAGTTCGATCGCTTCAAAGAGGCGTTCAAGCGCCTCTCCACGTAACGAGGTTTACCTATGTCCGAGTCCATTATTTCATCGAGCGCCCCGATGTGGCAGGAGTCCATGACGGCCAGCGGCGATTCGCGCGGCCATCGGGGCAAGCCCGACTGGACCGATATCGTATTCTTCCTGGCCCTGGCCGTGGGAGCGGCTTACGTTCTGGTGCATTACCAGGAAAGCATGGATTACTACGAGAAGATCATTCTATGCGGCGCTGTGGCGGGCTTCAGCTGGATGGCATGGCTGTGGCGTCCGTTGCGCACGCTGATGGTCGCCAGCGGCGCCACCGCGCTATTCGCCATCTGGCTGTACAGCGGCGGGGGCGGGCTGGAGCAGGGCGATATTACCCGGGCCGAAAGCGTCTTCTTCCTGAAGTACCTGTTCTCGTCCCAGTCCGCCATTTTGTGGATGTGCTCGCTGTTCGTGCTGGCCATGATCTGTTACTGGATCGGCATCTTCAGCAAGACGGCCGCCTGGCTGGGCACGGTGCTGAGCTGGGGCGCCGTATATGCCGGGGTGACCGGCCTGCTGGTAAGGTGGCGCGAAGGCCACCTGCTGGGCCCGGACATCGGCCATATTCCGGTCAGCAATCTGTACGAAGTCTTCGTGCTGTTCGCCCTGATCACCGCGCTGTTCTACCTGTACTACGAGCGGCGCTATGCGACCCGGGCCCTGGGAGGCTTTGTCCTGCTGGTCATCAGCTCCGCCGTGGTCTTCCTGCTGTGGTATTCGTTCACGCGCGATGCCTTTCAGATACAGCCCCTGGTGCCGGCGCTTAAAAGCTGGTGGATGAAACTGCACGTGCCGGCCAATTTCATAGGCTATGGCACCTTCTCCCTGTCCGCCATGGTGGGCTTCGCCTACCTGGTGAAGGAAAACGGCCAGACGCGCTCGTGGGGCAAGCTCGCCCCCCTGTTCGTGCTGGGGGCGATATTGTGCGCCGAGCCCATGGTGTTCGGATCGCGCGAGCTCTCCGCCACCTGGATGCTCTATTTCGGAATCGGGGCGATTATCGTCGGCTCCATCCTGGCGTTTCGCGGGCCTATCGCCAGCAGGCTGCCTTCGCTGGAAATCCTCGACGACATCATGTATCGCGCGATCGCGGTCGGGTTTGCCTTCTTTACGGTCGCCACCATTCTGGGCGCGCTGTGGGCCGCCGATGCGTGGGGCACGTATTGGCAATGGGATCCCAAGGAAACCTGGGCGCTCATCGTGTGGCTGAACTACGCCGCCTGGCTGCACATGCGGCTGATGAAAGGGCTGCGCGGCACGATGGCGGCGTATTGGGCCTTGGCCGGATTGCTGGTGACCAGCTTTGCCTTCCTCGGCGTCAATATGTTCCTGTCCGGACTGCATTCATACGGAGAACTGTAAAACGGACATCCGCGCCTGCCGGCCATCCCGAAAGAAGTGCCGCACACCCGACCCGCCATGGGCCGGGCGTGCGGCATTTTTGTATCTGTTTATTTCCTCGAATTACGTGTTGCCACCTATTGACGGCATGATCGCAAATAATGCTGGCATATATATGTGAATATTGTAAAATTTAATGTCGAGACATCCGGGCCATTGTGCGACCACGCTGTGCACCCTGCACACTCAAGGCCAACTTCTTTCGCTGTAAAAAATAATTATGTCGGTAGTCAAAGAAGGCCCTGGCATCAAGGCTCGGGCAAATATTCTGGCCAGCGAAGCACTCGAAGCCCAACTTGGCATACTGCAAATTTTTCTGCCCATCGCCGGCTGGCTCGTCGGAAGACAAGACGGCGATGCCTGCGCCGTACTGGCGGCACGGGGGGCCTTCCGCACATTTCCGTCCGAAGCCCTGGGGCGTCTGCTGGAAAACGACTGGCACGATTGCGCACGCGTCGGCGGCTTCCATTACCGGTCCGTCACCGACGCCGAGCACATCCATTTGCCCCGGCGTGTCCCCGCCGATCCGCGCAAAGGCTACCTGATCATGGCACGCCTTGAAGAACAGGAGGGCGACAGCATGGGCTGCGTTGTGGGCTTTGCCTACGAGCCCATGGTCGCCCAGTTGGCCTTGTGCGCGCAAAACCTGCGCCTGTGCGTAGCCGCCATGGCCCTGGTGGTGAACCTGCATGCCGAGCTGGATATCGCCGAGCAAATGGTCATCGAGATGCAGCGCGATGCATTCATCGATCCGCTTACCGGTGTGTTCAATCGCGCAGGCTGGATCAACCGCCTGGCGCATATCGACGCGCTGGCGTCCAGCACCGACGAAGACGCCGCCATCGTGATGCTGGACCTGGACTTCCTGAAAGTCGTGAACGATACGCGGGGCCATGCGGCGGGCGACGACCTCCTTCGACTTACCGCCCAGACCATTTCATCGGTGTTGCGCAGCACCGATTCGGTGGGGCGACTGGGGGGCGACGAGTTCGGGGTGGTGGTGCAACAGGCCACGCCCGCGGTGGCCGAATCGCTCATGAGCAGGCTAAGCCAGGCGCTGAACCAGAAAGACATCCGGATATCCATCGGCATGGCGCTCAAATCCGAGGCCGGAACGCTGAAGAAAACCATGCATCTGGCCGACGAGCGCATGTATGCCGAGAAACGGAAAAAGCCGGTGCCGGCCCGCAGCCGGCCCGGACCAAGCCGCTACACGGCCTAAGGCTCAAGGCGCGCTTGCGCCGCCGTCTTCCTGATGAATGCCAGCGTTTCCGAGGACGACACCAGGTCGGTGATCGTAAGGGCATTCAGTATGTCTATGGGCGGCCTGGATTTCGATACGATATAGCCCTGCACATAATCCACGCCCATGTCCTGCAGCGCCTGCATCGTGGCGCCGTCTTCCACCCATTCCGCAATGCTCTTCATGCCCAGGTTGCGCGCAAGTTCGACGATGGTGCGCACGATGGCGATATTGGTGTCGTTGGCCAGCATGTCCTTGATCAGGGCGCCGTCGATCTTGATGGCATCGGCGCGCAGCTCCTTCAGATAAGAGAACGAGGTGTAGCCGGCCCCGAAATCGTCCAGCGCGATGCGTACGCCCATGCGCTGCAGGCGCTTCATGAACTGCCGCGTACGATCGAGGTCTTGCAGTGCGACGCCTTCGGTGATTTCGACGCACAGGCGCTTGGTGAGATGGCTGTGATGGGCCAGGTTCGCGAAGAAGGCATCGATGAATTTGTCGTCGTTCAGCGATACGCCGCTAAGGTTGATGCTGATGAACTGCGTCTTCCCCAACCGCTTCTCGTGCTTCGCAAGCCATTCCAGCGTGGCCGAGAACACCCATTTGTCGATGATGGTGATGGTGCCGCTTTCTTCGGCCGACGACACGATCTTGCCCGAGGGAATCAAAGCGCCGGCGGAATCGCGCACGCGCAGCAGCACCTCGAAGTTCAGGGACTGCAAGGGGTCTTTCAGCGACATGATGGGCTGCAGTTCCAGATAGAGGCCGCGCGGAGAATCGCCCCCTTCAAGCTGGTCGAACAGCCGCAGCTCTTCGGTATGGTCCAGCAATTCCTGCGAGTCCTGCTCGTAGACGACCACGCTCTGGTGCTGCTTGCGCGCCTCACGGCATGCGTGGTTGGCCGCCGAGATGGCGTCCTTGGCGCTCATGCTCTGGTTTACCTCGACGACGCCGATCGCGCTCTTGATCTGGAATGCGCGCGTGCCGATATGGAAGGCGGTCGTGCTCAACTGTTCTATGATCCGCTTGGCGGCCTCGCGCGCTTCGCTCACCGGCGTATTGGGAAAAAGCACGATGAACTCGTCGCCGCCTATGCGGCCGATATGCTGCGAGTCGGACAGCGCGGATTTGATGCGCTGGCACACCTGCTTGAGCACCTCGTCGCCGGCCGTGTGGCCGAACAGCCCGTTGATGCGCTTGAAGTGATCCAGATCCAGATAGGCCAGCGCACAGGGCTGGCCCTCTTTGAGATCGCCCAGCGACTTGTCCAGCGCTTTTTCTATGCCGCGCCGGTTCAACACATCGGTAAGCGGATCGTTGTCGGCCAGCAGGCGAAGCTGATTGATGGTTTTCGTGCGGGCGGTGATGTCTTGCAGCGAACCTTCTATCCGGCCATCGGCCATGGCCGCCCGCACCACGAAATGCTGGGGCAGGCCGGGATCGTTGGATGGGTCCAGCCTTTTGATCTCGACTTCCTGTCCGGCCTCGGTCTGTTCCGACAGCTTGTGCCAGTCCTGCTCCTCGAAGTAGTCGGTCCAGTGGATGGCGGTATCGTTGTCGTTGTTCAGGGAAACGCCCAGCATCTGCTCCAGCACGGGATTGGCGCGCTGGAAGACATTGTCGAACCCCAGGGTGAACATGCCTATGGGCGTGACGGCGTAATTGCTGACCAGTTCGGTCTGGGCCCGGATGCGCTCCCTGCGGTCTTCGCGCATCCGCTCGGCCACCGCCAGCGCGATCATCACGTTCGACAGCAGCAGGGCGACCACACTGTTGAATATGTCGACGAATGGCGTGCGGCCGAAAATGACCAGCAGGATGCCCGAGAGCATGACGCACAACGCCATGCTGAGCGAAACGATATGCCACATCCATACCCGCGAACGGGTCCGGTAGACGGTGCGCGCCAGCAGGAATGCCATAACCAGTATGCCGAAGCCGCAGACCGCCCACATCAGCGGCCGGAACTGCTCATAGGGCAGCAGGAATGCCGCGGCCAGCTGCAACAGGCCGGCCCACTGGGTGATCCGCAACAGGCGGGGGTAGCTGGCGACCCGGCTGCTGCGGAACAACTGGGTGAAGAGCGTATAGGTCAGCAGGTAGTAAGCGGCAACGGTCACCTGCCGGATGAAAGGCATCCACTCCAGCGGGATGTTCCTGCCCAGCCACTGGGTATCCCAGCCCATGGCCAGCGCGCCCAGGCGCAGGTTGCCGACCAGCCAGGCGGCCAGCAGCAGGTAGATCCATTCGCGATTGGTGATGGCGATGACCAGAATGAACAGCGCGATGGTCAGCAGGCCCCCTTCGAGCAGGCTTACGCCGCGATCGAACCGGCTGGTGGAGGTGCGCAGGTCGGTGATGGACCAGAGATCCACGTTCAGGGTGGTCTGGTCGACGAACGTGGCGAAGCAGAGGATGCTGGCCGGAAGCGGGGAACGGCCGAGCATGACGGAGTACCCCTGCTTGGACGTGCGCAGCGAACCGGTGGTCAGGTCCTGGTCGGCGGCGCCCAGCGAGCGCATGGTGGCGGCGTTCCAGCAGGCGATGCGCTGTGTCAGCCGCGACGGCACATCGATGGCGGTTTCGCCCAGTTCAGGCTCGGCGGGAACGTCGACCAGAAACCATGTCGGGCCATCGACCTTGGCATGCGTAACGTGTTCGCGCCGTTTCAGGGCCTCCAGCGCTGTGCCGGGCGAGTGTGCGAAGCCGGGGTCGGGGAATACCTGGAGTTGAAGCGGGCTGCCGCTGGTGGGCGGATAGCGGTTGTTCAGCATGAGCAGGGCCGCTATCGAGAACAGCACGATTCCGGCCGGTACGGCATACAAGGAAAAATAGTAGACCAGCCGGCCGCAGGCGCTAGCGAGCTTTTTGGGGAACGCATGGCAAAACGTGTTTAAAAACGTCATGATCTACTGTGGCCGACTTTTCCGCCCTGCAAGCGGCCCGGTCCGGGCCGCTTGCAAGGCATAAAACTTAACTTGATGCCGCCGCCTGGTTCGCGACGACATGGGCGGCATTCGCCTGTGTCGAATCTGCCCAGGTGTTTGATGCGAGGCATAAGTCGTTCGGCTTACAGTATGTTAACGGTCATTTCGCTTGTTTCTTTATATTGCGGCGGCCGCCAATGTCAACGATGGTCAAGGCAGCGTGGTTTCAGCCGAAAACAGGCTTTCCAGCGTCTCGCGGGGGCGCACCACATGGGCCTGGCCGCCATCGACCATGACTTCGGCGGCGCGCGGGCGGGTATTGTATTGGCTGGCCATGGTGAAGGCGTAGGCGCCAGCGGACATGATGGCAAGCAGGTCGCCTTGTTGCAGCGCAAGCTTGCGGTTGCGCGCCAGCCAGTCGCCGCTTTCGCAAATGGGGCCCACGATGTCATAGGAAGGGGTGCCGGCATTGCGCTCGCGCGGGTTCACCGGCTTGACGCTGTGCCAGGCATCGTAGAGCGTGGGGCGTATGAGATCGTTCATGGCGGCATCGACGATGGCGAAGTTCTTCGCCTCGCTGTGCTTCAGATATTCCACCGTGGTCAGCAGGACGCCGGCATTGCCGACCAGCGAGCGGCCCGGTTCCAGGACGATCTGCAAATGGCCCAGGCCATGCCGGTCCAGTTCCTGGAACACCTTGTCCAGCAATGTCGTGGGCGAGAGCAGGGTTTCGTCGGTATAGCGTATGCCTATGCCGCCGCCCAGGTCCAGGTGCTTCAGGTGGATGCCGGCGCCGGCCAGCTCCTCGATCAGGGCGATGAGCTTGCCCAGGGCGTCGATATAGGGGCTGACTTCGGTGATCTGCGATCCGATGTGGCAGTCCACCCCCACGATTTCCAGGCCGGGCAGGGCGGCGGCACGCTGGTAGACGGCCAGGGCGGTTTCGATGGCGATGCCGAACTTGTTTTCCTTCAGGCCGGTTGAAATATACGGATGGGTCTGCGCATCGACGTCGGGATTGACCCGCAAGGATACCGGGGCGACCTTGCCCATGGCATGCGCCACCTGGGACAAGCGCAGCAACTCGGCCTCGGATTCCACATTGAAGCACTTGACGCCGGCTTCCAGGGCATTCTTCATTTCCCAGGCCTGTTTCCCGACGCCGGAAAAGACGATGCGGGAGGGATCGCCGCCTATGGCCAGGACACGGGCCAGTTCTCCGCCCGACACGATGTCGAAGCCGGATCCAAGCTTCTTGAACTCATTGAGCACGGCCAGGTTCGAGTTGGCCTTCATGCCGTAGCACACCAGCACATCGCGGTCCCGGGCAGCCGTCCGGTAGGCTTCCCAGGCATCGTGCAAGGCCTGGCGCGAATAGACATACAGGGGGGTGCCGTATTCACGGGCCAGGTCGGCCAGCGGGACGCGCTCCGCATGGAGGGAGCCGTTCAGGAACTGGAAATGAGGAGCAACAGTCATCGTTTACTTGGAGTGGTTGAATTCGTCGGGCTGCGCCGAGGCGGCCGTGGCCTATTTTGCTTGGACCGGAGCCGTTGTGGCGGGCTCGGATGCCGGAAGCGCGGCGGGTGTGGGCGGCGCCGCAAGCGATTCGTCGGGCGGCGGGGGCGGCATGTACAGCGGTCCCTTGTAGCCGCAGGCGGCCAGCATGGAGACCAGGGCCAGACAGGCCGCGTAGCGGCAGACGGCGTAGGCGGACGTCGGGGCGGATTGCGCTTGCATGGTGAACCTCATTAAAACGGTACGTCGGGCGGTTGTTCGCGTCGGGGCTGCCCGCCTCCGCCGGTCAGTTGATTGAGCAGATCGCTGATGCCGTCGGAGCCGCCGCCATCCAGGGGGATGTCGTTGGGCGAAGGCAGGCCTACGCGCGCCACGGCCTGTCCGGGGGGGAACTCGGCGAAGTAGAAGTCGCCGTCGATCTTGCTGAGCCCATCGGGAATGGGGCCGGGTGGAGTCTGGGGCTGGTCCTTCAGGGCATAGCGCATGTAGTCCAGCCAGATGGGCAGCGATGCGCCACCGCCGGTTTCGCTGGAGCCCAGTGAACGCGGCTGATCGTAACCCATCCAGACCACGCCGACCAGCTTGGGCGTGAAGCCCGCAAACCAGGCGTCATGCGATTCGTTCGTGGTGCCGGTCTTGCCGCCGATGTCGTCGCGCTTGAGTTCGCGGTGAACCCGGGCGCCGGTGCCGTACGTGGCCACGCCGCGCAGCATGTCGTTCATGACATAGACGGTGCGCGGGTCGATGGCCCGGGCCGCCGCGTCGCCGGCGATGATGGGTTTGGCCTGCATGATGACCTTGCCGCTGCTGTCGGTGACGTGGTCGATCAGGTAGGGCGGAATGCGATAGCCCCCGTTGGCGAAAACCGCATAGGCACCCGCCAGCTGCAGGGGCGTGACGCTGCCCGCGCCCAGTGCCAGGGGCAGCACGGCGGGCTGGCGCTCGCGGTCGAAGCCGAAGCGCGTGACATAGTCCTGCACGTACTTGGGGCCCACGGCCTGCATGATGCGGATAGACACCATGTTCTTGGATTTGTACAGGCCCTGGCGCATGGTCAGCATGGGTTCGTAGGTGCGGCCGTAATTCTTCGGAGCCCAGGCTTTCGAACCGGTTTGGGCGGCGGTCAGGGTAAAGGGCTCGTCGGAAACCTGGGTGGCCGGCGTCAGTCCGCGCTCCAGGGACGATGCATAGATGAAGGGCTTGAACGCCGAGCCCGGCTGACGCCAGGCTTGCGTGACGCGGTTGAACTTGCCGTCCTCGAAGTCGAAGCCGCCCACCAGGGACTGGATCGCGCCGTCTTGCGGCCGCAGCGAGACGAAGGCGGCCTGCACGGTGGGCGCGTTGATCACTTCCCAGTGGTCGCCGTTCTTATGGACGTAGACCACCGAGCCGCGTTCTATCCTGACATTGTCCTTGGCATTCTTGACCAGGCCCCGGGCCACGATGCGCAGAGCGCCTTTGTCGGTGACCTCGATGATTTCGTTGGAGGTGCGCGCCACGGTGATCTTGGTCGGGCTGGCCGCCAGTACCACGCCGGTGAGCAGGTCGCCGTTGTCGGGATACTTTTCCTGCAATTCGTCGAGTATGGCGTCCAGCTGGGCGGGCGAGCTCTCAATGCCTGCGGGCAGATCCAGGGTTTCTTCCGGCCCCGGATAGGGGGCGCGGCGGGTGTAGTCCAGGATGCCTTCCCTGACCGCCTGGTAGGCGGCTTCCTGGTCTTTGGATCGGACCGTGGTGTAGACGTTGAAACCGCGGGAATAGATGTCGTCCTGGTAGACGCCGTAAAGCAATTGCCGCGCCAGTTCGGCGACGTAATCGCCGTGGATGGCGTAGCCTCCGGCCGGTGTCCCGGGCGCCGATTGGATGACGATCTTCTGTTCCTTTGCCTGCTGGTACTCGGCTTCGGTCAGGTAGCCCAGGTTGCGCATGCGTCCCAGCACGTAGGCCTGGCGCGACTTGGCGCGGTCGAAGTTGGCGATGGGATTGAAGCGCGAGGGCGCCTTGGGGATGCCGGCCAGCATGGCGGCTTCGGCGGGCGTGATGTCGGCCAGCTGCTTGCCGAAATAGGTGCGCGACGCGGCCGCGAACCCATAGGCGCGGTGACCCAGATAGATCTGGTTCATGTACAGGTCGAGGATCTGGTCCTTGGTCAGCGTGGCTTCGATCTTGAACGTCAGCAGCAGTTCGTAGAACTTGCGGGTATAGGTTTTCTCGGAGGACAGGTAGAAGTTCCGGGCGACCTGCATGGTGATCGTGCTGGCGCCCTGGGTTTTCGACATGTGGGTCAGGTTGGCGACTACGGCGCGCGCCACGCCCGTCCAGTCTATGCCCCCGTGCTGGTAAAAGCGGTCGTCTTCGGCTGATAGAATGGCCGATTTCATGACGTCGGGTATTTCATTGAAGCGCAGCACATTGCGGCGCTCTTCGCCGAACTCGCCGATAAGCACCTTGTCGGCCGTGTAGATGCGCAGGGGCACCCGCGGCCGGTAATCGATCATGGCGCTCAGGTCCGGCAGATTGGGCCAGGCCAGCGCCAGGGCCAGGGAGCCGAGCAGCGCGCCGCATAGCCCCAGCCCCGCCGCGAAAATCGCGGCCTTGAGGAAAAAGCGGCCAATCCACGAAGAGGTCGCGGCGGAATTTTTTTTGGGGGAAGCGGTAGAAGAACTCATTAGGGGCGATTTTAAGTCTAACCGTGAGCAGACTATGATTTGCGCATCAGCTTAATGTAACCAAGTAATGCAGTGTAGTGGGGTGCGGCCAGCTTGCAAGTGGGATAATACACAAATGAATGACTCTTTACCTTTCGAGCCTGCCGTCCAAGCCGCAAGCGATGCGGGCGCCTGCGAGCAGTCCGAGCCGGCCCTGCTGCCTTTCGGGCAGCCGGTTTTCCTGGTGGGCATGATGGGCGCGGGCAAGACGACCATAGGGCGTCATCTGGCCCGCAGCCTGCACCGTGAATTCATGGACCTGGACCACGAGCTGGAGGCGCGTTGCGGCGTCCGGGTGTCCCTGATTTTCGACATCGAGGGCGAAGAAGGGTTCCGCAGGCGGGAGACCGCGGCGCTGGACGAATGTTCCCGCAAGCCGGGGATCGTGCTGGCGACCGGCGGCGGTGCGGTGCTGGCGGCGCAGAATCGGGAATATCTGAAAGAGCGCGGCGTCGTGGTGTATTTGCGCGCCAGCGCGGATGAATTGTTTCGCCGCCTGGCGCGGGACCGCAGCCGCCCCTTGCTGCAGACCGCCGACCCGCAGGGGCGCATACGCGAACTGATCGCGCAGCGCGAGCCGCTGTATGCAAGCATCGCCGACCTGACCATAGAAACCGGCGCCATGCCGGTGGCGCAGGTCGTGCGCGCGCTTGTTCCCATGCTTCAACAACACGAGGTAAATCCATGAGCACAGTCCAGGTCGAAACGCCCGGGGGCGCTTATCCCATTCATGTGGCCGCCGGCCGCCTGGACGCGCTGGCGCAAAGCATACCCGGCGATGCCACAGCCATCGCCATCGTCACCAACCCGACGGTGGCGGCGCATTACGCCGGACGGGTCGAACAGGCGCTGGCCCGCACGGGCAAGCGCGTATTGCGCATCGAACTGCCCGATGGCGAAGCGCACAAAGACTGGCGGACGCTGAACCTGATCTTCGATAGCCTGTTACAAAATAAGCTGGATCGCAAAGCGGTTCTGCTCGCCCTGGGCGGCGGAGTGGTGGGCGATATCTGCGGCTTTGCCGCCGCCAGCTATATGCGGGGCATACGCTTCATCCAGGTGCCCACCACCTTGCTGGCGCAGGTCGATTCCTCGGTGGGCGGCAAAACCGCGATCAACCACCCTCTGGGCAAGAACATGATCGGGGCTTTCTACCAGCCCCTGGCCGTGGAAATCGACACCGACGTGCTGGCGACCTTGCCGGCGCGTGAAGTGTCCGCCGGCCTGGCCGAGGTCATCAAGCACGGCCTGATCATCGATGCGGAATTCTTCGCCTGGTGCGAACGCAATGCGGCGGCCCTGCGCGCCCTGGACCCCCAGGCGATCACCTACGCCATCCAGCGTTCCTGCGAACTCAAGGCCCAGGTCGTGTCGCAGGACGAACGCGAATCCGGCCTGCGGGCGATTCTCAACTTCGGCCACACCTTCGGCCATGCCATCGAGTCCGGCATGGGCTACGGGCAATGGCTGCATGGCGAAGCCGTGGGTTGCGGCATGGTGCAGGCCGCTGAGCTGTCGGCACTGACGCTGGGCCTGCCCGCTGAAAGCGTGGAGCGCGTGCGCGCCCTGGTCCAGGCCATAGGCTGCCCCATCCAGCCGCCCGACCTGGGCACCGAACGCTGGATAGACCTGATGCAGGTGGACAAGAAAACCGAGGGCGGTCAATTGCGCTTCGTCCTGTTGCCCGAAATCGGCCAGGCCCGGCTGCAGGCGGCGCCGCTGGACGATGTGCGCCGCGCCCTTGAAAAAACCGTCGCGCCAGCGGCGGCCTAGGGCCTGTCGACGATGCGGGCGCCGGCTTCCTACGCATGCCATCCCGATCTGACGCGCGGGCGGCGGCACGTCGAGCCGGCGGCGGTCGGCCGCAATCAATTCCAGCGGGACCGCGACCGGATCATCCATTGCAACGCATTCCGCCTGCTCGAATATAAAACCCAGGTCTTCATCAACCACGAGGGCGACCTGTTTCGCACCCGCCTGACGCACAGCATCGAAGTGGCCCAGATCGCGCGCACGCTGGCGCGGAACCTGGGCCTGCACGAAGACCTGACCGAGGCGATTTCGCTGGCCCACGACCTGGGCCATACCCCCTTCGGCCACGCCGGGCAGGACGAGCTGAATGCCTGCATGCGCGAGCTGGCGCCCAAGGCCGGCGGCTTCGAGCACAATCTGCAAAGCCTGCGGGTGGTGGACGAGCTGGAGGAGCGCTATGCGGCGTTCAACGGCCTGAATCTATGCTTTGAAACGCGCGAAGGCATCCTGAAGCATTGCTCGGTCAGGCACGCCAGGCTGCTGGGCGATGTGGGCGAACGCTTCCTGAACCGGACGCAGCCGTCGCTGGAGGCGCAGATCGCCAACCTGGCCGACGAGATCGCCTACAACAACCACGATATCGACGACGGCCTGCGTTCGGGGCTTATCACCATAGAGCAGCTGCAGATGCTGGAAATCTTCGCCACGCACCACGCCGCCGTGAAGCGCAGGCACCCCACCCTGGAAAAGCGGCGGCTGGTGGCCGAGATCATCCGGTCGATGATCAATACCCTGGTGATGGACCTGACCGAAACCACCCTGGCCAATATCGCCGTGCATAAACCCGACAGCGCCGATGCGGTGCGCGCGGCGCCGCCGCTGGCCGCGTTTTCCGTTTCGATGCGGCGCCAGGCGGATGCCCTGAAAAGCTTCCTGCTGGAAAACCTGTACCGGCACTACCGGGTCATGCGGATGACGACCAAGGCGCGGACCATCGTGCGCGAGTTGTTCACGGCTTTCTTGCAGGACCCCCGGCTGCTGGCCGGCGACTACCGGCGCGACGACGACGTGGCGCAGGCGCGGGCCATTGCCGACTACATCGCGGGCATGACCGACCGCTACGCCATACGCGAGCACCACAATCTTTTCCACATGGACCAGGGCCTGTGAAGGCCGGAAGCGAAGGCGCGCCCGGCGCTTAGCGGACGGCGGGCCGCATGCGGAACAGCGGCGGCGCTACTTGGCTTTCAACAGCGGTTTCAGATAGCGTCCGGTATGGCTGGCCGGCGCGGCGCCGATGTCCTCGGGTGTGCCCTGGGCCACGATGCGGCCCCCGCCCCCGCCACCTTCGGGACCCATGTCGACCACCCAATCGGCGGTCTTGATGACGTCCAGGTTGTGTTCGATGATGACCACCGTATTGCCGCCTTCGACCAGCTTGCGCAGCACGTCCAGCAGCAGGGCGATGTCCTGGAAATGCAGGCCGGTGGTGGGTTCGTCGAGGATATACAGGGTGCGGCCGGTGCTGCGCTTGGACAGTTCCAGCGACAGCTTGACGCGCTGCGCTTCGCCGCCGGACAGGGTCGTGGCGCTTTGGCCCAGTCGCAGGTACGACAAGCCCACATCCATCAGGGTGTGCAGCTTGCGCGACACGGTAGGCACCGCTTCGAAGTAGTCCAGGGCCTGTTCCACGGTCAGGTCCAGCACCTCGCTGATGCTGCGTCCGCGATAGCGGATCTCCAGGGTTTCGCGGTTGTAGCGCTTGCCGCCGCACACGTCGCAGGGCACGTACATATCGGGCAGGAAATGCATTTCCACCTTGACCACGCCGTCGCCCTGGCAGGCCTCGCAGCGGCCGCCCTTGACGTTGAACGAGAAGCGGCCCGGGTCGTAGCCCCGCGTCCGTGACTCGGGCACGCCGGCGAAGAGTTCCCGTATCGGCGTGAACATGCCGGTGTAGGTGGCGGGATTGCTGCGCGGCGTGCGGCCGATGGGGCTCTGGTCCACGCTGATGATCTTGTCGAAGTGCGCCAGCCCTTCAAGCGAATCGTAGGGCGCCGGTTCGGTCTGGGCCCTGTGCAGCTTCTGGGCGACCGCGGTGGCGAGCGTGTCGTTGATCAGCGTGGATTTGCCCGAGCCCGAAACCCCGGTGATGCACACCAGCCTGCCGGTGGGTATGGCCAGATCCACGGATTTCAGGTTGTTGCCGCGGCAGCCCTTCAGTTCAAGCCAGGCCTGATCGGACGTGACGGCGCGGCGGGGAGGAATGGCGATGGAGCGCGCTCCGCTGAGGTATTGGCCGGTCAGCGATTGCGCATTCGCCGCCAGTTCTTGCGGCGTGCCCTGCGCCACGATCTGCCCGCCGTGCTCGCCCGCGCCCGGACCCATGTCCAGCACGAAGTCGGCGGAACGTATCATGTCTTCGTCGTGCTCGACCACAATGACGCTGTTGCCCAGGTCGCGCAGGTGCTGCAGCGTTTGTATGAGCCGGTCGTTATCGCGCTGATGCAGGCCGATGGACGGTTCGTCCAGCACGTACATCACGCCGGTCAGGCCGGAGCCGATCTGGCTGGCCAGGCGTATGCGCTGGGCCTCGCCGCCGGAAATGGTGTCGGCGCTGCGATCGAGCGACAGGTAGTTCAGCCCCACATTGTTCAGGAACTGCAGGCGCGCTTCGATCTCGCGCACGATGCGGTCGGCGATCTCTTTCTTGGCGCCGCCCAGGGCCAGGGCCTGGAACCAGGCCAGGCAATCGGACAGCGACAGGGCCTCGACTTCGAAGATGGCGCGGCCGCGGCGCTGCGCCTCGCCCGGTTCATCGCCGATCAGGACGTGCCGGGCTTCGGCGCGCAGGCGCGAACCGTGGCAGTCGGGGCAGGTCTTGGTGTGCCGGTACTTGCCCAGTTCCTCGCGCACCGCGCTGGAATCGGTTTCGCGCCAGCGCCGCTCCAGGTTCGGGATGATGCCCTCGAACGGATGCTTCTTGACGGTGCTGCGCCCCTTTTCATTCAGGTACAGAAAAGGGATGGCCTCGTCGCCGGAGCCGAACAGGATACGCTGGCGGATATCCTCGGGAAGCTCTTCGAAGGGAGTGTCGATGTCGAATTCGTAATGGGCCGCAAGGCTGGTCAGCAGGGTGTGCGTAAACGCGTTGCGCCGGTCCCAGCCGTTGATGGCGCCGCTGGCCAGGCTCAGTTCGGGAAAGGCCACGACGCGCTTGGGGTCGAAGAAATCCACGCAGCCCAGGCCGTCGCAGGTGGGACAGGCGCCCACGGGGTTGTTGAAGCTGAACAGGCGCGGCTCCAGCTCGGTCAGGCTGTGATGGCAGACCGGACAGGCGTAGCGGCTGGAGAAGGCATGCTCTTCGTTGGTGTCCATGTTCAGCGCGATCACGCGGCCTTCCGCCAGGCCCAGTGCCGTCTCGAAGCTTTCGGCCAGGCGCTGCTGGCTTTCGGGCTTGACGCGCAGCCTGTCGACCACCACGTCGAAATCGTGCTTCTCGGTTTTCTTCAGGGGCGACAACTCGTCCAGCGACACCATCTCGCCGTTCACGCGCAGCCGCACAAACCCCTGTGCCTGCAGGCTTGCGCATTCCTCTTCGAAGCTGCCCTTGCGCGAACGGGCCAGCGGCGCCAGGATGGCCAGCCGGGTATCGGGCGCCCAGCTTTGCACCTTGTCGACCATCTGGCTGACGCTTTGTGCCTGCAGCGGCAGGCCGTGATCCGGGCAATAGGGGGTGCCGACCCGCGCGTACAATAAGCGCAGGTAGTCGTGGATTTCCGTAATGGTGCCGACTGTGGAGCGGGGGTTGTGGCCCGCCGACTTCTGTTCGATGGAAATGGCCGGGGACAACCCTTCGATCAGGTCGACGTCGGGCTTGTCCATGAGCTGCAGGAATTGCCGCGCGTAGGCCGACAGGCTTTCCACATAGCGGCGCTGGCCTTCGGCATACAAGGTATCGAAAGCAAGCGAGGACTTTCCCGATCCGGACAGGCCCGTTACCACCACCAGCTTGTGGCGCGGCAAATCGACGGAAACATTTTTAAGGTTATGCGTTCGGGCGCCCCGGATGCGTATCGCTTCCATAAGCTTCAAGGTTCAGGTCTTTCAAAGGCTAACTTGCTACTATAACGCGCAGCCCGGTTCCGTGCGCTAGCCCGTTTGCGGGAGGCCGCGCAGCCCGGACTCTTGTGCGCTTATCCATCTAACGAGTTTTTATGAGCCATCCCGCCGATCATCCCGGTATCTCTTCCCGGGCGAAGCTCAGGCTGACGCCCACCGAGCGGCGCGCCAGCGTCACCCTGGCGCTGCTTTTCGCCTCGCGCATGCTGGGCCTGTTCCTGCTGACCCCCATTTTCGCGGTGGCGGCCCAGACCATCCCCGGCGGCAACGATGCGGCCAAGGTCGGGCTGGCGCTGGGCGCCTATGGCTTGACGCAAGCCATCATGCAGATCCCGCTGGGCATGGCGTCGGACCGCTACGGCCGCCGCGCCGTGATCGTCTTCGGCATGCTGCTGTTCATTATCGGCGGGGTCATCTGCGCCCTGGCCGAGAATGTGGACTGGATCATCGCGGGCCGCGTCATCCAGGGCCTGGGGGCGGTCTCCGCCGCCATCACCGCCTGGGTGGCCGATGCCACGCGACCCGAGGTACGCACGCGGGCCATGGCCATGGTGGGCGGTTCCATCGGCATTTCATTTGCCGTGTCCCTGGTCCTGTCGCCCATGCTGGTGGGCGAGTTCGGCCTGTCGGGCCTGTTCTGGGCCATCAGCCTGCTGGGCTTCGTCTGCCTGCTGATCGCCTGCTTCGTGGTGCCGGCCGTTCCCCTGGCCAAGGCACCCATCGTCCAGGCCCGGCCGCGCGACGTTCTGGGCCATGTCGACCTGCTGCGCCTGAATTTCGGCGTCTTCTGCCTGCACTTCATCCTGATGGCCCTGTTCATCGTGGCGCCGGGCCTGCTGGCGACGCTGGGCGGTTACAAGTCCGCCAATCTGTGGGAAGTGTATCTGCCGGTCATTTTGCTGTCCTTCGTCCTGATGGTGCCCGCGGTCTTCTATACCGAGACCCGGCGCGCCCACAAGATCGCGCTGGAGATCGCGGTGGCCGGCCTGGTGGTCGTGCTGGCCCTGATGCCGCTGGCCAGCCACAGCTTTTTCTGGACGGTGGCGATGCTGGTCGGCTTTTTCATTGCCTTCAATATCCTGGAAGCCTTGCAGCCCTCGCTGGTTTCCCGGGTGGCTCCGCCGGAATACAAAGGCCTGGCCCTGGGCTTTTACAATACGGCGCAATCCCTGGGCGTGTTCCTGGGGGGCGCGGCGGGTGGCTTGTTGGCGTCGCTGAACCGTTCGTCGGCGGTGTTTCTGGTGTCGGCCGCCCTGGCCTTCGTGTGGTTCCTGACCGCGCGCGGCTTCAAGGAACGATCCTGAGACGGGACGAATTCGTGCCATCGTGTTAGTACGGCTTGATGTGGCAGACAGGCCTGGAATCGTCGATAATGACGTCAATATGAAATTTTCAAGTTAAGGGTAAGCCATGGCCTCAGTCAACAAAGTCATTCTCGTCGGTAATCTTGGACGAGACCCCGAAGTGCGCTACAGCCCCGACGGCGCCGCCATCTGCAACGTATCCATTGCCACCACCTCGCAATGGAAGGACAAGGCCACGGGCGAAAAGCGCGAAGAAACCGAATGGCACCGCGTGGTCTTCTACAACCGCCTGGCTGAAATCGCTGGCGAATACCTGAAGAAAGGCCGTTCCGTCTATGTGGAAGGCCGCCTCAAGACCCGCAAGTGGCAAGACAAGGACACCGGCGCCGACCGCTACAGCACCGACATCGTTGCCGACCAGATGCAGATGCTGGGCGGCCGCGGCGACGACGCCGGCATGGGCGGCGGCGGTACCGAATACAACCAGGCGCCTGCCCAGCAGCGCAGCCAGCGCCCCGCCCAGCCGCGTCCCGCCGCGCCGCAGGCCTCGCCCGCGGCCAACCTGGCCGATATGGACGACGATATTCCGTTCTAAAGCCGGTCTTGTGTGCGGCGCTAGTTGTATTCGTCGCGCACTTTCTTCACCGTCTGCTCCAGCCGGTTCTTGGCCGATAGCACATGCGCTTCCATTTCATGCGCGGCCGTTTGCGCATCGCCGGCCTGCAGGGCGCGAACGATGCGCTGGTGTTCCCGGTTCGATTCCTCGATACCCGCGGTGACCAGTGAAAAATGCCTGAACAGGGTCTGTTCACGGGTGTAGCGTTCGTACAGTTCCAGCAGGCGGCTGTTGCCGCTGGTCTGATGCAATAGCTGATGAAACGCCAGATTGGTCTTGAAGTAGGCCTCCCGGTCGCCGCTGCCGACGCTCTGGTCCATATCGGCCGCATAGGCGGCAAGCCGCTCGAGGATCTCGGGTGTCATGTTGCGGCTGGCGGCCAGGACGCCTGCGCGCTCGACGGCGGCGCGAACGTCATAGATCTCCATGACATCGTCCAGGTCTATCCTTCGGACAAAAGCGCCTCGGTATGGAATCAGCTCGACCAGCCCCGCGTCGGCCAGGCGGGCCAGGGCGCTGCGTACGGGGCCGCGGCTGATGGAAAACGCCTTCGCCAGTTTCGAGTCGTTCAGGCGTTCGCCGCCCTGCAGTTTGCCCGAGAGAATGATCGCTTCGATGCGCTGGTAGGCAAGGTCGGCAAGCGACGACGCGTTAAGCGATGCGCCCAATGTGTCGTCGTCGATTTCTTTGAGCCTTGACGAGCTCAAGGCAGGGGGCTGTGTATTCATTCGTCACCATCGCGTGCGATACACCCGGGTTTCGACATCCGACAGGCAGCATTGTGTGCTACGCGTTTGTTCGCGCCCGGGCTCCGATTTCATCCATGACCCACGCGGCGTGGCATGTCAGGCGATAATCCGCGTCGGCATAACCCATTAATTGCAAGCCCAGCGGCATGGAATCGACGTCCATTACGGGGAGGCTATACGCGGGAACGCCCAGCAACGAGCCATATACCAGTAAAGTACGGTCGCCAGTATATTCCAATCCCCTGGGAGCGGGACCCGACGCGGAAGGAAGCACAAACGCGTCGTACTGCCCGCTGCGCGCCGCTATTTGCCGGCGAAGTTCATTGCGGATGGCCAGGATCTCGCGGTACCGGTCGCGTGTCACAGCCTTGCCCTGCTCGACCATGGCATGGATTTTTTGACTGAGCTTGTCGGGATAGGCGCTTGCATAGCCCATATAGGGCCAGCGCATTTCAAAGCACAGAAGTTCCTGAGACATATCCGGAATGGCGTCCAGCTGTGCGACAAGACTGGCCAGTGCGCCGTCCGCATCGGGCTCGACCACGCGCACGCCTTTTTCGCGCAGGCGTTCCAGCGTGGCGTCGAAGGCCTCCAGGCTGGCTTCATCCAGCGTCTCGTAACCTTGCGTACGCAAGACGGCGACGGTTTCCAAGGCCTGGGGCGGTATGGCGGTGTCGCCCATGGGGCCGGACAGGCCGGGGGCGTTCTGTTGAGGTGCGCGCTCGGAAATCCAGCGCGCCAGCTTCCATGCATCGTCGACGCTGTCGGCAATCGTCCCCAGATGATCGTGAGTGGTCGACAGCGGGTGGATGCCGTCGGAAGACAGCGCCGACCATGTGGGCTTGTAGCCGATTACGCCGCAGAAGCTGGCCGGCCGGATGATGGATCCCTGAGTCTGCGTCCCCAGCGCCGCGGAAAACATGCCCGCGGCGGTGCCGGCGGCCGAGCCGGATGAGGAGCCGCCCGGCGTGTGTTCCGTATTGTGCGGGTTGACGGTGGGTCCGGATACGCCGATGGCGAATTCCGTTGTAACGGTCTTGCCCACCGGAATGCCGCCGCCTTCGTACAGGGCCCGCACCGCCGCGGCGTCGCTCCTGGGATAGTGCCCTTCGTAGATGGGACTGTTCATTTGCGTGGGCATGTCGGCGGTGTCGATGATGTCCTTCACGCCGATAGGCATGCCGTCTATGGGCGACAGGGGCGAGCCGGCGCGGTAGCGGGCCGTGGACTCATCGGCCAGCTTGCGCGCTTTGTCCAGATTGGTATGGGTGAACGCCTGTATGGTGGGATTGAAGCGCTCGATCGCCGCAATGCAGGTTTCCAGGTATTCCCGAGGCGTGGATTGCCCCCGCTTGAAACTGTCGACGACAGAAGAGAAACTGGGGTGGTCCGAAAGGTATCGGGAATTCATGCTGCTGTCTCCATTATCAATAGGCCATGAAAGCGCGCGCCGGCGTGGTGATGTCCGATTCTATTGCAAGGAGATATTACCGGCTTTGATGACCTCGCCCCAGCGCGCCAGGTCGCCTTCGATCTGGGCGGCGATGGCTTCCGGGCTCTCGCTGGTCGGCTGCATGCCCAGGTCGGTAATGCGCTTCTTCAGCTCGGGGATCTGCATGGCCTTGTGCAGGGCCGTGCGCATCCTTTCCACTTCCGCTTCGGGGGTGCCGGCGGGGAAGAACAGCCCCATCCAGGTCATGAAGGAAAAGCCGGGCAGATTGGCGGATTCGGCGATGGTCGGAATGTCGGGGAAGGCGGGATGGCGTTTCGGGCTTGCAATGGCAAGCGGGCGCACCTTGCCGGATTCGATATTTCCGCGGGCCTGGGAAACCGCCTGGAACTGGACCTGTACCCGGCCGGCGAGCAGGTCGAGCACCGCGGGCGCCGTGCCCTTGTAGGGGACGTGGGTCATCTCTATGCCGGCCCGCGAGCTGAACAACTGGGTGCCCAGGTGATAGCTGCTGCCTATGCCCGAGGTGGAATAGTTCAGGTCGTTGGGGTGGGCCTTGGCGTAATCGATCAATTCCTGAGTGGTCTTGACCTCTACCGAGGGATGGACCACCAGAATGTTCTCATCCAGGGCAATGAGGTCGACGGGGATGAAGTCCTTGACCGGGTCGAACCTGACCGACGGCATCAGCAGGGGGCCGGTCGACATGGAGCTGCTGCTGGCCAGAAGCATGGTCAGGCCGTCCGGCGCCGAATCGGCGACGAACTGCGTGCCGATGGCCCCTGTGGCGCCTGGCTTGTTGTCAACGATTATGTTCTGGCCCAGGACCTCGGTCAGTCCCTTGGCGGCCAGCCTCGCCACGACATCGTTGGGCCCGCCGGCTGCGAACGGCACGACGATGCGTGCGGTCGGGTGTTCTTGCGCCGAGGCGCCGAAAGCCGCGAAGGCGACCGCGCCTGCCAGTAATAAGGTTCCAAATCGCTTCATGTCTACTCCAGTATTCAAGTTCGAAGTAGGCATTAGACCCGCGCAATTGTAAAATTGTCAACAATAAACAGTTATCAATTCAGCATAGATCGTTCGGATCCGATCACGCGGCGGGGCCCGAAGCAGGCTTGAATTCCTCTGTCAGAAAATCGATGAACACCCTGACCCTGGCGGGCAGGTTCTCCCGATTGGGGTAATACACGAACAGGTCGGCAGGCTCCAGAATGAACTCCGGCAAAATGATTTTCAGGCGCCGGGCCGCCACGTATTTGTTCAGGTCCCATTCAGAGCGGATCATGATGCCGTGTCCTTCCAGGGCCCAGCCCAGAGCGATATCGCCGTCGTTGCTGGACATGGCTCCTCTGACTTTTATGACTTCCGTATGATGCCGATGGGTAAACCGCCAGATGCCATGCGCTTCATCGTTCTGGTTATGGATGATGCAGCGATGGCCCGCCAGGTCGGCCAGGCTTTTCGGCTCGCCGTGCTTCTTCAGGTACCGGGGAGAAGCGCACAGGAACCGGCGATTGCTCAGAAGCCGGCGGGCGACCAGACGCCGATCGGGCAGCGAGCCGAAGCGCACGGCCAGGTCGACATTGTTGGCCACAAGATCCACCGGCCTGTCCGTCACATGCAGGTCCAGTTCTATGTCGGGAAACTTCAAGGCGAACCGGGAGGCCAGCGCCGAAATGCGTCTGCGTCCGAAGCCCAGGCTGGCATTGACGCGCAGCAGGCCCCGAGGCTGTTCGCGGTGCTTGGAAACCGAGTCCTCCATCGCCTTGATGTCGGCCAGTATGCGCGTGGCCTGCGCAAGAAACAGTTCGCCCTCGCTGGTCAGGCTGATGCTGCGCGTGGTCCGGTTGGCCAGCCGCACGCCCAGATGCTCCTCGAGCTGCTTGAGTTTTCGCGTTGCGGCGGGCGGGGTGATGTCCAGGGCTCTGGCCACGGCCGAAAGGTTCTTGTGCCGCGCCAGCAAAACGAAGAATGACAGGGCGGATTCCATATCTTGTTAAATAAATGAATGGTGAATTGATTATAAGTAAATAATGCCATGCGCAGGCTTCGTTATCCTTTGCGCAGGGCGGGCACGGGTCCGCATCCACACATCTGGAATACGCATCATGAAGATCCTGGAAATCCGCGAAGCAACCCTGCCTATCAGTTCATCCATCCGTAACGCTTATATCGATTTCAGCAAGATGACGCTGAGCCTGGTGGCCGTGATGACGGACGTCATCAGGGACGGCAGGCCGGTCGTCGGCTACGGCTTCAATTCGAATGGGCGCTATGGCCAGGGCAACCTGATGCGCGAGCGGTTCATTCCGCGCATCCTGGAAGCCGATCCGGCAAGCCTGGTGAACGACGCCGGCGACAACCTGGACCCGCACAAGCTCTGGGACTGCATGTACACCAACGAGAAGCCCGGCGGCCACGGCGAGCGCTCGGTGGCCATCGGCACGATAGACATGGCGGTCTGGGACGCGGTGGCGAAGATCGCCAACAAGCCATTGTTCCAGCACCTGGCGGACGAGTACGGCGATGGCCGGCCGAACCGCAAGGTCTTCGTCTATGCCGCCGGCGGTTATTACTATCCGGGACAGGATCACGGCAAGCTGAAGGATGAAATGCGCAGCTACCTGGATCGCGGCTATACGGTGGTGAAAAAGAAAATCGGAGGCGCATCGCTGGACGAGGACTTGCGGCGCATCGACTCCATCCTCAGCGTGCTGCAGGACGGTCAGCGGCTATGCGTGGACGCCAATGGCCGCTTCGATCTGGACACCGCCATTGCCTATGCCAAGGCCTTGTCGCAGTACGATCTGTTCTGGTACGAAGAGCCGGGCGACCCGCTGGATTTCGAACTTCAGGCCACGCTGCGCGGCTATTACAAGAATCCCATGGCGACGGGCGAAAACCTGTTCTCCATGCAGGATGCGCGGAATCTGATCCGCTACGGCGGCATGCGCGCGGACCGGGACTGGCTGCAATTCGACTGCGCTCTCAGCTACGGTCTGGTTGAGTATCTGCGCACGCTGGAGATGCTGCGCGACCACGGCTGGTCGCCCAGCCGCTGCATCCCTCACGGTGGACACCAGATGTCCTTGAACATTGCCGCCGGGCTGGGGCTGGGGGGCAATGAGTCCTATCCGGATTTGTTCCAGCCTTTCGGCGGCTTCCCCGATGGCGTCAAGGTCGAGAACAGCTACATCACCATGCCCGATCTGGTCGGAATCGGCTTCGAAGGCAAGGCCGATCTGTACAGCCAGATGCAGCAGCTGTCTTCGTAGAACCTGGCGCAGGGCGCGCCGCGGACTTTACCGCAACAGCGCCTCCAGCGCCTCCAGTTGCCGGACCAGCGGCACGCTGGCGTCCAGTATGGGCACGCGCCCGTCCTGCACCGCCGTGGGCCGCTTCAGTGCTTCGACATAGCGTTCCCAATGCGCCAGTTTCCATGCGTCGCGCGGATCGGCCCGCTTCGCGATGCGATCCCTGCGAACGTCCAGAGGCAGTTCCAGCCAGACATGGCGCAGCTGCGTGTCCGGCGGCAGGCCCAGGCGCTGGGTGGAAAACAAGGCTTCGGACGCCTGCTCCCGGCTCCAGGGGCCGGGAAAGGCCACGTTGAGGCCCAGCTCCAGCTGATCCCTGGCGATGCGCAGCGTGCTGGCGTATTCCAGGTCGCGGACCTTGTCCTTGAACAGCGGGCTGTCCCGGTCATTGGGGTCCGTCCCCAGTGTTTCCAGGAAAGGTCCCGACCAGCATTCGCTGACCACGTCCTTGTCCAGCACGCACCAGGCGCGCCCTTCTTCTTGCTGCCGCTGGATGAAATGACGGGTCAGGAAGGATTTGCCGGTTCCGGCATGGCCCAGGACGAAAAGGGCGATAGGTTTGGTCAATGTAGGCACCAGTGTGTGTTGCGCCCGCGCGATCCGCGCGGCGTTCAAATCCGAGTTTACCGTCTACGCATCAAAGACGTTAAAGAGGGCGATGCCTGCTGGTATCATGCTCGATTGAATCCAGGGGCGGCATATTGCGCACCTGTTTGCGGTCGGCATTGAGTTTTACGGCGGGGGATGGTCAGGGTGCCAAAAAAAGCAATTACTCTTTCTGTGGCAGACGCGAATCCGGCACCGGGCGGCGTGGCCGCCGTCGATCGGGCGATGTCCTTGCTGTCGGCATTCAGGCCCGGAGACACCGAGCTGACGCTGATCGAGCTTTCCCAGCGTTCCGGACTGTATAAAAGCACGATCCTGCGTTTGCTGGCGTCGCTGGAGCATGCCGGGCTGATGCAGCGCAAAGCCGATGGACGCTACGCCCTGGGTTACGAGGTGGCCCGCTTGAATGCCATCTACGCCGCTTCCTTTTCGCTGGGCAGCGTCGTCATGCCGGTCCTGCGCGAGCTGGTGGCCGCCACGCGCGAAAGCGCGGCCTTCCATATCGTGCAAGGCAAGCATCGGATTTGCGTGCATCGTGTCGACTCCCCGCAGGCCATACGCTATCACACCAGCGAAGGCGACGTCCTGCCGCTGGATCGCGGCTCGGGCGGGCGCGTGCTCAGCGCTTTCCTGGGGGCGGAGGGCAAGCTTTACGATCAGATCCGACGCGACGGCTTCATCGTCCTGAAGGGCGACCGCCTGCCCGAGTTGTCGGGCGTGTCGGCGGTGGTCTGCAATGATCGCAAGGAGCTGGTCGGCGCGGTCACGCTGACCATGCCTACGTCCAGGCTGAAGGCGGATTTCCCCGAAGCGGTAAAGGCCGCCGCCGACAGGATTACCGTCTTGCTGGGCGGCCAGGAACGATTCGGCTCCGCGGGGAACTAGGGGCCGGCCGCCGGCCCCCTAGCTGACGGGGCCCAGTATTCCCTTTTCCTGAAGCGCGCGGATCTGCGCCGCATCGATGTTCAATCCGGCCAGCAGTTGTCGGGCGTGCTCGCCGATTTCGGGGGGATCCAGTCGGACTCCCAGTCGCCGTTCATCCAGGGTGAAGGGCAGCAAGGGCGTCTTGGCGTCCGCGCCCTGCCGCCCGTCCGTCAGTTTGATGTCGGCGAGGCCGCCGGTCTCGAGCAAGTGGGCGTCGTGAAGCAGGTCTTGGGGTTTGCCTATCGGCGCGTATGGCAGGCCGTTGGACTCGAACAGGCGTTCGATCTCGGCCACGGTGTAGCCGCCCAGTCGCTCGCGCAGCAGCGGCATGAGCCATGGCCTTGCGGCCACGCGGCTGTTGTTGGTGTCCAGGCGCGCGTCGCCGGCCAGGTCGTCGAAGCCGAAAACCTGGCAGAACGTTTTCCATTGCGTATCCGATACCACGGCCAGGAAAATCTGCGCCTCGTCCTTGACGGTGAATACATCGTAGATGGCCCAGGCCGAGATGCGGCTGGGCATGGGCGCGGCCGCCTGGCCGGTCACCGCGTATTGCAGCATGTGGTGCCCGACCAGGAAGACATTGTTCTCGAACAGCGCCGAGCATACCTCCTGGCCGACGCCGGTACGGGTTCTTTCCCAAAGGGCGACGATGGCGCCCAGGGCGCCGAAGACGCCGCCCATGATGTCGTTGACGGCGGCGCCGGCGCGCAGCGGCCGGCCCTCGGGACCGGTCATGTAGGCCAGCCCGCCCATCATCTGGACCACTTCATCGAGCGCGGTGCGGTGGTCGTAGGGGCCGGGCAGGAAGCCTTTGTGGGACACATACACCAGGCCGGGATTGAGCTTCTTCAGGCTTGGGTAGTCGAACCCCAGCTTGGCCATGGCGCCCGCCTTGAAGTTCTCGGTGACCACATCGGCCGTGCCGATCAGCTTGAGGACCAGCGCGCGCCCCTCGGCGCTCTTCAGATCGACGGGCAGGCTCTTCTTGTTCCGGTTGAACATGGGGAAGAAGCCGGCGCCCGAGCCCTTCAGCTTGCGGGTGTTGTCGCCGTCTATCGGCTCGATCTTGATGACCTCGGCGCCCAGGTCGCCCAGGACCATGCCACAGGTCGGTCCCATGACCATGTGCGAGAACTCGACGACCCGGATGCCTTCGAACGGCAAACGCGCCTGGCCGGGCGTGCCGGCACCTTCGCGGCTGTCGGCGATGTTGTCGGGGGAAGTGGACGTATTCTGATTCATGTTCAAGCCTTGGCGCGTGGCGAAAAATTCTTGGGGATTCCCGCTGCGGCGGTATAGCCATACAGTGTTTCGTCCGGCAGGGCGCCGGCCAGTATGTCACGCGCGGCGAGCAGCTTGTCCAGGTCGATGCCCGTGTCGTAGCCCATGGCTTCCAGCATGAACACCAGGTCTTCCGTGACGATGTTGCCGGTCGCGCCGGGCGCGTAGGGGCAGCCGCCGATGCCGGCCTGGCTGGAGTCGAAGGTTTTGACGTCCACCTCCAGCGCGGCCACGACATTGGCCAGCCCCAGGCCCATGGTGTTGTGCAGATGCGCGCCGCCCGCCTTGTCGCCCAGCTCCTGCTGCAAGCGGCGGAACAGCCGGCGGATCTGGGTGGGGTTCGCATAGCCGGAGGTATCCGACAAGCCCACTTCATCGACGCCGCAGCGCGCAACGGTTTCCGCAATGCGCATCACCTCGTCGTCGCTGATCGCGCCGGCGAGGGTGCAGCCGAACGCCGTGGACAGGCCGGCCTCGATGGCGACGCCGGGATAGAGCCGGTTGCGCAGCTCGACGACCTGCCGGACTTCTTCAATGATCTGCGCGTGCGTCTTGCGCACATTGGCCAGCGAATGCGCCTCGCTGACCGATACCGGCATCGTGACTTTATGCGCGCCCGCCTCGAACGCCGCTTGCGCGCCTTTCAGATTGGGAGCCAGGCAAGCGACGTGCAGGTCGGGAATGCCGCGGGCGAACCGCACAAGCTCGGCGGCGTCGGCCATCTGCGGCAGAAGCCTGGCCGGGACGAAGGAGGCGACTTCGATCTCCTTCAGGCCCGCGTCGGCCAGAGCGGCGATCCACCGGCATTTCGCGGCGGTCGGCATGATGCTCTTGATGCTTTGCAGGCCGTCGCGCGGGGCGACTTCACTGATCAATAACTGAGTCATTCGGCTAGGATCCGTTCAATAGGCAGACTGCAGGATCGCGTCGTAATCGGCTTTATCCAGCGGCCGGGGATTGGTCTTGTGCGCATTGTCTTCCAGCGCGGCCGCGGCGATGCCGTCCAAGGCCGATTCCGGCACGCCCAGGTCGCGCAATCGGGCGGGTATGCCGATGCGGGCGGTCAGCTGGGCCATGGCCTGGGGCAACTGGCGCTCGTCCGCCAGCCCCGCTTGCTGCGCCATGCGCGCCATCTTGCCGTCCAAAGCCTCCTGGTTGTAGGCCAGCACATGCGGCAGAAGAATGGCGTTCAGTGTTCCATGGTGGTGCCCCAAGGCGCCCAGCGGGTGCGACAGCGCATGCACCGCGCCCATCCCTTTCTGGAAGCACATGGCGCCTTCCACCGACCCCATCATCATGTTCCAGCGCGCATGCCGGTCTTGCCCGTTGGCGACGGCGCGTTCGATGTGGTCGAAAATGCGTTTCATGCCGTCCAGGGCGATGGCGTCGGCGGGCGGGTTGATGGTCGGAGAGCAGAAGGTTTCAATGCAATGCGCCAGGGCGTCCATGCCGGTGGTGGCTGTTATGGACGGTGGCAGCGCAAAGGTCAGTTCGGGGTCGCAGATCGCCATGGTGACGATTTCCGGGCAGCGCACGCCCGCTTTGATCCCGTTGTCGAACACGATGACCGCGGACCTGCCCACTTCGCTGCCGGTTCCGGCGGTGGTGGGCATCAGGATCAATGGAGGCGGGTTGCGGATGTCCCGCGGCTCGGCGTGCCGGTTGCAATAGCTCCATAGCGGAGGCTCGTTCGTTGCAAGAATGGCCACCGCCTTGGCCAGGTCCAGGGCGGCCCCGCCGCCTATCCCCACGACGCCGTCGCAGGCATTGGCCTTGTAGCTGGCGGCCCCGGCAATGGCGGCCGCCTCGGTGGGGTTGACGGGAACGTCGGTGAACACCGGCAGCGAGGCCGCGTCGGCAATGGCTTCGATCGCCTGGGCGAACACGCCGGCGGCCATGACACCCTTGTCCGTGATGAGCAATGGGCGCTTGATGCCGGCCTGGGCCAGCACAGAGGGCAGTGCCCTGCGCGCGCCGTCGCCGAACCGGACGGCGGTTCCGAATGAAAGATTGATCATGTCAGGCTGCCCCGGAAGGTTGAAGATCGTCGCCGGCGATGCGCTGCGTGACGGACTTGGTGACGAGGTAGGCATCCAGCCCCTCCACACCGCCTTCGGAGCCATAGCCGCTTTCCTTGACGCCGCCGAAAGGCGATGCGGGAGTCGACACGGTGAAGTAGTTGACGGCGACCATGCCCGCTTCGATGGCATTGCTCATGGCCGATGCGCGGGCCAGCGAGCGGGTCATGACGTAGGCGGCCAGGCCGAAGGGCAGGGCGTTTGCATGTTGAATGGCTTCTTCGATGGTATCGAAGGAGGCAATGGGGACGACCGGACCGAAGGGCTCCTCGCTCATGATGCGCGCTGTTTCGGGCACGTTGGACAAAACGGTGGGCGGATAGAAATTGCCGGGCCCTTCGCCTGGCGCACCGCCGCATTCGAGGCGGGCGCCGTGCCCGATGGCGTCGTCCACCAGTTCCTCCATGGCTTGCACGCGCCGGCTGTTGGCCAGCGGCCCCATTTGCGACGAAGCATCCATGCCGTCGCCGACCCGCAGCGACCGGGCCGCTTCGGCGAAGGCCGCGACGAATTCCTTGTAGACGCCCGCTTGCACGTAGAAGCGGGTGGGGCTGGTGCAGACCTGGCCCGCATTGCGGAACTTGGAGGCAGCCGCCTGCTGCGCCGCCTTGACGGGGTCCACGTCGTCGAACACGATGACGGGGGCGTGGCCGCCCAGTTCCATGGTCGAGCGCTTGACGCCTTTGGCGGCCAGCTCCAGCAGTTCTTTGCCGACAGCGGTGGAGCCGGTGAAGGAAATCTTGCGGATCACCGGCGATGCGATGAGGTAAGGAGACACATGGCGCGACTTGCCGTACACCAGATTGAGCACGCCGTCGGGAACGCCGGCGTCGATGAAAGCCTGGACGATCTCGCGCGCGGTAAAGGGCGTTTCCTCGGACGGCTTCAGGATCAGCGAGCAGCCGGCCGCCAGCGCGCCGGCGATTTTTCGCGCCGGGGTCAGTGCCGGAAAATTCCACGGACAGAAGCTGGCGACGGGGCCTATGGGTTCGCGCCGCACCGTCTGCTCGACGTCGGCGCTGCGGGGAACCAGCAAGCGGCCGTAGGCGCGGGTGGCCTCCTGCGCCATCCATTCGGTGTTGTCGGCGGATGTGGCCACTTCGCCCATGGCTTCGGCCAGGGGCTTGCCCTGTTCCAGGGTCATGATCCGGCCTATGCTTTCCTTGCGCGCCCGGATCAGCCTGGCCGCGTCCTGCAGGATGCGGCCGCGCTCATAGGCGGAAGTGTTTTTCCATTTCTGGAAGCCTTCCGCCGCGGCCTGCAAGGCCGCATCCAGGCCCGCCGTATCGATGATGTCGACCTGGCCGATGACCTGCCCGTTGGCAGGGTTGTAAACCGGCGAGGCGGTCAATTCGCCGGGCAGGTAGTGCCGGCCCGCTATGAATGAGTGAGCGTGTTCCATTCTGTAATCCGTGAGAGGGGCGGTTCAGGCGTCGGGGCGTAGGCGCACCAGTTGCTTGCCTATGTTTGATCCGTTGAGCATGTCGATGAAGGCCTGCGGCGCATTTTCCAGGCCATCGGTGATCGATTCCCGGTACTTCAGCTTGCCCGATGCATAGGCCTGCGCCAGGCTTTTGCTTGCGGCGGGCCACAGGTCCTTGTGGTCCGACAGCACGAAGCCCCGCAGGGTCACCCGGCGATTGAAGAGTTCGCGATAGTTCTTGATGCCATAAGGCTCGGTGGCGTTGTATTGGGATACCAGCCCGCACAGGGGAATGCGGGCGAAGTTGTTCAGCAGGGGCAGGACCATGTCGACGATGGGGCCGCCGACGTTGTCGTAATAGATGTCCACGCCTTCCGGCACCGCTTGCGCCAGGTCGCGTTCGAAGGTGGGCGATTTGTAGTCGACGCAATCGTCGAAATTGAATTCATTGCGCACAATTTCGCATTTGCGCGCGCCGCCCGCGATGCCCACCACCCGGCAGCCTTCCAGCTTGGCCAATTGGCCGACCACACTGCCGACGGCGCCGGACGCCGCGGAAACCACAACGGTTTCGCCGGCTTTCGGCTTGCCGAATTCCATCAGGCCCACCCAGGCGGTGATGCCCGTCGAGCCCAGCGAGCCCAGGTAGGCCGTGGGAGGGGCTACCTGGGCGTCGATTTTCTGCAGATCGCCGGCATTCGCCAGGCTGTAGTCCTGCCAGCCCAGGCGGCCGACGACCCAGTCGCCGGGCTCGAATCCGGCGATCCCGCTCGCGACGATCTTCCCCACCGTGCGGCCCACCAGCACGTCGCCCAATTGCATGACGGCGGTATAGGAGTCCTTTTCTTCCATGCGCATGCGGATGTACGGATCCACCGACAGGTAGTGGTTATGCACCAGCGCCTGGTTCGGCCCCGGCTGCTCCAGGGGGATGTGCTCCAGCTGGAAGCAATCGACCGTGGGCATGCCGTTGGGGCGCTTGGAGAAAACGATGCGGCGGTTCAGATCGGCGGTTGACGGCATGGCTTAACCTATGGAGATGTTGGCGTCTGTGATGAGCTTGGCCAGCAGTTTGCGCTGCTGGTTCAGCCAGGTCGAGAACTCTTGGGGCGAGTTGGCGACCAGCACGGCGGCCGACGGCGCGATGGCCTTGATGAGTTCCGGATCCTTGGCGGCTTGCGCGGTGGCCTCGTAGACACGCTCGATGACGTTGGCCGGGGTTCCGGCAGGCGCGAAATAGCCGAACCAGTCGTCCATATCGTACCCCGCATAGCCCTGTTCGGCGATGGTCGGAATGTCCGGGTACTCGGGGCTGCGCTCCAGGCTGGTGACGCCCAGGATACGGGTTTTTCCGGCTTCAGCGCCGCCGCGCGCAGTGGACAGCGTGATGAGCGCCGAATCGATTTGACCGCCCATCAGGTCGCGTCCCGCGTCGGCGCCGCCGCGGTATGGCGTATGGATCAGCTTGATTCCCGAAAGCTCCTGGAAACGCATCAAGGCCAGGTGGGCCATCGCGCCGGACGGGGGCGTGCCGCAGGAGACGGAATTCGGATGCGCCTTGGCGTATTCCACGAATTCCTTCAGGTTCTTCGCGGGGAAGTCCTGGCGCACCGCGATGACTTGAGGCACGCGCACCGCCATGGTGATGGGCGTAAACGACTCTTCGTAATCGAACTTCAGGTTCTTGATCAGCAACTGATTGGTGAGCTGGTTGGCCGCGTCCCAGATAAGGGTGTAGCCGTCCTTCGGCGCTTGCAGCACGGCCAGCGCGGCTACCACCGCATTTCCCCCGGTGCGGTTCTCAATGACCAGCGATTGCCCGAGTATCTCCGCGACTTTGGCGCCCACCGTGCGCGCCGAGGTGTCGGCGGCGCCGCCGGCCGAGAAGGGCACGACAACACGTACTGCGCGGCTGGGCCAGCTTTCCTGCGCATAGACGGATCCCGCATGCCCAAGCAAGGGGGCGGCCAATGTGGCCAGACCGGCCTTGAGTATGTTTCGACGGCCGGGCGCCGCGATTGCGGTTGAAGCCGCGCGTAAAGAATCCTTGTTGCTAGCCATGTGTTGTCTCCAGTGGGGGAAGGTTAACGTTCTTTCCTATAGAACGATGTTCTATTATTGTATCGATATTTGTTTTTGGGTGTCAATCTGAGGCCCTGCGGGCCTGTCCGCAGCTTCGGCTTCCATCATGGCCGCCCTTCGCCTCCTGCCAACAATGGCTCTTTCGAGCCATATTCAGCGGCCGGAGTCCCGACTACACTGCGGCAACTGTCAGCCTTCGCCGATAGAATCTCAAGGAGCAAGACATGGTATTGGCTTTATCACAGGAAACAACGGAAACGCTGCGGCAAATCGTTTCGTCCGACGACAGTGTGCGGCGTCACCTGCAAGCCGCGACCAGCGTGGAGGAGTTTGCCGGCATCCTGGCCGCGGCCGCGCGGCAAAAAGATATCGTGCTCGACAAGGCCCAGCTTGCCGCCGGGCTGGATATGACGATTCGGAACATGAAAAACCAGGGCCAGGATAGGGAACTGAGCGATCAGGAGCTCGAGGGCATGGCCAGCGGCGGCATTTGGCCCATGGTCATATTTACCTTCGGCTTGATGGAGATGGCGGTATCCCTATTCCCTGGCAATGATGGCCAACCTGCGGGAGGCGAGCGCCGCGGCTAGCTTCGCTGATTGCCAACGCCTCCGCTCTCCGGGACAGCGCCGGGAAAATCCGTGCATATTTGCATCGGACGGCGCTGATTTTCATACAAGAAACTCGTCGCCAAGAGTAATATTGCGCAATTTCGACAGGCCCGCTTTCCGCACTTCGGGAGACAAGGTTCGATGAGCGCAATACGCCGATACGGTATGGGACGGCAATCGCCGGGGATTCTGCTTCACGCGGAAACAGACGCGCTTCTCGAGCCGTCGCTGCACGATTTCATGGCCGACCTGGGCGCCCTGGGCCTGGACGGGCATGTCGAGGCGGCCCGGCATGTGGATGGTGATGGCGCGTGGGTCCAGTTCCGGCTCGATCCTCGGGCCGCCGCGCAATGGGCGCCCGATTACGACACCACGGGACTATGCGGCACGCTCAAGCTGGATACCTATGGCAATCCGGACGACCTGGGTCGCGAGATCCTTGTCGCCCTGCTTTTGAGCCCCGTTCCCTTCGTTTTCCCAAGCCACGGCGAGCTGGTATCGGCCGTTCGGGTACGGAAGAATATCGTCCAGGCCGCGCGGCTGACCGCGCTGGCGTTCGACACGGAGCATGCCGAACGGCCGCAAGAGTACTGGGCCTATTCCGAGGAACGCGGCTTTACCGTCAAGGACGGATCGCGCCTGATCGAAGCCTTGCAGAAAACCACCCAGCCGGACCGCTCCCACAAGCTGTATTCCTTTTCCTGCTACCGGGCGACGGAATACGTGATCCTGCTGGCCATCGCGCAGGAGCTGGCGGTCAGCAATCCGGACCTGCTGGCCGCGCTGCAGCGCCAATGGGAGACGCGGGCCATCATGTCGGGCCAGTTCCACGATGTGTTCCTGCGCGAGTTCGGCTCGATGAGCGAGCCTTTGCCTTCCAGATACTATATTCCGGGCGATCGCCTCTGGTTCCGCAATCCCGATGAGCGCTCATCCAATGTCGAAGGCTATGAAGGCTCTTGGGTGTTCTACCTGGGCGACGGTCTGTTCACCAACTTCTGGAAGCGGGACCAGCCCTTTACGCTGACGACGAAATGCGTGGAGCTGTTTCACTGGCGCAACGCGACCTATCGGGATGCGGCGGGCAGGCTGCAGGTGGACGACGACGTGGTCGACGAGCGGGTGGCGCGATCGCTGCGGGACCCGGACGAGGTGGCGGAAATACTGGGCAGTATGCTGCGCCTGCGCGATCCGGGCGGCGTCTACCGCGATGGCGGCTGCATAGACACCAGCCGGGAATGCGTACGCCTTTTGCGCCCCGGCACATCGGAAATCGCGCTCCCGGAAACCAGCCCCGCCGGGGCGCAGGCCGGCCTATAGGAAGTGGTCGAGCAAGCGGCGGCTGCCCTTGTCCAGCCCGGCCACATTGCCGATCAGAAACTGGATGCCGTGGCCGTCTATGATCAGGAGGGCCGTGGCCGACAGCCGGCGTATGTCTTCCTCGGCCTTGAGCAGCAGGGTGGTGTCGCCCCTGTCGGTTTCCACCTGCCAGGTGCTGGGCGTGGCGAAGCTGGATATCTGCCGGATGCGCTGGATGCGCGGCATGAATTCGCGGCTGGCCAATTCCTCTTGAAGCAAGGAGCGCACGTCGTCGGGCAACTCGTCGAGGCTTTCTATCCAGGCCTGTTCCGAGCCTTCCGCATCGACCAGCGCGATCCCTTCTCCGGGCGCCGAAATGGGAAAGCTGCGCACCGGCGTCAGGGCCGGCCCCGCCTTGCCGTCCGGTGCCAGATGCAGCCGGCCGAAGGCGTCGCGCTGGAGCGGCAAGTCGACACGGCGCAAGGTCTTGCTGTTCTTCATGCGATGCCTCTTTCTTCGTTCTCGATCCAGTCCTCTTCGACCGAGCCGGGATTCATTTTTTCCTCTTGCGCCTGGTAGAGCCTGAAGTAGTGGCCATTCCTGGCCAGGAGCTCGTCATGCCGGCCCACTTCGACGATCTCTCCCTTGTCCAGAACCACCAGCCTGTCCGCCTGGCGCAGGGTGCTTAGCCGGTGGGCGATGGAGATGGTCGTGCGTCCGCGAACCAGGTTGTCCAGCGCCTTCTGGATCTCCTTTTCGGTGCTGGTGTCCACCGAGGAAGTGGCTTCGTCCAGGATCAGGATGGGCGGATCGATGAGCAGGGCGCGCGCGATGGAGATGCGCTGGCGCTCTCCGCCCGATAGGGCCTGGCCGCGCTCGCCCACCAGCGAATCGTAGCCATGCGGCAGGCGCAGGATGAATTCATGGGCATTGGCCGCGCGGGCCGCGGCGATGGTCTCCTGCCGGGTCGCCTGCGGCTTGCCGTAGGCAATGTTCTCGGCGATGGTGCCGAAAAACAGGAAGGGCTCTTGCAGCACCAGGCCGATGTGGCGGCGGTAGTCGGAGATGGACAGCGAGCGGATGTCCGCGCCATCCAGGCGGATCTGCCCTTGCGACACGTCGTAGAAGCGACAGATCAGGTTGACCAGCGTGCTCTTGCCCGAACCGCTATGGCCGACCAGGCCTATCATCTCGCCCGGCGCGATATCCAGGTTGATGCGGCGCATGACCGAGCGGTTGCCATAGCGGAAGCCTACATTGCGCAGTTCGATGCGGCCCGTCACATGTTCGATGCGCACCGGCCTGGCAGGCTCGGGAACCGTCGATACATGATCCAGGATGTCGAAGATGCGCTTGGCGCCGGCGGCGGCCTTCTGCGTGAACGAGACGATGCGGCTCATGGAGTCCAGCCGCAGATAGAACCGCCCGATATAGGCCAGGAAGGCGGTCAGCACGCCGACGGTGATCTCGTTGTGCGCGACCAGCCAGATGCCGAAAGCCCATACGACCAGCAGGCCGATTTCGGTCAGCAGGGTGACCGTGGGCGCAAACAGCGACCATAGGGTGTTGACCCTGTCGTTGACCGCCAGGTTGCGGTTGTTGGCTTCGCGAAAGCGCGCCACCTCGCGCTTCTCCTGGGCAAAGGCCTTGACCACGCGTATGCCGGGTATGGTGTCCGCCAGCACGTTGGTGATTTCGGACCAGATGCGGTCCACCCGTTCGAAGCCATGGCGCAGGCGATCCCGCACGATGTGGATCATCCAGGCGATGAAGGGCAGGGGAATCAGCGTGACGGCCGCCAGCCAGGGGTTGATGGAAAACAGGATGGCCGCCGTCATCAGGATCATGAGCACGTCGGTGGCGAAATCCAGCAGGTGCAGGGACAGGAAGATGCAGATGCGGTCGGATTCCGAACCGATGCGGGAGATCAGGTCGCCGGTGCGCTTGCCGCCGAAGTACTGCAGGGGCAGCGTTTGCAGATGCTGGTAGGTGGCGGTGCGCAGGTCGGCCCCGATGCGCTCGCTCACCCAGGCCAGGATATACGTGCGTCCCCAGCCCAGCAGCCAGGCAAGGGCGGAGGAGGCCAGCAGGCCGCCCAGATAGAGCCGGACCAGGCCGTAGTCGATGGGCTTTCCATTCTGGAAAGGGATGAGAATGTCGTCCATGAGCGGCATGGTCAGGTAGGGCGCGACCAGCGCCGCGGCCGTCGATGCCACCGTCAGCAGGAAGCCGAGCAGCAGGGGGGCGCGATAAGGCCTGGCAAAGCGCCAGAGCCGCAGCAGGGCCCAGGTGGACGGCGCCGAATCGGCCTGGGCGGCGCCGCTCGGGGGCGTATCGCTTGGCTGCGAGGAAGCCGGGGCTGTTCCGGGCTGCTTGCGCAGGCGCTCGAAGCGCTCGACCAGCAGCAACGCGGCCGGATTGTTCCTGAGGGTATAGCGCCAGATGCCCAGGCGCGCCTGGGCATCGTGCAATTCCAGGGTGCCGACGCCGGCATGGTCATGGTGCGCGAGCTTCAGGCCCGTTTGCAGCGTCCAGGCATGCCAGTCGGCATCGTGGGGGCCTTTTGCCAGCAATCGCCTGCCGGTCAGCACGACCATGCCGGGTGCGAAGCGCAATTGCGCATCCAGGTCTGTGCTTATCCAGGCCAGCACGGTTTCTTCGGGGCCCAGCAAAGGAGCCAGCGTGGCGCCGCAGTCGTCCGGCAGGCCGGCGGCGGTTAGGGTTTCGTCAGGTTTCTTGCTCATTGAACAGGGACAGTCCGTCCCCAAAATAAGTGATTCGAAGCTGCGGCTGCGATATTGTCACGTCGAATGCGCGCGCCTTGTAAGAAGGCTGGGAAAAGATGTGGTTTTTTTGCCTCTGGCTGATAATTTTCTTCTCTTCCGGGCGACTTGGCAAACACTTCCGGGATCAATTGCCGTTAAATACTCTCCATTCGGTTTGTGTGGTTCCCTACTCGTTCTTACCCCATCCAAGATGCAAAAGAAAAACATCGAGTTCATCAACATGATGATGCTGCGCGGACCCAATATCTGGGCATACCGTCCGGTCATCGAGGCATGGGTCGATATAGGCGAACTGGAAGACTACCCTTCCAACGTCATCCCGGGCTTCTACGAGCGCCTGGTGCAGTGGCTGCCGTCGCTGATCGAGCATCGCTGCAGCGTCGGGGAGCGCGGCGGCTTTCTTCAACGCCTGCGGCAGGGCACCTGGCCGGGCCATATTCTCGAACACGTCACGCTGGAGCTGCAGAACCTGGCCGGCATGCCCGGCGGCCTGGGCAGGGCGCGCGAGACGTCCGTGCGCGGGGTCTACAAGGTCATTGTCCGCGCCTGGCATGAGCCGGTCACGCGCGCCGCCCTGTATTCCGCCCGTGACCTGGTGATGGCGGCCATCGAGGATCGCGAGTTCGACGTTCAGGCCGCGGTTGATGCATTGCGCGACCTGGCCGAGGACCTGCGCCTGGGGCCCAGCACCGCATGCATCGTCGAGGCGGCCGATGACCGGGACATTCCAACCATCCGGCTTAGCGAGGCCAACCTGGTGCAGTTGGGTTATGGCGCCCGCCAGCGGCGTATCTGGACGGCCGAAACCGACCGGACCAGCGCCATCGCCGAAAGCGTGTCCCGCAACAAGGATCTGACCAAGAGCCTGCTCCAGGCCTGCGGCGTGCCGGTTCCCGAAGGCCGGCTGGTGGACAGCATGGAAGAGGCGTGGGAAGCTGCGCAGGACATCGGCCTGCCCGTCGTCGTGAAGCCATCCGACGGTAATCATGGGCGCGGGGTGTTCACCAACCTGATGACGCGGGCTGAAATAGAGACGGCCTTCGCCGTTGCCGTGGATGAAGGCAGCGGCGTCGTCGTCGAGCGCTTCGTGCACGGGGACGAGCATCGCGTTCTGGTTGTGGGCGGCCGCATGGTGGCGGCCGCGCGCGGGGATGCCGCCACCGTCGTGGGCGATGGCGTGAGCACGATAGAAGAGCTGATCGAGTCGCAGCTGAATTCCGATCCGCGCCGTGGTCGCGACGAGGATCATCCGCTCAACCCGATACGCGTCGATTCGGCCGCCCGGCTGGAGCTTGCGCGCCAGAACCTGGGCCCCGGCGCCATTCCCGCAGCGGACATGCGTGTGCTCATCCAGCGCAACGGCAATGTCTCGATCGACGTGACCGATGCGGTGCATCCCAGCGTGGCCGCTGCCGTGGAGCTGGCGGCACGCATTGTCGGACTGGACGTGGCGGGCGTCGACCTTGTCGCCGAAGATATCTCGGCGCCGCTCGACGGGCAGCGCGGCGCCATTGTCGAAGTGAACGCGGGGCCTGGGCTGCTCATGCATCTGAAGCCGGCCGCCGGCGAGCCTCGCCCCGTCGGCCAGGCCATCGTCGACCATCTTTTCCCTCCTGGCGACATCGGGCATATTCCCCTGGTCGGGATCACGGGAAGCAAGGGCAAGACCACCGTGGCACGCTTGCTCGCGCGCATGCTGCAGCTGAGCAACCTGCATACGGGCCTGGCATGCAGCAACGGCCTCTTTTTCGGCCGGCGACATGTGCAGAAGACGGACGGCGCCAATTGGGCGGCCGCACGCCGGGTCCTGCTGAACCGGGGCGTGCAGGCGGGGGTCATGGAAAACGGTCCGCTCAGCATTCTTGGCGAAGGCCTGGCCTACGATCGCTGCAAGGTCGGCATCGTGACCAACCTCGATCCCGAAGGGATCTTGCCGGAGTTCTACATCGACGATGCGGAGCAGTTGGCCAAGGTCCTGCGCACCCAGGTCGACGTCGTGCTTCCGGACGGAACCGCCGTGCTCAATGCCGACGATCCGCTGGTGGCGGATATGGCCGGCCTGTGCGATGGCCAAGTGATCTTCTTTGGCTCGGACGCCCGCGCGCCGGCGATTGCCGCACACCGGGTCCAGGGCGGGCGCGCCGTGTTCCTGGACGGCGGCCGCATCGTTCTGGCCGAAGGCGCGCACGAGGCCGCCCTGACGGACCTGCAGGCCATCCCCTTGACCGAAGGCGGCACGCTGGACGTCCAGAACATGAATGTCCTGGCGGCCGTCGCCGCGGCATGGGCGCTGGATGTGCACGAGGATTTGATACGGGCCGGCATAGAAACCTTCGGTCTGGAAGCGGGCGAGTCGTTCGCGGAGGCGTCCGCCCTCCTTATCGAAACGCCGGCCTGATAGGGCCTCCACCGCCAACACAAGGTATCCGCTCCAGGCCTGCTCAGGCAAGAAGGAAGAACATCGAATGGAAGTTTCCCGCATACGGGCGCTGCGCGGCCCCAATTTGTGGTGCAGGCAAACCGTGATCGAAGCGATCGTCTCGTGCACCGAGGTCGAGCGCATCATCGATAACGTGGAAGCCTTTGAGAACCGGCTGCGGGCGCGTTTTCCCGACATCGACATTCTTCGCACCTCCAGCCAGGAGCCGGCCGACTCCATGGCTCATGCGCTGGCTTATGCGGCTTTGCGCCTGCAAACAGCGGCCGGCTGCCAGGTGGTTTTCAGCCGTGCCGCGCCAACGACGGAGCTGGGGGTGTACCAGGTCGTGGTCGAGTATTCCGAAGAGGCCGTGGGGCGGCTGGCCTTCGACCTGGCGGAGCGGCTTTGCATTGCCGCCATGCAGGATCTGCCCTTTCACCTGACCGAAGGCCTGCTGCGCTTGCGCGACCTGAACGAGGACATACGGCTGGGACCCAGCACCGGCGCCATCGTCCAATCGGCCCTGAGGCGCAATATTCCCTATCGCAGGCTGACCGAAGGCAGCCTGGTGCAGTTCGGCTGGGGCCGCAGGCAGCGCCGCATACAGGCGGCGGAAACGGACCGCAGCGGCGCCATCGCCGAGTCCATTGCTCAGGACAAGGAACTGACCAAGAGCCTGCTCGCGGCGGCCGGCGTGCAAGTGCCCGAAGGGCGCTGCGCCAACAGCGCGGAAGACGCCTGGGCGGCGGCGTGTGAAATCGGGGGGGCTGTGGTGCTCAAGCCGCGCGACGGCAGCCAGGGCAAGGGCGTGGCGGTCAACATCCAGGGCCGCGAACAGATCGAAGCGGCTTACGCGGCGGCGTCCGGCTACGGCTCGGAAGTGATCGTGGAGCGCTATTTTCCCGGACACGACTTTCGCCTGCTGGTGGTCGGCGACAAGCTGGTTGCGGCGGCGCGCCGCGATCCGCCGCAGGTAATCGGCGATGGCGAGCGCAGCATTGCCGAACTGGTGGAGCAGATCAACGCGGATCCGCTGCGCGGCGAAGGCCACGGCAGTTCGCTGACCAGGATAAGGCTGGACGAGATCGCGCTGGCGACGATGGCGGCGCAGAACTACGATGCCCTGTCGGTGCCGGAGAAAGGCGTGCTGGTGACCTTGCGCAATAACGCCAACCTGAGCACGGGCGGCACGGCGACCGACGTGACCGATCACGTGCATCCGGAGCTGGCGGCGACCGCCGTGGCGGCGGCCCAGATGGTGGGGCTGGACGTTTGCGGCATCGACCTGGTCAGCGAGAACGTCTATGAACCGCTGGACAAGCAGGGGGGCTGCATCGTCGAGGTGAATGCGGCGCCGGGTTTGCGCATGCACTTGAACCCCTCCTTCGGCAAGGGCCGCGCCGTGGGCGACGCCATCGTCGACTGCATGTTTCCCGAAGGCGAGAATGGCCGTATTCCCCTGGTGGCGGTGGCGGGAACCAACGGCAAGACCACCACCGTGCGCCTGATCGCGCACCTGATCGCCGGCACCGGCGCTTGCGTTGGCATGACCAACTCCGACGGGGTGTACATAGGGAACGGACGCATCGACACCGGCGATTGTAGCGGGCCGCGCAGCGCGCGCAATGTGCTGCTGCATCCGGATGTGGATGCGGCCGTGTTCGAGACGGCGCGCGGCGGCATTTTGCGCGAGGGGCTGGGATTCGATCGCTGCGACGTGGCCGTGGTGACCAATGTGGGCACGGGCGACCATCTGGGACTGAGCTTCATCAGCACAGTCGAGGACCTGGCCATCGTCAAGCGCGTGATCGTGGAAAACGTGGCGCCCGAGGGCATGGCCGTGCTGAATGCGGCGGATCCCATCGTTGCGGCCATGGCGCAGAACTGTCCGGGCTCGGTGACCTTTTTCGCCGCCGACCGGAACAACCCCATCCTGGCGACACACAAGGCGCAGGGACGGCGGACGGTATATGTCGAGGACGGCGCCATCGTCCTGGCTGAAGGCGCTTTCGAGCATCGGATAGGCATGGATGGCATTCCACTAGTGCGTGGCGGCACGATAGGCTTCCAGGTCGACAACGCCATGGCGGCGCTGGCCGCCGCCTGGGCGCTGGGGCTGGATTGGGCCGCCATCCAGGCCGGCGTCGCGACCTTTGTGAACGATGCGCAGACCGCGCCCGGCCGCTTCAACGTATTCTCGTATCGGGGCGCCACCCTTATTGCCGATTACGGCCATAATCCCGACGCCATCATGGCGCTGGTCCAGGCGGTGGACGCCATGCCGGCAAGCCGGCGCAGTGTGGTCATAAGCGGTGCCGGCGACCGGCGCGACATCGACATACGCCGCCAGACCGAGATACTGGGCGATGCCTTTGACGAGGTCATTCTTTATCAGGACATGTGCCAGCGCGGCCGCGAGGACGGCGAGGTCCTGGCCTTGCTGCGCCAGGGGCTGGTCAATGCGAAGCGCGCCACGCAGCTCCAGGAGATACGGGGCGAGTTCCTGGCCATCGATACCGCGCTGGCCGGCTTGCGCGAAGGCGAACTGTGCCTGATCCTGATCGATCAGGTCGAGGAGGCGCTGGCCCACATCGCGGGGCGGGTCTCCGAAAGCCAGGCGGGCGGCTGGCCGTGTACGCATGCAGCTTCACTGTGACCCTGACGGGTTCCATGAACTGTTACATGTTGGGCCGCCTTGCCGGTTGAAATGCCGGCGGCGCACGCCAATAATGGAGTGGTTGAATTTCCAAGTCAGGTTTCTTGATCGGGAGGTGCACCATGCCAGCCAAATCACAGGCTCAGCAAAAGGCCGCCGGCGCGGCCCTGGCCGCCAAGCGCGGCGATATCAAAGTGGGTGAGCTCAAGGGCGCATCGCGAAGCATGTACGACTCCATGAGCCAGAAAGAGCTCGACGAGCTGGCTTCCACCAAGCGCAAGGGCAAGCCGGAACATAAATCCAGTTCATAGCCGCAGACAGCATGCTTCAAGGGGAAGCATGCTTTTTTTTTGCCAAAAAAGGGGATCGCCATGAGTCGCTTGCCGGATACGGATTTTGACAGCTTGCTGCCGCCGCTGGTTTTGAACAGACGCGGATTCATGGCGGGCACATTGATGGGCGGATTTGCGCTTGCGGCCGGCCCGGCCGCGGCCACGGCCATTGCAACGGACGACGAGGGACTGGTGGCGGGGCCGGTCCAGATACCGATCGGCACCGGACATATACCGGCATACCGCGCCGTTCCGGATGGAAAAGCCGCCGCACCGGTGATACTGGTGATCCAGGAAATATTCGGCGTGCATGAATACATCAAGGATGTTTGCCGCCGCTTCGCGAAAGCCGGCTATATGGCGATCGCCCCAGAGCTGTACTTCAGGCAGGGCGATCCAGGCAAATACACCGAGGTGGCGTCCTTGATCAGCGAAATCGTCAACAAGGTTCCCGACGCCCAGGTCATGGACGACCTGGACGCCGCCGTGGCCTGGGCCGGCAAGAATGGCGGCGATACCGGAAAGCTGGGCATAACGGGCTTTTGCTGGGGCGGGCGCATCGTATGGCTGTATGCGGCCCACAATCCCGCCGTCGACGCCGGCGTGGCCTGGTATGGCCGGCTCGTGGGCAATGCCGACCCCCTGCATCCCACCCAGCCGGTCGATATCGCAGCCGAGCTGCATGGCCCGGTGCTCGGGCTGTACGGCGGCAAGGATGCAGGCATTACGCAGGACTCCATCGATGCCATGAAGGCGGCCCTGGCCAAAGGCTCCGACGACTCCAGGCAGTCCGAGTTCGTGGTCTATCCCGATGCGCCCCACGCCTTCCATGCGGATTACCGTCCCAGCTACCGGCCCGAGGCCGCGCAAGACGGCTGGAAGCGCGCGCTGGCCTGGTTCGGCCAGCATCTTGGCGGCTAAAGCCCGTTAACGGTATAGCGCCGCCCCGTGGCGGCGGAGCGCGTCCGGCCTGGCGGGATCGGCGCTGCGCCTCTCTGGCCGGTCGACTGCCCCTGGCGGGCCGCCCGCGTTATCATGCACGGCTATCCGGATTGGACATCGCAGGAACGGGAATGATAGAAATCAAGCAGGTCAGCAAATGGTACGGGGCGACGCAAGTGCTGGATGACTGCAGCACGCGGGTTGCCCAGGGCGAGGTCGTCGTCGTTTGCGGGCCGTCGGGTTCGGGCAAGTCCACGCTGATAAAAACCGTCAACGGGCTGGAGCCCTTCCAGAAGGGCGAGATCTTCGTTGATGGCGTGTCGGTGGGCGCGCCGGGCACCAATCTTCCTCGCCTGCGCGCCCGCATAGGCATGGTGTTCCAGAGCTTCGAACTGTTTCCGCATTTGTCGGTCACGCAGAACCTGGCGCTGGCACAGGTCAAGGTATTGGGCCGTGGCCAGGACGAGGCCGCGAGCCGCGGCGGCGAACTGCTCGACCGCGTGGGGTTGCGGGCGCATCAGGACAAGTTTCCCAGCCAGCTGTCGGGCGGCCAGCAGCAGCGGGTGGCGATCGCGCGCGCCCTGGCCATGGATCCCGTCGCCATGCTGTTCGATGAGCCCACGTCCGCTCTGGATCCCGAAATGGTGAACGAAGTGCTGGATGTCATGGTGGACCTGGCCGGCGAGGGCATGACCATGATGGTGGTGACGCACGAAATGGGATTTGCCCGCAAGGTGGCCGACCGGGTGGTATTCATGGACATGGGCCGCATCGTGGAAGACGTCGCCAGCGACGAGTTTTTCGGCAATCTCGAAGGCCGTTCAGAGCGCGCGCGGCAATTCCTGTCGAAAATACTGCATCACTGATGGCAGGGGACGGCGCTACGCGGCTTGCGGCAGGCCGATGGCGTCGTTGCGGAACCAGCCCGTCAGGCTCCAGCGCGGCCGGGTGCATGGCATGACCTCGTGCGGAATCAGGTCGCTGCGAAACACGGCCAGCCTGCCCGGCATGGGCAGCACGCGTTCCACCACCTTGTTTTCGTCCTGGGCGGAATACAGGCACAGTTCGCCGTGGCCGTCCTCGGACCATTCCTGGTTCAGGTAGAGCACCAGCGATATCTTGCGGCTGCGTTGATCCCTGTGCTGATCCATGTGCTTGCGGTAGCGGTGGCCCGCGGGATAGCGCGCAAAGTGAAATTCGGCGTTGGTCAGCCCGGTATAGAACAGGCGGTTCAAATCCTCGCGCAGGGCATCGGTCCATTGCAGGAATTCGAGCGATGCCGATTCAGCCGATTGGGGTTCGATCCAGAAAATGGAGTCGCCACGTATCTCGGTATGCAGGGCCAGCCTGCGGCCATGCCCCACCCCGGCGGGCTTGAAGCGGCCCTCTTCCCAGGCCCGGCGGCATTGTTCGTACAGGCGCTTGTGCAACTGCGCGTCGATCAGGCCGTCCGCGACGGCCCAGCCCTGGTCGGCCAGGGATTCGAGCAATTGCTCACGCGGGGGCATGGGGCACCGCCGTTATAGTAGGGTGCAAGGCATTCATCGATGGTCCGGCTGCCGGCGTTCGGCGCAAAAAACGGGGGGATAATTATAAAACACGGCGCCTCTCCTGGCACGGCGGGCATTGCCGGGGGGCGCCGTGCGTGGATTATGATCCGCATTGTTGAAAGCGAATCGATTCATAAGGAGTACCCATGTTCTTGAAGAATGCCTGGTATGTGGCGGCAAGCGATCACGAGATCAGACGCCACCTGCATTCGACCCGGATACTGGGCGAGGATATCGTTCTATACCGGACGCTGGACGGCGGCGTGGCCGCGCTGGAGGACGCCTGTCCGCACCGCAAGCTGCCCCTGTCCATGGGGCGGTTGCGGGACGACGCCGTTGAATGCGGCTACCACGGCCTGGTGTTCGACTGTTCGGGCAGCTGCGTGCGTGCGCCGGGCATGGCCCAGCCGCCGGCCCGCGCGGTGGTGCGCAGTTATCCGGTGGCCGAGCGCTACGGCCTGGTGTGGATATGGATGGGCGACCCCGGGTCGGCCGACCCGGCGGACATCATGCAGGTGGCGCACTGGGGCGACCCCGCCTGGGGCGTGAACCGGGGCGATGCCATGACGGTGCGCTGCAATTACCAGTACCTGACCGACAACCTGCTCGATCCGTCCCATGTTTCGTGGGTGCATCAAACCTCGTTCGGCAATGCCGCCATGATAGGCGAGCCTCTGAAAACCCAGGTCAACGACGATGGGGTCGTGGTGTCGCGCTGGATGCGCAATGTCGAGGTTGCGCCCTTTTATGCGAAGTTCGTCAAGTTTTCCGGCCCTTGCGATCGCAAGCAGCACTACGAAGTGCGTGTGCCGTCGCACGCGCTGATCAAGGCGATTTTCGCGCCGGCCGGCAGCGGCACCGACACCGAACCCTTCCATCCCGATGTGTTCCTGATGGATTCCTACAATTTCCTGACGCCGGTGGACGAGTCGACCACACGCTACTACTGGTTCCAGCTGCGCAACTTCAGCCCCGACGACGAGGCGGTGTCGCGTCAGTTTGCCGAAGATGTGCGGCATGCTTTCGGCGAGGATCGCGCCGTGCTCGAAGCCGTGCATGCCGGCATGGCCAGAAGCCCCTCGAAAATGAATCTGCCGCTGGACGCCGGTCCTTTGCGTTTTCGCCAGAAGCTGCAGGCCCTGATCGCCGCGGAACAGGCGGCGGACGTAAAATCGGCGCAGCCGCATGCATAATGGATCGCGGGCGCGGCACGCCGCATCAGCAAACACACATATATAGGTGACAGCCAATGACTACGGGCGATTGGATCGTGCTTGGAATTTTCGGGGTGGGCCTGGCCTGCTCGTTCTCATTGTTCTGGTGGCTGATCCGGACCGTGCGGCGCGACAGCCGGCGCAAGGACGACTCGTTGTAAAAGTGTTGCGTAAGCCCGTCGAATGGCGGGCGGCGAGGGCTTTGCACTGAATCTTGCCGCCAGTTGCGTTAATCTAAGGGGTTATTACTTTGCTCTTTACCGGAATTTTTCAGAATTATGGATTCGTATAGCCTTCCCTACACTTTTTCGCAGCGCGCGCAGCAACTGACCAGTTCAACCATCCGAGAGATTCTGAAAGTTACCGAACGGCCGGAAATCATTTCGTTTGCCGGCGGCCTGCCCGCGCCCAAGGGCTTCCCGGTCGATGTCATGAAATCCGCCTTCGACCGCGTCCTGGAAAACAATGGCCGCAGCGCGCTGCAATACGGCCCCACCGAAGGCTATGCGCCCTTGCGCGCATGGGTGGCTGAAGACCTGAAGCGCGTCGGCGCCGACGTCTCGCCCGACGAAGTGCTTATCGTTTCCGGCTCGCAGCAGGCGCTGGATATGCTGGGCAAGCTCTTCATCGACCCGGGCAGCAAAGTCCTGGTCGAAGCGCCCAGCTATCTGGGTGCGCTGCAGTCGTTTTCCCTGTTCGAGCCCGACTACGTGGCTGTGCCGACCGACGAGGGCGGCCTGATTCCCGAAGCCTTGACCGGCGAACGGGCGGCGGGGGCGCGCTTCATCTACGTCCTGCCCAATTTCCAGAACCCAACCGGCCTGACGCTCAGTCTGGAGCGCCGCAAGGCGCTGGTGGAACGCTGCGCCGCCCTGCAAGTGCCCATCATCGAAGACGACCCGTACGGCGAACTGCGTTATGCGGGCACGGCCCAGCCCGGCCTGCTGGGCCTGGGCCGCGCGGCAGGCGCCACCGTGGTCCGGCTGGGCACGTTCTCGAAGGTTCTGGCCCCCGGCCTGCGCCTGGGCTACATCGTGGCGCCCAAGCCCATCATCGCCAAGCTGGTCCAGATCAAGCAGGCCACCGACCTGCACACCGCCTCGCTGACCCAGATGGCCGTTTATGAAACCGTGAAGGACGGCTTTCTGACCGACCATCTGCCCATGGTGCGCGATCTGTACAAAGAGCAGTGCGGCTACATGCTCGACGCCATGGATCGGCACTTTCCCGCCACGGCCACCTGGACCCGCCCCGAAGGCGGCATGTTCATCTGGGTGACGCTGCCCGCCCATATCGACGGCACCCAGCTGCTGGCCCGCGCCATCCAGAACAATGTCGCGTTTGTGCCGGGCGCGCCGTTCTTCGCCGGCGCCGACCCGCAGACCAATACCTTGCGCCTGAGCTTTGTCACCGTATCCGAGGAAAAAATCCGCGAAGGCATTGCCATATTGGGCAAGCTGATCAAGGAAAGCTGATCCCGCCGATTCGCACTTTCGCCACGGGATACACCATAAGTTTGCAATGACGCCGCTACACTCGTCCGATTCGAACCCCCAATCCGGCGCCGGACTTTCCACCCCCGATCTGTCGGACATGCGCCCCGACGATTGGGTGGAGCGCTGGCTGCCGCGTTCCTGGGGGCCTTATGCGCGTTTGTGCCGGCTGGATCGGCCCGTTGGCACCTGGCTGACCCTGCTGCCTTGCCTAGCCGCCCTGGTGCAGGCCGCGGACGGCTGGCCCAGCCTGTTCCGGCTGTTCATCTTTTCGCTGGGCGCCCTGCTGATGCGCGGCATAGGGTGCTGCTTCAACGACATCTTTGATCGCGATATCGACAAAAAGGTCGAACGCACGCGCTTCCGGCCTCTGACCAGCGGCCAGCTTACCTTGAAGAACGCCTTGTGGTTCGTGTTCGCTCAATTGCTCGTGTGCGCGCTGTTGCTGCTGGCCCTGAATGAATACAGCCGTTGGCTGGCTGTGGCGCTGATGCCCATCGTCATCGTCTATCCGCTATGCAAGCGCTTCACCTATTGGCCGCAGGTCGTCCTGGGCATCGGCTTCAACTGGGGCATGCTGATGGCCTGGTCCGATACCCAGAATACCGTGCCGCTTGCGGCCGTCGCCATGTGGCTGGGCGCCGTCCTGTGGCAGGTCGGCTACGATTCCATCTACGCCTACGTGGACGTGCGCGACGACCTGAAGCTGGGCCTGCATTCGACCGCCTTGCGGTTCGCCGACAAGGGCAAGGCATGGATCAGCGGCTTCTACATCGCCACCGTCGCCTTGTGGATCTATGGCGGGGCGGGAATCGGCATGGCCTGGCCCTACTACGTGGTCATCGCCGCCATTGCCGCCCATTTTCTCTGGCAGATGCGGGTATTCAGCCTGGATCGGCCGGACCGCAATTTCATGCTGTTTCGCGCCAATATGGCGGTGGGCGTGCTGCTTCTGGCGGCCGCGCTAGCGGGCACCGTATTGCCCGCCTGAGCCGGATGCGCCGCGCACGCGGCAAAGGCGCTGTGCAGAGGCGGGCCCGGAAGGATTAGAATTGCTGTATCAAAGCAATACAAAATCTGCAACAACAGCCGGCAGGAGACAAAAGAATGGCGGATCCAGCACCGCAGCAAGAGCAATGGGAATTCGACTACATCGTCGTGGGCGCGGGTTCGGCGGGCTGCCTGCTGGCCAACCGGCTTTCCGCCGACCCGAACCGGAAAGTGCTTTTGCTCGAGGCCGGCGGGCGCGATGACTGGCGCTGGATACACATACCCGTAGGCTATCTGTACTGCATCGGCAATCCGCGCACCGATTGGTGCTACAGCACCCAGCCCGACCCCGGCATCAACAACCGCATCCTGGGCTACCCTCGCGGCCGCGTCCTGGGCGGCAGTTCAGCCATCAATGGCATGATCTACATGCGGGGTCAGGCCGCCGATTACGACGGTTGGGCGGCTGAAGGAAACCGGGGCTGGGGCTGGAATGACGTGCTGCCCGTCTTCAAGAAACTCGAGGATCACCACGGGGGGGAAAGCGAATTCCATGGCGGTTCCGGCCAGTGGCGGGTCGAGCGCCAGCGCCTGTCGTGGCCGATACTGGATGCCTTCCGCCAGGCGGCGCAACAGGCCGACATCCCTTCCATCGACGATTTCAACCGAGGCGACAACGAGGGCTGCTGTTACTTCGAGGTCAATCAGCGGCGCGGCGTGCGCTGGACCGCCGCAAAAGCCTTTTTGCATCCTGTCGCCCACCGGAGCAATCTGACGGTGCTGACCGGCGCACAGGCCGAACGGATCGCCTTCTCGGGCAAGCGCGCCCAAGGCGTGCATTTCATCCATGAGGGTCAGGCGCGATTCGCCCGCGCCCGTTCCGAGGTCATCCTGTCATCGGGTTCGATCGGCTCGGCGCAGCTGTTGCAAGTATCGGGCGTGGGCCCTGGAGCCCTGCTGCAGTCGCTGGGCATTCCGGTCGTGCACGACCTGCCGGGCGTGGGCGGCAATCTGCAGGATCATCTGCAGCTGCGCATGATCTACAAGGTCGATGGCGCCAGGACGCTGAACACCATAGCCGGAACCTTATGGGGCAAGGCGCTGATGGGCTTGCAGTACGCGGCCCGGAAGCGCGGGCCGCTGACCATGGCGCCGTCGCAACTGGGCGCGTTTGCCCGTTCCGGCCCCGAGCAGTCGCGCGCCAATCTTGAATACCACGTGCAGCCCTTGTCTCTGGAGAAATTCGGCGAAGCGCTGCACACCTTTCCGGCCATCACGGCTTCGGTGTGCAATCTGCGGCCCACCAGCCGGGGCCATGTCCGGATCGTGTCGCCCAGGCCCACCGATGCGCCCGCCATTCTGTGCAACTACCTGCAAACGGACGAAGACCGCCGCGTGGCCGCCGACAGCATACGGCTGACGCGCAAAATCATGGCCCAGCCGGCCCTGGCTCCGCACAACCCCCGAGAATACAAGCCCGGGTCCGCCATCGAGTCGCAAGCCGATCTGGAAAAGGCGGCCGGCGATATCGGCACCACCATTTTCCACCCGGTGGGCACCTGCAAGATGGGTACGGATGCCCAAGCGGTGGTCGACCCCGAATTGCGCGTGCATGGCATCGAAGGCTTGCGCGTCATCGATGCGTCGATCATGCCGACCATCACATCGGGCAATACCAACTCGCCGACCATCATGATCGCCGAGCAGGGCGCAAGCTTCATTCTGGGCAAGCGCCCGGCATGACGGCCCGACATCGATGAGCAAGGCCTCACGAGAGGCCGGGATGCCCGCACTGCGGCGCCACCGTATCGAATCGCGGGATCGTGCGACAATTCGTGCCAGTTTTCTATAAGTATAAGGGTTGAGGCATGGCCAGTTTCATGGAGTATCTTGCAACCGCCTTGTTTGCGATTGCCATCATTCACACCTTTTCGGTGCCGGTCTTTGCGCGGCTGGCCAATGGCGGCGGGCCGCACGCGGGGCTATGGCACTTGCTGTCCGAGGTCGAGGCCGTATTCGGCGTATGGGCCTGCGTGCTGCTGGCATGCATGGCCCTGCTGTCGGGCGTGGGCGAGGCGGTCAACTATATCGACACCCGCAACTTCACCGAGCCCGCCTTCGTTTTCGTCATCATGGTGGTGGCGGCCAGCCGTCCCATCATCGAATTGGTGAACATGGCGGTGCGCGCCCTGGCCAGGATCCTGCCCATACGCAACGAACTGGCCATGTTCTTCGTGACCCTGTCTTTCGTTCCCCTGGCCGGATCCTTTATCACCGAGCCGGCGGCGATGACGCTGGCGGCCCTGCTGCTGCGCGACGCCTATTTCCGCAAGCCCGGCCAGGACGGCTTCAAATACATGACCCTGGGCGTGCTGTTCGTGAATGTGTCCATAGGCGGCGTGCTCACCGCCTATGCGGCGCCGCCCGTGCTGATGGTGGCGCAGACCTTCAACTGGGACACCGCCTACATGGCGACCCATTTCGGCTGGCGCGCGGTTCTGGCGGTGTGCATCAATGCCGGCGTGCTGACCTTCATCTGCCGCCCGCACCTGCTGGACGGCACCCTGGGTTCGCCTCAGCACGAGACCGCGGCGCGGCCCCCGGTGCCGCTCATCGTAATCGCCATCCATACCCTGTTCCTGGTGGGCGTCGTCCTGTCGGCGCACCATCCCATTGTTTTCCTGGCCTTCATGATGTTGTTCATCGGCTATGCCCACGCCTACAAGCGCCATCAGAATCCACTGCTTATCCGCGAGGGCCTGATGGTGGGATTTTTCCTGGCCGGCCTGGTGGTGCTGGGCGGCTTGCAGAAATGGTGGCTGCAAGACCTGCTGGCGGGCTTGTCGCCCATCGTCCTGTACTGGGGCGCCACGGCGCTCACCGCGGTGACCGACAATGCCGCGCTGACCTATCTGGGGTCGCTGGTCGAGGGCACCGACGAATTGTGGCGCTATATGCTGGTTGCCGGCGCGGTGACGGGCGGGGGCCTGACCGTCATTGCCAACGCGCCGAACCCGGCCGGTTTTTCCATACTGAAAGGGTGCTTTCCCGATGGCGCCATTTCGCCATTGAAATTGCTGCTGTCCGCCTCCATACCCACATTGGTGGCGGCGTTCATGTTCCTGCTGCCCAATTCCTTTTAAGGGGCCGCCCGGCCGGCGGCCGCGCGCCGTCATCCGCTGCCCAAAAACGGCTAAAATTAGCCGTTTTTGGCGCTGGGACCGCATTTTTTCCGTTCCTGCCCGGCGGGGCGGCTTCTGGCGGTTGTTCCTTAGACATATTTTCTTGGGATTTTCTCGTGCCTATTTATGCTTACAAGTGCAGCGCCTGCGGGCATGCGCAGGATGTGCTGCAAAAGATTTCCGACCCTGTCCTGACGGATTGCCCCGAATGCGGGCAAAGCAGCTACGCCAAGCAGGTAACCGCCGCCGGCTTCCAGCTGAAGGGGTCGGGGTGGTATGTCACCGATTTCCGCAATAATGGCGGCACGGCAGGCTCCAAGCCCGCCGCGCCGTCCGCGACTCCGTCCGGCGGGGACGCCGCCGGCAGCGGTTCCAGCACGCCGGCCGCGCCGTCATCGGCCCCGGCGCCGGCCAGTACCGCGTCGTCGTGACCGCGCAGCATCAGAACCGAATGCGTTTCTTCAAGCGCTACTTCATTACCGGACTGCTGATCTGGATTCCCCTGATCATCACGGTCTGGGTCATTGCGCTCCTGATCGGCACGCTGGAAAGCGTCGTGCCGGCATTCCTCTCGTCGCAATCGCTGTTCGGCTATCGCATTCCGGGTTTTCAGCTGCTGCTGGTGCTGGCCGTCGTGCTGCTGACCGGCCTGCTGGGCGCCAATTTCCTGGGCCGCGCGCTGGTCGAGCGCTGGGAACAATTGCTGGGCCGGATTCCGCTGGTCCGCTCAATCTATAATTCGGTCAAGCAGGTCAGCGACACCGTGCTTGCGCCCAATGGCCAGGCATTCCGCGAGGCGGTGCTGGTGCAGTACCCGCGACAGGGCGCCTGGACCATTGCCTTCCTGACCGGTGCGCCCAGCGGCGAGGTGGCGGAGAAGCTGGGCGATGATTTCGTCAGTGTGTATGTTCCGACCACGCCCAACCCGACTTCGGGCTTTTTCCTGATGATGCCCCGCAGCGACGTGCAGATGCTCGACATGAGCGTCGACGCGGCATTGAAGTACATTGTTTCCATGGGTGTCGTGGCTCCCGGGACGGTCAAGGCGCTGGAAGCCGGCCACGAGGCGGTCTCGGTGGTCGAGGCGGCCCAGCGCATCGACGCGGCCCAGGAAGCGGACTCGTCCGGCAAGGACCGGCCCTGATTTTGTTTACAAGAATTTTATATACGGAGTAATCCTCGATGCGTACCTGCTATACCGGCGACGTCAGTAAAGAACACCTTGACCAGACAGTGACCTTGTTTGGCTGGGTTCATCGCCGCCGCGACCACGGAGGGGTGATTTTCATCGACCTGCGCGATCGCGCGGGCCTGGCCCAGATCGTGGTCGATCCGGACAATGTCGAGGCATTCTCCACCGCCGAACACATACGCAATGAGTTCTGCGTGCGCGTGACCGGCCTGGTGCGGTTGCGCCCGGAAGGCACCAGCAATCCCGAGCTCAAGTCGGGCGAGATCGAAGTGCTGTGCCGCGAAATCGAAGTGCTGAACGCTTCGGTCACGCCGCCCTTCCAGCTGGACGACGACAACCTGTCGGAGACCACCCGGCTGACGCATCGCGTACTGGATCTGCGCCGCCCGCAGATGCAGCACAACCTGATGCTGCGCTACCGGGTCTCCATCGAAGTGCGCAAGTATCTGGACAACCTGGGCTTCATCGATATTGAAACACCCATGCTCACCAAGAGCACGCCCGAAGGCGCGCGCGACTACCTGGTCCCTTCGCGCGTGAACGACGGCCAGTTCTTCGCCTTGCCGCAATCGCCGCAGCTGTTCAAGCAGATGCTGATGGTGTCGGGCTTCGACCGCTACTATCAGATCACGAAGTGCTTCCGCGACGAAGACCTGCGCGCCGACCGCCAGCCCGAGTTCACCCAGATCGATTGCGAAACATCGTTTCTGAACGAAGAGCAGATACGCGAGATCTTCGAAGGCATGATCCGGCACGTCTTCGCCCATGTGCAAAAAGTGGAATTGCCCGCCGCCTTCCCCACGATGACCTGGGACGAAGCCATGCGCCGCTATGGCTCCGACAAGCCCGATCTGCGCGTGAAGCTGGAGTTCGTCGATGTCGGCGACCTGATGCAGGATGTCGATTTCAAGGTGTTCTCGGCGCCTGCCAACGACCCGGCCAGCCGCGTGGTGGCCTTGCGCGTTCCGGGCGGCGCCAGCATGCCCCGCAGCGAGATCGACGCCTACACCAAATTCGTGGGCATATACGGCGCCAAGGGCCTGGCCTACATCAAGGTCAACGATGCGGCATCCATCCCCGACGGCCTGCAATCGCCCATCGTCAAGAACATACACGTCGACGCCCTGACCAAGCTCATCGAGCGCAGCGGCGCCCAGAGCGGTGACCTGATTTTCTTCGGTGCCGACAAGACCAAGGTCGTGAACGATGCCATCGGGGCCTTGCGGGTCAAGATCGGCCACAGCGAGTTCGGCAAGCAGAACGGCCTGTTCGAAGCCGGCTGGAAGCCTCTGTGGGTGGTGGACTTCCCCATGTTCGAATACGACGAGGAAGAAGGCCGCTACTTTGCGGCTCATCATCCCTTCACCAGTCCGAAGGACGGCCACGAGGACTTCCTTGAAACCGACCCCAGCCGGGCCTTGGCCAAGGCCTACGACATGGTCCTGAACGGATGGGAAGTGGGCGGCGGTTCGGTCCGTATCCATCGCGCCGATGTCCAGAGCAAAGTATTCCGCGCCTTGAATATCGGTGCGGAAGAAGCGCGCAACAAGTTCGGCTTCCTGCTCGATGCATTGCAATACGGCGCGCCTCCGCATGGCGGCGTGGCATTCGGCCTGGATCGCCTGGTGACCATGATGGCGGGCGCCGAATCCATACGCGACGTGATTGCCTTCCCCAAGACGCAGCGTGCACAGTGCCTGCTGACGCAGGCGCCGTCCGCCGTGGACGAGAAGCAATTGCGCGAATTGCACATCCGCCTGCGCAATACCGAAGTAAAGTAGCAGGAGCAACAGGGGAGGGATCGTGTCGGTCATCCGGGTCGTAAGCTACAACATCCATAAGGGCCGTTCCGCAACGGGCAGCCGTGAATCGTTGTCGGAATTGCGGCTTGGCCTTTACGGACTGCGCCCCGACCTGCTGTTCCTGCAAGAAGTCCAGGGCCGCAACGAACAGCGCATCAGCCTGGACGCCCAGCACGAATCGCTGGGCGCGGCCCTTTGCATGCATGCCGCTTACGGCTGCAACGCGGTGCGGCCGCACACCGATCATGGCAACGCCCTGTTGTCGCGCTTTCCCATACTCCAGCACGAGAACCAGGATATCTCCGACCACAAGCTGGAGCAGCGCGGGCTGCTGCATGCGCTGGTCGAGGTCCAGGGCGTGTCGGTGCATTGCCTGGTCGTCCACCTGGGCCTGTTCGCGGGCGGGCGCTCGCGCCAGGTGGGTGCATTGGTCGAGCGCATCCGCCGCCTGGTCCCCGAGGGCGAACCCATGTTGATCGCGGGCGACTTCAATGACTGGAACAATCGGCTTGCGCCCTTGTTCGTCCAGCAACTGGGCTTATACGAAGTGTTTGCCGTCGCGCCCCACGACGACTTCGAACCGCGCAAGCTGCGCCACTCGGTGGCGCGCCTGCGCAATAGCCTGCGCCATCCGCCCCGCCCGCTGCCGCTGGCGGAAAAGGTGCACGAGCTGGGCATCAACGGGGCGGCGCGCCTGACGCCGCCGCCCCGCACCTTTCCCGCGGCATTTCCCTGGCTGCGCCTGGACCGCATCTATCAACGGGGCTTTGCCGTGCGCAAGGCACGCGTGCTGCAAGGGCTGCCCTGGCGGCAGATCTCCGACCACGCGCCCTTGTTCGCCGAACTGGAGCTGCCTTGACCGGCCCCGTCGGCGAGGCCGGGCGGATCAGGCAAGGAAGTCGGGCATGGCTCAGAAAGAACCGCGCCTGAACTGGCGCGAAGGCAATCGCATCGAACTGCTGCACAACGGCGGCGAGTTCTTTCCGGCGCTTTGCGAAGCCATCGACCAGGCGCAGCGCCAGGTGCATCTGGAAACCTATATATTCAATCTCGACCGAACCGGCTTGCTGGTCCTGGACAGCTTGAGCCGGGCTTGTGCGCGCGGCGTGAAGGTGCGGGTCGTCATCGACGGCTTCGGCAGCCAGGAGCACGCCGCCGACATTGCGCGCAAGCTGACGGAAATGGGTGCCCAGTACCGCATCTACCGGCCCGAGCCGGCGGGCCTGCGCGCGGCGCGCTTCAACCTGCGGCGCCTGCGCCGGCTGCACCGCAAGCTGACGGTGGTCGATGGCGCCATTGCCTTCGTGGGCGGCATCAATGTGCTGGACGACTACGTCGACGTGCCCGATGACGGCCAGGGCCCGAAGCCGCGCTTCGACTTCGCCGTGCGCCTGCAGGGTCCCATCGCCGCCGATGCGGCCCGGGCGCAGCGAGCCCTGTGGCTGCGTATGGCCTGGCGCCGGCGCGATGACTGGGCCGCGTTCTATCGGCGGCTGACCCATATTACGGAATGGTTCAAGGCCAGGCGGAAAGAGCCGGCGCCTTCCTTCGAACCGGGCCGGCGGGCGGCCCTGCTGCTGCGCGACAATATCCGGTTTCGCCAGACCATAGAAAATGTCTACCTGTCCACCATGGGAAGGGCCGACAGCGACATCCTGATCGCCAACGCATACTTTTTTCCGGGACGGCGCTTGCGCAAGGGCTTGCAGGAAGCGGCCCAGCGCGGAGTGAAGGTGCGTCTGCTGCTGCAAGGACGCTCCGAATATCCCATGCAGTACCGGGCCTGCCGATACATGTATTGCAAGCTGCTGGACGATGGCATAGAAATCTATGAATACATGGCCAGCTATCTGCATGCCAAGGTCGCCGTCGTCGACCGCTGCGCCATGGTGGGATCGTCCAACCTGGATCCCTTCAGCCTGCTGCTGGCTCGCGAAGCCAATGTCTTCGTGCACGATGCGCAATTCGCCGATGAACTGAAGGCGGCCATCGAGTCGGAAATGCATGGCAGCGCGGAGCGCGTCACTGAAGAACAGTTGCAGGGGCGCAGTTGGCTGGGCCGCTGGGTGGACGCGTTCGCCTACTTCATGCTGCGCGCCGGCGTCGCCCTGACCGGGAAGTCGTCGGAGTACTGAGTTATCGTTTAACATCGTCCTGGCGCCGCCGTTCAAGCATGCGGCGGCGGTCGCGTTTAAACAGTATTCAGGAGCAGGTATGAAAACGAAAGCGGCGATAGCCTGGAAAGCGGGCGAACCACTGACTATTGAAGATGTCGAGCTTCAAGGCCCCAAGGCCGGCGAAGTATTGGTCGAAATCAAGGCCACGGGCATTTGCCATACCGACTATTACACGCTGTCCGGCGCCGATCCCGAAGGCATTTTTCCATCGATACTGGGCCATGAAGGCGCCGGCGTCGTGCTGGAAACCGGCCCGGGCGTCAGCTCGCTGAAGGCGGGAGACCACGTCATTCCGCTCTATACTCCGGAGTGCCGGCAGTGCAAGTCCTGCCTGTCTCGCAAGACGAATCTTTGCACGGCCATACGCGCCACGCAGGGCAAGGGCCTGATGCCCGACGGCACGTCGCGCTTTACCGTGGGCGGCAAGCCGGTGCACCATTACATGGGCACGTCCACGTTCTCGAACCACATCGTCGTCCCCGAGATCGCCCTGGCCAAGATACGCAGCGACGCTCCCTTCGACAAGGTGTGCTACATAGGCTGCGGCGTCACCACCGGCCTGGGCGCGGTGCTGTTCACCGCCAAAGTCGAGGCGGGCGCCAATGTGGTGGTGTTCGGTCTGGGCGGCATAGGCTTGAACGTCATTCAGGGCGCAAAAATGGTGGGCGCCGACAAGATCATCGGCGTGGACCTGAACCCGGAGCGCGAAGCCATGGCGCGCAAGTTCGGCATGACCCACTTCATCAACCCGAACGAGGTCGAGAACGTGGTCGATCACATCATCCAGCTGACCGACGGCGGCGCCGATTACTCCTTCGAGTGCATAGGCAATACCAAAGTCATGCGCCAGGCGCTGGAATGCTGCCATCGCGGCTGGGGCCAGTCCATCATCATCGGCGTGGCCGAGGCCGGTGCCGAGATCTCCACGCGCCCCTTCCAGTTGGTGACCGGACGCGAATGGAAGGGCTCGGCATTCGGCGGCGCGCGCGGCCGAACGGACGTGCCCAAGATCGTCGACTGGTATATGGACGGCAAGATCAATATCGACGATCTCATCACCCACACCCTGCGTCTGGACCAGATCAACGAAGGCTTTGAGCTGATGAAGCGCGGCGAGTCCATCCGTTCGGTAGTGGTGTACTGATGCCCGGCCATCGCGGCCCGGGCCGCCACAAGGAGACCCCGTGATGCCACAGGATGATCTTGAACTGCTCAGCGAGCATCGCTGCTTCGATGGCGTCCAGCGCTACTATCGCCATGCCTCCAGGGCCATCGGCCTGCCCATGCGCTTCTCCGTCTTCCTGCCGCCGCAGGCGGAGCAGGGCCGTGTGCCGGTGCTGTTCTTTCTGGCCGGCCTGACCTGCACCGAGGAAACCTTCATGATCAAGGCGGGTGCGCAGCGCTATGCCGCGCAGCACGGCTTGATGCTGGTTGCGCCGGATACCAGCCCGCGCGGGGCCGGCATCGCCGGCGAGGACGACGATTGGGACTTCGGCACGGGCGCGGGCTTCTACCTGGATGCCACGCAGGCGCCATGGAGTTCGCACTACCGCATGGAAAGCTATGTGGCGGACGAGCTTTTCGGCATCGTCACCAGCCAGTTGCCGGGCGACGCCGCATGCGTGGGCCTGTTCGGCCATTCCATGGGCGGCCATGGCGCCCTGGTGCTGGCCCAGCGCCACCGCGACAAGTTCCGGTCGGTATCGGCCTTTGCTCCCATTTCGGCGCCCTCGCGCTGCCCCTGGGGGGAAAAGGCGTTTTCATCCTATCTGGGCGATGACCGGCAGGCATGGGCGGGCTACGACGCCTCTTTGTTGATGGAGCAGTCGCAAAGCCCGTTTCCCAAGGGCATACTGATCGATCAGGGCCTGGCCGACAACTTCCTGGAAGAGCAACTTCACCCCGAGGCTTTTGAAGCAGCCTGCGCCCTGGCGCAGCAACCCCTTGTCCTGCGCCGCCATGCGGGCTACGACCATGGCTACTACTTCATTTCCACGTTCATCGAGGACCATGTGGCGTTCCATGCGGAACGCCTGGGCGCCGATTAAAGCCCGGGCGGCTTCCCTTCTGGCGATGACAGGCTCCAGGAGGCGCGCCTGTTCAAGGCCTACTTGAGCAGGCGCCATTCTCCATTTTTCACGACCAGCAGTTCCCGACCGCGCTCATCGAAGCCGCTGTGGTCTTCGGGGCTCATGTTGTAGACGCCCTGCGTGGCGACCAGTTCTCGGGTGTTCTCCAGGGCATCGCGCAGTGCGCTGCGGAATTCCCGGGTGCCCGGCTTGGCCGATTTGGCTGCCTGCGGGATGGCTTTTTCCAGCAGCAGGCCGGCGTCGAACACATTGGCGCCGAATGTGGCCGGCCGTTCGCCGTACATTTTGGTGTAGCGTGCGACGTAGTCTTCGGCGATTTTCTTCGATGGATTGCTGTCGGCGATTTCCGGCAGCACCAGCATCAGGCCGGCGGCCAGTATGGTGCCTTCGACGTCTTTGCCCCCCAGCTTCAGGAATGCGGGCAGCGCGGCGCCATGAGTCTGGTAGATCTGGCCTTTATAGCCCTGCTTGGCCAGCGTCGCCTGCGGCAGGACTGCCGCCGTGCCGGTGCCGGCAATCAGGACGGCATCGGGCTTGGCTGACAAAACCTTCAGCGCCTGGCCCGTGACGGAGCTGTCCGAGCGCTGATAGCGCTCGGTCGCGACGATCTTGATGCCGTTGTCCTGGGCCAGGCCGGTGAATACTTTCAGCCAGTTCTCGCCGTAGGCATCATTGAAGCCGATGAAGCCCGCCGTCTTGACGCCCGCCTTCGCCATGTGGCCGACCAGGGCCTTGGCGATGATGTCGTCGTTCTGGGTGGTCTTGAACACCCACTTCTTTTGCGGCGTCATGGGCAGGACGACGGCCGCCGTCCCCACCGGCGCCAGCATGGGCGTGCCCGATTCAGCCACGAACTGGAGGATGCCCATGGCATTGGGCGAGCCGGTCGGGCCGATGAAGGCGTCGACTTTTTCCTCGCTGATCAGCTTCTTGAAGGCGGTGACCGTCTGGGTCGGATCGCTGGCATCGTCCAGCGATATGTATTCCACCGTTAGGTCGCCGATTTTGGTCGGCAGCAGCGGCACTGTGTTTTTCTGAGGTATGCCCACCATGGCCGTGGGCCCGGTGGCCGAGGTGACCACGCCTATTTTGACCTGCGCGGCGGCGGGCAGGACGCCCGCCAGGGCAAACAGGGCGGCTGAACACGCGAATTTCTTCAAAAGCATGGAAACGGTCTCCGTGGCCCCCGGCGCGGGGGCATGAACAAAGGTAGGGCTTGCAATAGTTCCGCAACAGCGATTTTATAGGCTGGGCGGAACAAAATTCGAACTTTCGGCACGAAAAATGCTCTTATTACCTGTACATAGCTGGTTTTTCGCAAGATTAGCACTCGCGGCGCTGGAGTGCTAATATTAGAAATATGCCTTTTATAGGATCGCTTTATCGATGACTCATGCTTCGCAATCCTTGGCGCTGAGCAACAATCAGCTGGCCATGGCTATCTCCAATCCGGGTGCCTTAGGCACGATTGAAGCCTATATAAGCGCTGTGAATCGTCTGCCCATGCTTACTCAAGAGCAGGAAGTGGCGTTGGGCAAGCGTTTGCGCGATGATTCCGATCTGGATGCCGCCCGGCAACTGATTACCTCCCACTTGCGTCTGGTGGTGTCCATCGCCCGCCAGTACCTAGGCTACGGCCTGGCTCACGCCGACCTCATCCAGGAAGGCAATATCGGGCTCATGAAGGCCGTCAAGCGCTTCGATCCCGATCGCGGCGTACGGCTGGTGTCGTTCGCGGTGCACTGGATCAAGGCCGAAATCCATGAATACATCGTCCGCAACTGGCGGCTGGTGAAGGTGGCCACGACCAAGGCGCAGCGCAAGCTGTTCTTCAACCTGCGCCGCATGCGCCCCGATGGCCAGACGATGGATACCGAGCAGGTCAACGAGATTGCGCGCGAGCTCAACGTCCGTCCCGAAGATGTCAGCGAGATGGAAGTCCGCCTGTCGGGCCGCGAAATGGCGCTCGAAACCTCCGGTGACGACGAGGACGGCTATGCGCCGATTGCCTACCTGTCCGACGAGGGGCGGCAGGAGCCTTCGCGCATTCTCGAGCGCCGCTCTTACGATCATCTTCAGGGCGCGGGCCTGTCCGATGCGCTGGAAGGCCTGGATCCCCGTTCGCGGCGCATCGTCCAGGCCCGCTGGCTGCAGGACGAGGGCGGCGCCACGCTGCACGAATTGGCCGCTGAATTCGGTGTCTCGGCCGAGCGCATCCGCCAGATCGAAACCGCCGCATTCAAGAAGTTGCGCATGGCGCTGGCGGACTAGGCATCCGGCCAGGAAATTTTTTATTACACCTTTCCCGGCCCGTGCCCGAACTTAATCGTCCGGCTTGTGACTAATCTGTATGAACGGCGTATCGCCATCGATGCGCGAGCCGCCGATCATCGTCCGCTTCGGCTTCTCCTCTTCCCCTCCCTTTTGAAGCGGATGTTTATGGGACACTCCAAGTGTCCCATTTTTTATGCCTTGCGCCGGCCGGGGTAAAAAAATCCCGGCGCCCCGAAAAAATCCACCGAAAAAAGCGATATTCTTGAGCTTCTAAAGGGCTGGACGGCGAAAGGATTGCGATCATGCAGATAGGACACCTGGTATTTGGACTGGCCGGCCTGCTCGCGCTGGTGTCCTTCATGCCGCCGGTGGCCGGCCGCCTTCGGCTGCCCTATTCCGTCCTCCTGGCCATTGTGGGCTTCGTTCTTGGCTTGATCATACATGTCCATAGCTGGGCGCCGCTGGTCATGTCCGATTTCCTCGATTCGCTCCAGCATTTCGAGGTGTCGTCGGAGACCTTTCTCTTCGTTTTCCTTCCCATACTGCTTTTCGAAACCGCGCTGGCCTTGAATGTGCGGCGGCTGCTGGACGACATCGGCCCCATTCTGATGATGGCTATCGTGGCCGTCATCGTCTGCACGGTCGCGGTGGGTTTTTCGTTGAGCGCCGCGTCGGACTACGGCCTGGTGGTATGCCTGATGCTGGGCGCCATCGTGGCGACCACCGATCCGGTCGCCGTGGTGGGCGTGTTCCGCGAGGTCGGAGCGCCCAAGCGCCTGACCACGCTGGTGGAAGGCGAGTCGCTGTTCAACGACGCGGCGTCCATTGCCTTGTATTCCGTGTTGCTGACGGTCTTGTACGGCGGCGGCCAGTTGTCCACCGGCAAAGTATTCTATGGCTTCGTGCTCAGCTTCCTGGGTGGCGGCGTGGCGGGCTTCCTCATGGGGCGGCTGGCCAGCGGCCTTTTCATCTGGCTGCGCGGCTGGCCCACCGCCGAGATAACCCTGACCGTCGCCCTGGCCTATCTGACCTTCTACATCTCCGAGCACTATCTGGGCGTTTCCGGCGTGGTCGCCACCGTCATCGCCGGGCTGGTGGTGGGTTCGACCGGACGCACCCGCATGTCGCCGGCGACCTTCGAACAGTTGTCCAGCTCCTGGTCGCAGTTCGGCTTCTGGGCCAATTCCCTGATTTTCGTTTTCGCCGCCATGCTGATACCGCGCATGATCGCCGATATCACATGGATGCAGGTGCTGCTGATCCTGCTGGTGTTCGTCGTGACGCTTGCCGCGCGCGGCGTGATGGTATTCGGCGTGCTACCCCTGCTGGGACTGACGCGATTCGGCACCAAGGTCAGCCGTTCCTATAAAGCGGTGATGTGGTGGGGCGGCCTGCGTGGCGCCGTATCGCTGGCCCTGGCCCTGGCCGTGACCGAGCAGCATAACGTTCCCTACGAAGCGCGCCAGTTCATTGCGGTGGCCACCACAGGCTTCGTGCTGATGACTTTGTTCATCAATGGCACCAGCTTGCGCTTCCTGATACGGCGGCTGCGCCTGAACGAGCTCTCGCCCTTCGAGCGCACGCTGCGCAACCAGGCGGTGGTCGTCGCCCTGGACGACCTGCGCGAGAAAACCGACGAATTGGCGAGCAACGAGCATATCGGGGCCGATGTCCGGCATCGTGTGCATGCGGTCTTCGACGCCACGCTGGCCAGCGTGGACGGCGGCGAGCTGGCGCAGCTGTCCCACGACCAGAAAGTGTCCATGGGGCTGGCCATGATGGCGGCCCGCGAAGAGGAAATGTTCTTCGACACCCTGAAAGCGCAAGTCGTCGATTGGCGTGCGGCGGAGTCGCTGCTGGCCCGGGCCGAGCACATGAGCGACGCCGTAAGGTCGGGCGGCGTAAAAGGCTTCGAGGCGGCCATTGCCGCCGACTTGCGCTATTCGCCGGCATTCCGCCTGGCGCTGCGGATGCACTATCTGTTCGGCATGCAAGGCTGGCTGGCCCGCGAGCTGGCCAAGCGGTTCACCAATTTGATGACCAAGCGCTCAGTGGCCCAACGGCTGATGCATTTTGCGGAAAAGGAAATCCAGCCCCTGTTGGGGCCGGAGGCCACCGCCGCCATCATCGACGCGCACAGGCATCGCCTGGTGCTGCTGGAGAACGCCTTGCAGGCGATGAACCTCCAGTACCCCGTCTTTGCACAGTGGCTGCAGGAAGCCTACCTGGGCCGCATGGCGCGCGCACTGGAGCGCCTGCGCTATCGCGACATGCTGTCGCAATTCCTGATTACCGGCGAAATGTATTCCGACCTGGTCAAGCAGATAGACCATCGCTGGAGCCATGTGCAAAAGCATCCCGCGCTGGATATCGCCATGAGCGCCAGCGACCTGATACGCCGGGTGCCTTTTTTTGAGGGCCTCGCTCCCGACGCCCTGCGGGCGATCGCCAAGCTGCTCAAGCCGCGCCTGGCGGTGCCCGATCAGCAGATCCGCATGCAGGTAGGCCGAAGCCGGGCGATGTACATCGTGGCCTCGGGCGCGGTGACCATACACTTGCCGGACCAGACGACGGTTGAACTGGGCACGGGAGAAATCTTCGGTGAAATGGCCATGGTCGCCGGTACGGAGTTTGAGGCCAAGGTGACGTCCCTGGGCTACAGCCGCCTCTTGATGCTGCTGGAAGGCGATTTCGACACCCTGCTCAAGCGCGATCCGGCCTTGCGGGAAAAAATAGATACGGTGGTCAAGCAACGCCGGCGCGCGCTGGAGGTATGGCAGGAATTCCAGTCGGGCGAGCGCCAGCACGAGCCCCTGCCCGAGCTGCGTGGCGAGGCCCCGGCACAGCGGCCTCCGGTCGTTGGGAAGTCCACGGAAGCCGCGGCGGCATCGCCGGCAGCCGCAACGCCTGCCGCGGATCAGGCCGAGCCGGGTGATCCGGCCGCCACCGGCGCCGCTTGAAGCGGCGGGCGACTCTTACAGAAGCTGGCGAATGTCGTCGGCGATGTCCTGGGCAGAGGCATTGCCGCTGACCAGCACCCGCGCCTCGCCTTCGGGGTCGATGATGTAGAAGGACGAGGCGTGATCCATCGAGTACTGGCCGGGCGTCGCGCCCGCCGACTTGGCGTAATAGGCCTTGAACGACTTGGCCGTCGTGCTCAGCTGCTCGGGTGTGCCGGTCAGGCCGACGAAATCGGGATTGAAGGCCTTGACGTAGGCCGACAGGATCTCGGGCGTGTCGCGTTCGGGATCGACGCTGATCATCAATACCTGCACCTTGCCGGCATCGTCGCCCAGGATCTCCATGGTCTGAGCAAGCTCGGCCATGGCGGTGGGACACACGTCGGGGCATTGGGTAAATCCAAAGAACACGACAGCCACCTTGCCCTTGTAGTCGGCCAGCGTGCGCAGCGTGCCGCTGCCGTCCACCATGGCCATGTCCTGGCCAAGCTTGGTGCCGCTGATGTCGGAACCCTTGAAGGCGACTTCTTTCTTGCCGCATGCGGTCATGGAGAGGGCCAGCGCGGCGGCCAGGGGCAGGGTCAGGAGGCTGCGGCGCTTGTTGGAAAACACAGGCATAGGACTTCCGGGATGAGAATCAGGCCAGCCTGACCCAGTGGTCGAGCAGCAGGGCTGCAAAAAGCAGGGCCAGGTACAGAATGGAGAAACGGAACAGCTTGCGCGAGAGTTCGTCGGAGTATTCCTTGTACAAGCGCCAGGAATACATCACGAACATGCCGCTCAGGACAATGGCCGAAGCCAGATAGAACAGGCCGCTCATGCGCACGATAAAGGGCAGCAGGGTGGCCGCGAACAGCACGAAGCTGTACAGCAGGATATGCAGGCGCGTGAACTGCTTGCCGTGCGTGACTGGCAGCATGGGCAGGCCGGCCTTGGCGTAGTCGTTGTTGCGGTACAGGGCCAGGGCCCAGAAATGGGGCGGCGTCCAGATAAAAATGATGAGCACCAGTATCCAGGCTTCGGCCGGCACCGAGTCGGCCACCGTGGCCCAGCCCAGGGCGGGCGGCATGGCGCCCGACAGGCCGCCGATGACGATGTTCTGCGGGGTCAGCGGCTTGAGGATGATGGTGTAGATGATGGCATAGCCTACGAATGTGGCGAAAGTCAGCCACATGGTCAGGGGATTGACCAGGTTGTACAGGACGACCATGCCCAGGCCGCCCAGCCCGCCCGACATCAGGATGACCTGGGTATTGCTGATGGTGCCACGGGCCGTCGCCCTGCGCGCCGTGCGCAGCATGCGGGCGTCGATCTCCTGTTCGATCAGGCAGTTCACGGCGAAGGCCGCCGCGGCAAGCAGCCAGATTCCAACGGTTCCGGCAATGACGAGACCCAGGTCGGGCAGGCCCGGGCTGGCCAGGAACATGCCGATGACCGCGCAGAAAACCGCCAATTGGGTCACGCGGGGCTTGGTCAACACCAAGTACTGCCGGATTAAGGGCTGGGAGGGAACGGGTACGGAAGTCATGCCGGTATTTTAGCCCCATGGGCGCGCGACAGGCGCACCAGTAGAGTAACGCTGGCCAGCACCAGCCCCGCCGCGCCGCCGTTGTGCAGTACGGCGATAAGCAGGGGCCACTGGAAGAAGATGGTGGTAAGCCCGGTCAGCAGCTGGGCCGCCAGCAGGATGAGCACTAGTTTTGCGGGACCGCGCAATCCGGGTTCCGCCAGCATTTTCCATGCGAGTATACCCAGGTAGGCAAATACCAGGAAGGCGAAATTGCGATGCACCCAGTGAATGGCGGTCAGGGCGTTCTGGGAAATCATCTCGCCCGAGGGCAGCATTCCCAGGCCCCGGATCAGCGAGTATCCGCCATGGAAATCCATGTCGGGAACCCAGCGCCCGTGGCACATGGGGAAATCCATGCAGGCCAGCGCCGCGTAATTGGTGCTGACCCATCCGCCCAGCGCCACCTGGGTGAACAGCAGGATCAGGCCGCCGGCCATCCATGCGCGCCAGCGCACCGCCTGGGCGGCGATGGGCGCATGTGTTTTCTCGCGTGCGGCCAGCCAGGTCATGAGGGCCAGCAGCAGCATGCCGCCCAGCAGATGGCTGGTGACCACCACGGGCATCAGCTGATGGGTGACGGTCCAGGCGCCGAAGGCGCCCTGCACGCATACGGCCACCAGCGTGACGACGGCCAAACGCGGCGTGTTGCCCAGTTCGCGGCGATACCGCCAGGCCATGTAGACGATGCCGATGATCATCATGCCCAGTATGGAGCCCACATAGCGATGGATCATTTCGATCCACGCCTTGGAAAAGCTGACGGCGCCGTAGGGCATGGCCTGCAAGGCCTGTTCTATGTGTCCGCTGGCCCCGATGGGGGTGATCTTGCCGTAGCAACCCGGCCAGTCCGGGCAGCCCAGCCCGGAGTCGGTCAGGCGCACGAAGGCGCCGAACATGATCAGGTCCAGGGTCAGGAACCAGGTGGCGAATACCAGCTTCCGGTATCGCGATGTAATGCGTTCCACCATATTCCTAGCCAATGCGCGAATTGCGGATGAGTTTGCTGATGTCGTCGCGCACCGAGATGGGGTCGGCGTCGGCCGGGAACTGCATCATCAGGTTGCCCAGGGGGTCGATGATCCACATGGGGGCCTTCAGCGCCGCCTCGCGCTCGGCGGGGCTCGCCTTGGGCGCGAGGAACGCCGCCAGCTTGTCGGGATCGGCCTGCAGCATGTGCGTGCCCTTGTAGGCTTCAAGCACTTGCTCGGGCACCGGCCCCTTGTCCGTCATGAACCAGACACGGGCCAGGCGTTCCACATTCTTGCCCTGGCTGGCGTGGGAATTGCGCAGAATGAACAGCTTCCTGACGCAGGATTCGGGGCAGGCGCTGGCATCGGCGCTGACCAGCAGCCATTTGCCGTGCAGGCTGGCCAGGTCGAAAGGCTGGCCGTCCCGGGTGGTCAGCGGTAGTTCCTGGGCGCTTGGGATGGGCCGCTGAGGCTGTATCAACGTTCCGTAGTTGGTGCTTTCCTGGGGGCGCAGGCCCAGCGATGGGACGTAATACGCCAACAGGGCGAACACGACGGGCGCCAGGCACATGGCCACGATCAGGTACAAAGGCCATGTGGAGCGTGGCTTGCGGGCGGGTTGCGGTGTTGCGGGGGAGGGGCTGACCACTATGGGGTTCCTTACAAAATAGGGGGCGATTTGCGGCGACGCAGGGCGCGCCAGGCCAGGACGAGCCACGCGATGGCGGCGATGGCGGAAAAGCCGAACCATTGCAGGGCATAGCCGCGGTTCTTGTCCGAATCCAGGGAAGGTTCCGGCCATTCATGCATGAGCTGCGCGCCGTCCGCCGCCTCGCCGGCCGGCGTCGCGGCAACGGTCTGGGCCAGGACGGCGGGCTTGAATTTCAGGCCGGTTGCCGCCGCATAGGCGGCCAGATCCAGATTCTGGACGCGGGGCGTCGCCTGGTTGGGGTCGGGCAGGCGTTCCGGCAGCTGCGTGGCCCTGCCGCCCGCCCATGACCAAAGCTCGAAGAGCCTGGGAACGCGCTCCAGCAATTCGCCCGATACGGTCTGTTCGCCCGCGGCTGCGGGGACCTGGGGCAGGCCCTGCGGAAAAGTAGACGGGCGCGGCAGCCAGCCGCGCAGGACGAGCATGGCCGTGCCGGAAGCTTCGTCGATGACCAGCGGCGTCGCCACCCAGTAACCTGGCCGGCCCCGATAGTTGCGGTTCTCCAGCAGCACGGTCAAGTCATGCCGCCAGCGGCCATGTGCCGTTGCGGGGCGCCAGGGCAGCATTTCCGTTGCGGGCGTGCCGGCGGCTATGGCCAGGGGAGCGCTGGCGCGTCCGGCGTCGATGGCCAGCCTGATGGCGTCACGCTGGGCGGCACGGCCCAACTGCCAATTGCCCAGGGATGCGAACACGAACGCCAGCGCACCCAGGAGAACCAGGGCGGTCAGCGTGTGGAAAATCGTGTGAGGGCGTGCCATGTCTGCAATAATTCAGGTTTTACCGGAGGCCGAAATGCGTATCGTAGTCATCCTAGCGTTCCTGGGCATTTTAGGAAGTTTAGCTTCCGCCCTGGTCTATCTGATGCGCGACAAGGGGGGCACAAACCGCACGGTGAACGCTTTGACCGTGCGCATCGGCTTGTCTATCGTGCTTTTCCTGTTCGTGCTTTTCGCCCACCATATGGGCTGGATACAAAGCACCGGGTTCGTAACCCGCTAGGGCGGAAAAAAAGCCGGCGGGGAGCCGGCCTTTTTTCGCTTGCGTTCATTCCTGCAAGCGGCCGTGTCGGCCGTATTGGCCTAGAACCAGTATACGAACAGGTACAGGCCCAGCCAGACCACGTCGACGAAGTGCCAGTACCAGGCGGCGCCTTCGAAGCCGAAGTGCTGATTGGCGGTGAAGTGGCCCCTGATCAGGCGGAACAGGATGACGGTCAGGAAGACGGAGCCCAGTATGACGTGGAAGCCGTGGAAGCCCGTCAGCATATAGAACAGCGAACCATAGATGCCGGAGTCGAAGCGCAGGTTCAGCTCTTGGTAGGCATGATGGTATTCATAGGCCTGGCAGGCCACGAAGGTGAAGCCCAGGATGACCGTGGCGGCCAGCCAGAAGATGGCCTTGCCGCGATGGCTGGCGCGCAGTGCGTGGTGCGAGATGGTCAGCGTGAGGCCCGACGTCAGCAGCAGGGCGGTGTTGATGGTGGGCAGCCAGAAGGGGCCGACCGTCTTGAACTCGGGCACTACGCCCGCGGGTCCCAGGTTGGGCCAGGTGCCGGCGAAATTGGGCCATAGCAGCGTTTGATGGTCCAGGTTGCTGAGCCAGGGCGTGGTGACCTCGCGGGCATACCACAAGGAACCGAAGAACGCGCCGAAGAACATGACTTCCGAGAAAATGAACCAGGCCATGCTCCAGCGATAGGAGTGGTCGACGCGGGTGCTGTTCATGCCGCTTTCGGATTCGCGGATGGCATCGCCGAACCAGCCGTAGAGCACGACGAAAAGGCTGAGGATGCCGACGATGAAAAGCCAGAATCCGACGCTGTAGCTGTTGATCCACAACGCGGCGCCCAGCAGCGTCAGCAGCAATGAAATGCTGGCGCGTACCGGGTGGACTGAATCGGCGGGCACGTAGTAATAAGGTGCCTCTTTGCCCTGAGCCAAGTGACTTGCACTCATGGTGTTCTCCTGCGAATTATTGAATTAAAAATATTAGGTCAAATAGCCAATGAGCCAGCGGGCGATCAAGACCAGCCCTACAACGAAAACAATGGCGGCAATAATGCCGGCGGCAATCAGGTGCACGGGGTTCAGGCTGCCGATATCCTCAGTGTAGCCCTTGCCCTTGCGGACCCCGAAAAACCCCCAGGCCACCGCTTTCATGGTCTGGAAGAAGTTGAGCTTGCGGCGCGAAAGTTCCTTGATGTCTTCAGTCATGCCGCATCAGCTTCCAAGGGACCCGCCACGCCAGAAGGTCCACGCTATGACGGCTATCACGAGGATGACCAGAGCGATGGCGGTGTTGCGGTTCTTCCGGCGTTGTTCGGGGGTCATGTGCAAACCTTATTTGACGACAGGGGGCGTAACGAAGGTGTGGAACGGAGCGGGCGAGGGCACGGACCATTCCAGGCCGGTGGCGCCTTCCCAGGGCTTGGCGGGGGCGGGCTCGCCGCGGCCGTTCCAGGCCTTGAGGGCCAGGTACAGGAAGATGAGCTGCGACAGGCCGAACCAGAAGGCGCCTATGGTGGCGATTTCGTTGAAGTCGGTGAACTGCGCCGCGTAATCCGCATAACGGCGAGGCATGCCGGCCAGGCCCAGGAAGTGCATGGGGAAGAAGGTGATGTTGAACGAAATCATGCTGGACCAGAAGTGCCACTTGCCCAGTTTTTCGTCGTACATGCGGCCGGTCCATTTAGGCAGCCAGTAATAGGCGCCCGCATACATGCCGAACAGCGAACCGGCCACCATCACGTAGTGGAAGTGGGCGATCACGTAGTAGGTATCGTGCACGGCGATGTCGATGGGGGCGACCGCCAGGATCAGGCCGGTAAAGCCGCCGATGGTGAACACGAAGATGAAGCCGATCGCGAACAGCATGGGTGTTTCAAAGGTCAGGGACCCGCGCCACATCGTGGCGACCCAGTTGAACACCTTCACCCCGGTGGGGATGGAGATCAGCATGGTGGCGTACATGAAGTACAGCTGGCCGGTGACGGGCATGCCGGTGGCGAACATGTGGTGCGCCCAGACCAGGAAGGACAGGATGGCGATGGCGGCGGTCGCGTAGACCATCGAGGCGTAGCCGAACAGGGGCTTGCGCGAGAACGCGGGAACGACGGCCGACACGATGCCGAAGGCCGGCAGGATCATGACGTAGACTTCGGGGTGGCCGAAGAACCAGAACACGTGCTGATACAGGACGGGGTCGCCGCCGGCGGCCGCGTTGAAGAAGGCGGTGCCGAAGTGGCGGTCGGTCAGCAGCATGGTGACGGCGGCGGCCAGCACGGGCATGATGGCCAGCAGCAGGTAGGCGGTGATCAGCCAGGTCCAGCAGAACAGCGGCATTTTCATCAGGGTCATGCCGGGCGCGCGCATGTTGAGCACCGTGACGATGATGTTGATGGCGCCCATGATGGACGATGCGCCCAGGATGTGGACCGCGAAAATGTTGAAGTCCATGCCGGGGCCCATTTGCAGCGACAGCGGGGCGTACATGGTCCAGCCGGCCGCGTTGGCGCCGCCGGGCACGAAGAAGGACACGGTGAACAGAATCGCGCCGATGGGCAGCAGCCAGAAGCTGAAGTTGTTCATGCGGGCGAAGGCCATGTCGGAGGCGCCGATCTGCAGCGGAATCATCCAGTTGGCGAAGCCCACGAAAGCCGGCATGATGGCGCCGAAAATCATGATCAGGCCATGCATGGTGGTGAACTGATTGAACAATTCAGGCTGGAAGAATTGCAGGCCCGGCGAGAACAGTTCGGTTCGCAGCAACAGGGCCAGCACGCCGCCTTCGAGCAGCATGCAGAACGAAAAGATCAGGTACATCGTACCGATATCTTTATGGTTGGTGGCAAATAGCCAGCGACGCCAGCCCTGCGGCTTGTGGTCGTGGTCGTCGTGACCGTGGCTGGCCGGGACGTGATCGGCAGTAACACTGCTCATGGTGGACTCCTTCCTACTCAACCGGGCCGTCGCTGCGCGGCGACCCGGTAAAAAACATTCAAATTCGTTTTACACGTGCCGTTGGCTTAGCGCAAGGCTTTGACATTGGCAGGTTGAACAATCGGGTCTTGACCTTTTCCGGCATTGCTCCAGGCATTCCGGGTGTAGGTGATAACGGAGGCGATTTCAACGTCGTTCAGCTGGTCGCGGAAAGCCGCCATGGCGGTACCGGGATGACCGTTAAGCACGGTGAGAATCTGGTCTTTCATGGGACCCATGACGTATTTGTCGCTGCCGTCGAGAGCAGGGAAGGTACCGGGAAGGCCCTTGCCGTTTGCCTGATGGCAAGCCACGCAGTTGGCGGCGTAGACCTTTTCGCCGCGGGCGAAGAGTTCATCTTTGGTCCACTCTTTATTAGGATCGTCGGCGGCGGAAGCCAGGGCTTTCTTTTCGCCGGCGGCCCACTTTTCGTAGTCTTCCTGGGAAACCACGTCGACCACGATGGGCATGAAGGCGTGATCCTTGCCGCAAAGCTCGGCGCACTGGCCACGGTAGGTGCCGATTTTTTCGGCACGGAACCAGGTGTCGCGCAGGAAGCCCGGCATGGCGTCTTGCTTGACGCCGAATTCAGGAATCATCCACGAGTGAATAACGTCGTTTGCAGTCAGGACGATGCGCACCTTCTTGTTGACGGGCACGACCAGCGGCTTGTCGACTTCCATGAGGTACAGGTCGGTACGAGGCGCGGTGCCCACGATCTGTTCACGGGGAGTGGCCAGATTGGACAGGAACTTCACGCCCTGCGCCGGGCCGTCGAGATATTCGTAGCCCCATTTCCATTGGTAGCCCGTGACCTTGACGGTCAGGTCGGAGCTGGATGTGTCCTTCATGGCGACCACGGTGCGCGTTGCGGGCAACGCCATGCCGATCACGATCAGGAAGGGGATGATGGTCCAGGCGACTTCAATGCCGACATGCTCATGGAACTTGGCGGGGACGGCGCCGCGCGACTTTCGGTGCATGAAGATGGAGTAGAACATTACCCCGAATACGCCGACGAAAATGATCGCACAGATGATCAGCATCATCCAGTGTATCCACATGATGTCCTGCGCGATTTGCGTAACCCCTTCGTGGAGATTGAGCTGATTGACTCTGGGGCCTCCCGGCATATCCTTGACCTGTGCACCGGCAGCGCCCGCCAATAGCAATGCGCCAGTGCCCAGTAACCCTCTCAACTTCTTCATGCTGACCTCGAAATACGACGCGCCCCTGACGAACGTTGATTCTGGTCAAACATCTTGATCGAAAAAACGCCGGATGAGCACACAATTATTGGACGGCAGGCTTAAAATAACAAAGCCGTTGACTACCTGCTCGAATTTACTTAAAGACCGCAGAATTATAGCGAACTAGAGCGTCCGTGGGTTGACTCGCTGTTCGCCTTGTGTTCGCGCGCCCTGAAAACACCGCATATCCGGGCCGGCTTACACTACAATAATTGCATGAACGATGCACACGCCCGCGCGCTGGCGCCAGTACTGGACACGCGTTATAAACAGCTTGCCAAACGAATCCAGCAATTGCCCCCGGGCGGTTCGCGGCCTTTGACGGTCGCAGGGAAGGTCGCAGGCTGGATCACCGCGAAGGCCACCAGTCACTTGTGCGATGTGCCCGGCGTGCACATTGAACCCGAAGCCGTTCATGTCACGGCGGTTCCCAGGCAGCGCCTGCCGCTGAACGGCGTGCTTGCGCAACTGGCGGCATCGCTGAAGGATACCGGATGTCTGCGCGGCTGGCGCAACGAATTGCTGGACGTGTTCGGCGAAGGGCGCCGCCTGGGCGTGATCGAGCGCGCGGCGGTCCGGCCATTGGGGCTGCTGACGAAAGCGGTCCACTTGAACGCATGGTCGCCCGACGGCAGGTTGTGGATAGCGCGCAGGGCCTCCAATAAATCGACCGATCCCGGCATGTGGGACACGCTGGTCGGCGGCCTGGCGTGCGCCGGCGAAAACCTGGATAGTTCGCTGTTGCGGGAAAGCAACGAGGAAGCCGGCCTGGTGGCGGCCGACGTTGAAAGTCGTTCGCCCCTGCGGATCATCCTGCGCATGCACAGGCGGCTGCCGGAAGGCTATCAGGTCGAAGACGTGCTGGTCAGCGATTGCACACTGGCCGAATCCGTCGCCCCCCGAAACCTGGATGGCGAGGTCAGCGAGATCCGCCTGGTGTCGGTCGACGATCTGTGGTCCATGGTCCAGGCCGACGCATTCACCCGCGAGGCGGAACTGGTCATCCTGGAAGGCTTGCAGAAAAGAATCCGCGAAGGGCTGATTCTGTAGGCGGAGCGCGCTTCACGAGGCTGGCCATCAGCCGTTCACCCTTGATTCAACCTGCATCCGGCGCTCCGTTCGAGCCCGGCAGGGTTGCCCGCCAGCCCTGCAAGGCCTTTTGCGCCGTGTCGCTCAGGACATCCAGGGCGATTTCGCGTTTTCTTTCCATGATCATCAGGGCATAGGGTTCGGCCAGCGCCGAGGCTTGCGGGCAAAGCGCCAGCTCTTCGCCCATCGAGGGCGACTTCGACCGCCAGTAGTTGATCGCGGCTTCCAGGTCGGCAAGGGTATACCGTGTTTTCATGAGCGCCAGGTAAGCGTAGGTAAGACATAGCGGAGGCGCAGCCAGCCATTAGACGGCTGCACGGCTTCAGTTTAAGCTATCGGTACGCAGCGCGGCGGTCTTTCGTCCGCCACGTTCCCGCAACCACTGCGCAGGAGCCGCCATGACCACTCAAAATCATAATCCCTTTGTTTTGCCGGGGTTCGGGCAAAGCGGCGACATGGCAGGCAATCCGCTGATGGCCAGCATGGAAATGATGCGCCAGGCCTGGCAAGGGCTGGCCGGCTCGGCGGGAATGGACCAGGCCGCCATGGCCGCGCCAATCTCGCTGGAAGACCTGGACCGGCGCATCGCCGACCTGCGCGCGGTCGAGAACTGGCTGCGCATGAATCTGTCCATGCTGTCCAGCACGATCCAGGGTCTGGAAGTGCAGCGGGCCACGATCTCCACGCTCAAGTCCTTCATGGGGGGAATGGCCGGCAGCCCGCCGGCGGGCGGACCCTCGCCGCTGGAGCAGGTGCTGGGCATCAAGCCCGCGGCAGCAGGCAAGGATCAGACTGACCCGGGCGCCGGCGACGCGTATGCCGCCCAGGCCGCGGCCGCCGCGCAAGGGTGGTGGGATATGCTGCAAAAGCAATTCGATTCCCTGGCCGCCGCCACCAGCGCCACCTTGCAAGGCGCGGAAGCGGCCGCCGAGGCGGCCCGGCAATCCACCGCCGGCGCATCGTCCGATACGACACTGGGAAAAGCCGCCGGCAAGGCTCGTAAAACCGCGGGGAAAAGCGCCGCCGCGCCGGCCAAGACCGTCCGGAAAGCGGCCGCTCGGCCACGCAGCCGCGCCTCGTCCCCTCGCAAGGAGCGATAGCGGCACGGCATGTGCAGCCAACGCGTTTCGGCGGGCCGGCCTGTGTATCATTTCGGCTTTCCGGGTATTCTGACCCTTTCACGCATAGATCAAGCCTTTCATGTTGAACATCGTTATTCTGGCTGCCGGCCTCGGCAAGCGCATGCAATCCAACCTGCCCAAAGTGCTGCACCCGCTTGCGGGCAAGCCCATGCTGTCCCACGTGCTGGACAATGCCCGCAAGCTCGGGCCTGATCGCATCGTGGTGGTCGTGGGGCATGGCGCCGATCAGGTCAAGCAAGCCTTTGCCGGCCAGGGCGACATACAGTTCGCCTTGCAAAGCCCGCAACAGGGCACAGGGCACGCGGTCCAGCAGGCGGTTCCACTGCTGCTCGATGGCGCCGGCAGCGCTACGCTGGTCCTGTATGGCGACGTGCCGCTGGTGCAGGCCGAGACCCTGCAGGGCCTGCTCGACGCCCGCGCCGGCGGCACGGCCGTGCTGACCGAGAACCTGAGCGATCCGACCGGCTATGGCCGAATTGTGCGCGATGGCACAGGCCAGGTGCTGCGCATCGTCGAACACAAGGATGCAAGCGAGGACGAGCGTGCCATCAAGGAAGTGAACACGGGGATTCTTGCGGCGCCCACCGGACAGCTCATCGATTGGCTGTCGCGCATCGACAATGAAAACGCCCAGGGCGAGTACTACCTGACCGACATCATCGGCCTGTCGGTTGGCGACGGCCTGCCCGTGCATGCCGCGCAACCGTCGGCCTCATGGGAGACCCTGGGGGTGAACAGCCGCATCCAGCAGGCGCAGCTGGAGCGCGACTGGCAGGCCGAACAGGCCCGCCGGCTGCTGGAGCAAGGCGTGACCCTGGCCGATCCCGCCCGGTTCGACCTGCGCGGCGAACTCATTTGCGGCCGCGACGTCTTCATCGATGTGGGCTGCGTGTTCGAGGGGCGCGTCGAGCTGGCCGACGGCGTGCGCATCGGTCCGCATTGCGTCATCAAGGATGCGGTGATCGGCCAGGGCTCCCATGTCGATGCATTCAGCCATGTGCAGCAGGCGCAGGTGGCCGACGAGGCACGCATCGGGCCTTATGCGCGCTTGCGGCCGGGCGCCGATATCGGGCCGCAAGCCCATGTGGGCAACTTCGTCGAAATCAAGAAAAGCAGGCTGGGCCGCGGCTCCAAGGCCAACCATCTTGCCTATATCGGCGACGCCCAGGTGGGCGAGCGCGTGAATATCGGCGCGGGCACCATCACCTGCAATTACGATGGCGTCAACAAATTCCAGACCATCATCGAGGACGACGCCTTCATCGGGTCCGACAGCCAGCTGGTGGCGCCGGTCCGCGTGGGGCGCGGCGCCACGCTGGGCGCCGGGACGACGCTGACCAAGGATGCGCCGGCCGACAAGCTGACCTTGTCCCGTCCGGGGCAGAAAACCGTGGAATCCTGGAAGCGCCCCAGCAAGAAAGCCTGAACGTGATCGAAACAGCAAGGTCCGCAAGCCCGCCAACGCAGCCTGCCGACGGCCTGGAAACGCCCAGGCGGCATTGGGCCGTCCTGACCCTGATTCTGGCGCTGATCGTCACTGTCTTCGATTCCACCATGGCCAACGTGGCCTTGCCGGCCATCGCCCACGACTTGTCCATCGACCCGGCCGACGTGGTGTGGGTCGTCATTGCCTACAACCTGGTCGTCGTGGTTTCCCTGCTGCCCTTGTCGGCGGTGGCCGAGCGCATCGGTTTCCGGCGCATGTTCGCCGCCGGCATGACGCTGTTCATGGTGTCGTCGCTGGCGTCGGCCGCATCGGGCTCCCTGCTTGGCCTGCTGTTGGCCCGCATGGCGCAGGGACTGGGCTCGGCCATGCTGATGTGCCTGTTCGGCGGGCTGGTGCGCAACATCTACCCCCTTAGCAAGCTGGGCATGGGCATAAGCCTCAACGCCATGGTCGTGGGAATGACAGCGGTACTGGGCCCCACCATCGGCGCCTTCATATTGCAGGTGGCCTCATGGCATTGGATTTTCCTGGTCAATGTGCCGATATGCGCCGCCACGTATTTCGGGGTTCGCTTCCTGCCCGATATTCCGCGCAACCGCGGCCGTTTCGATTGGCTGGCCTGCTTGCTGAGCGTCCCGGTTTTCGGCTTGTCCATCGTGGGCCTGGATGCCGTGGTCAAGGATCCGGTGCGTGCGGTCCTGTGCCTGCTGGCAGCCGGGCTGGCGGGCTGGGTGCTGGTGCGCCGCTCGCGCGACCAGGCCGCGCCCATCGTCCCCATCGATTTATTGCGCATCACGCCCATTGCCTACGCGGTGGGCGCCTCGGCATTTTCATTTGCCGCGCAGATGGCCGCTTTTGTATCGATTCCGTTCTACTTCAGGACAGTCATGGGCTATTCCTATGGCGATGTGGGCGTCTTGCTGGGCGCCTGGTCGGTGGGCGTCGCCGCCATGGCGCCCGTGGCGGGCTACCTGTCCGGCCGCCATCCGGTTGCGGTGCTTTGCGGCCTGGGTGCGGCCTGCATGGCCCTGGGCCTGCTGATCCTGCTGCTTCTGCCCGTCGATACGGCCTTTGTCTGGCCTGCGGCGGGCATGCTGCTGGGCGGCGTGGGCTTCGGCTTTTTCCAGTCGCCGAACAACAGGGCCCTGCTGGCCGGGGCCCCGCGGCATCGCAGCGGAGCCGCGGGCGGCATGCAGGCCACGACGCGGGTATTCGGCCAAAGCTTCGGTACGGCGCTGGTCGCCATATCCTTCAATCTCAGCCCGGCCCACGGGGCCGCGATAGGTGTGGTTGCAGGCATCTCGTGTGCGCTGATTGCCATGGGCATCAATGTAGTGCGGCACTTTTTCAGTCCCGCCGCCGACCTGGAACTATAGGCCTGCATGGATATCCTGCAACTGAACTTCGAGCGCGGATGGCGCGGCGGCGAGCGACAGACTTTGCTGTCCATGCAGCAATTCCGCGCAGCGGGGCATACGGTGTCGCTGCTGGCGCGCGCCGGAAGCGAATTGGCGGCGTGCGCCAGGCGGGATGGCTTTACGGTGCATGAGCATGCGACGGTCGCGGGGGTGTGTGGATTCCTGATGCGCAAAGGGCGCCGCTACGACATTCTGCATGCGCAAACCGCCAACATGATGACCTGGCTGGCCTTGTTTCGGCGCTGGCTGGGCGGCGCGCGCGTGGTCTTTACGCGGCGCACGGCGTTTCCCGTGTCGGCGGGCAAGGAATCCAGGACGGCATGGAAATGGCGGCGCGCGGATGCGCTGGTCGCCATCAGCCAGGCGGCGGCGCGGGAACCGCGCCGTCTGGGCCTGACGGTATCCATCATTCCCAGCGCCATTGAAGCCAGGCCGGTCGATCAGGCTCATGTGAATGCCTTCGCGCAGGAGTTCAAGCTATCGGGCAAGCGGGTGCTGGCCACGGCTGCCGCGCTGACTTCGGAAAAAGATCCTTGCACCTTGCTGCGCGCCGTCCATGCCTTGCGCCAGCGACGCGATGATTTTGTGTTCCTGCACCTGGGCGCGGGGGGCGATGCCCAGGCGCCCGCGCACGCACTGCTGCGGGAACTGGGGCTGGAACAGCATTACGTCTTTGCGGGCTTCCAGTCCGGCATCGAAGACCTGTACCGCCTGATGGATGTGTTCGTACTGAGCTCACGCCATGAGGCGCTGGGAACCAGTGTGCTGGACGCCTTTCTTTATTCCGTGCCCGTGGTGGCGACCGAGGTGGGGGGCTTGAAGGAAAGCCTGGCCGAAGGCCGGGGCCTGCTGTGCCCCGCCGGCGATCACGAGGCCCTGGCGCAGGCCATGGACCGGGTGCTTGCCGATCCCGGCCTGCGGGCGGCCATGGTGGAAAAGGCGCGCGAATATGTGCTGCGCGAGCACGATGCCCGCGGCATGGCCGTGCGCTACCTGGCCGAGTACCAGCGGATATTGGACGGCGGCGACACAAGCGATTAGTTCAGGCTTGCGATCAAGAGGCCGGCGGTTTGGCCGGCCCGGGCTTTGCCGGCAAGGCGATGCGGGTGTCGAACTTGCTGCGATGGACGGAGAAGAAGCTGCGCACATTGCGCACATTGGCCTGCGAGGTGAATACGCGGTGTGCCATGGCGTGGTAGGCCGGCATATCGGCCACCTGGGCCACGATAATGAAGTCCGGCCCGGGCGATACGCGATAGCATTGCAGTACGGCGGGCTCATCGGCCATATGCGCCTCGAAGGCATCCAGATGCTCCGCGGCCTGCACGTCAAGGGTGATCTCGATGATGGCGGTCAAGGTGCTGCCGACCTTGGCCGGATTCACAATGGCGACCTGCTTCTCGATAACGCCTTCATCCACCAGGCGCCGCACGCGGCGCAGACAGGTGGGGGCGGATGCGTGCACCCGTTGGGCCAGGTCCTGGTTGGTCAGCGAGCTGTCGGCCTGCATCTGCCCCAAAATACGCAGGTCCAGTTCGTCCAGGTCAATTGGATCAGCTGAGATTGTCATTTATTTCATAAAAATTTAGTTAATGAAATATAGTAGCGCCATAGTTTGACACAGAAATAAAATACCATATTAATACAAAATAAGAAATCAAATTTCCCTGTAACTTGCCCACAATAGCCTATCTCTTAAATTTGCAGGAGTTCTTATGTGCGGCATTGTTGGCGCTGTGGCGCAACGCGACATCACCCCCATTCTTCTTGAAGGGCTCAAGCGCCTGGAGTACCGGGGATACGACTCTTGCGGCGTCGCCGTCCATTCCAATGGCCAGTTGCGCCGCGCGCGCAGCACAGAGCGTGTGGCCGAACTGATGGCGCAGGTCGCCAAGGAAGACATCCAGGGCTTCACGGGCATCGCGCACACGCGCTGGGCCACCCATGGCGCGCCGGCCACGCACAATGCGCACCCCCACTTTTCCGGACAGGGCAAGGGCGCGGCGCGCATTGCATTGGTGCATAACGGCATCATCGAAAACCACGACGAGCTTCGCGCGGAGCTTCAGGCGGCGGGCTACGCCTTCGAGAGCCAGACCGATACCGAGGTCGTCGCCCACCTGGTCGATCACATGTATACGGGCGACCTGTTCGAAGCGGTTCAGCAGGCCACCCGCCGGCTGACCGGCGCATACGCCATCGCCGTGTTCTGCCGCGACGAACCGCATCGCGTCGTGGGCGCCCGCCACGGTTCGCCGCTGGTGGTGGGTCGGGGCGACAACGAAAACTTCCTGGCATCGGATGCGCTGGCGCTGGCCGGCACCACCGACCAGATCATGTACCTGGAAGACGGCGACGTCGTCGACTTGCAGCTTGCGCGGGTATGGGTGGTGGACATCGACGGACGTCCGGTGGAGCGCGAGGTGCATACCGTGCAAGTGCACACCGGCGCCGCCGAGCTTGGCCCGTATCGCCACTACATGCAGAAGGAAATCTTCGAGCAGCCGCGCGCCGTGGGCGATACCCTGCAGGACATCGAAAGCATCACGCCGGAATTGTTCGGCGATGGCGCCTACAAGATATTCAAGGACATCGACAACGTCCTGATCCTGGCTTGCGGCACCAGCTATTACGCCGGCCTGACGGCGCGCTACTGGATCGAATCCATCGCCAAGATTCCCGTCAACGTCGAAATCGCCAGCGAGTATCGTTATCGCGACAGCGTGCCCAATCCGCGCACCCTGGTCGTGACGATTTCGCAGTCGGGCGAAACGGCCGACACCCTGGCCGCGCTGAAGCATGCCCGCAGCCTGGGCATGGAAAACACCCTGACCATCTGCAATGTGTCGACCAGCGCCATGGTGCGCGAATGCAAGCTCAACTACATTACGCGGGCCGGCGTCGAGATCGGCGTGGCGTCCACCAAGGCCTTTACCACCCAGTTGACGGCGCTTTGCTTGCTGACGCTGGCCCTGGCGCAAACCAAGGGGCAATTGAGCGAAGAGCGCGAAGCCGAGATGCTGAAGTCGCTGCGCCACCTGCCGGTCGCCATCGGCGCCGTGCTGGCGCTGGAGCCGCAGATCATGGCCTGGGCCGATCGCTTCGCCAGCAAGGAAAACGCACTGTTCCTGGGTCGCGGCATGCACTACCCCATCGCCCTGGAAGGCGCATTGAAACTGAAGGAAATCAGCTACATTCACGCCGAAGCGTATCCGGCGGGCGAACTGAAGCACGGCCCCCTGGCCCTGGTGACCGAAGCCATGCCCGTGGTGACCATTGCGCCGCACGACGAATTGCTGGAAAAGCTGAAGTCCAACATGCAGGAAGTGCACGCGCGAGGCGGCGAACTATACGTGTTCGCCGACGCCGACACCAAGATCCTGAACAGCGACGGAATCCATGTGATCCGCATGCCCGAGAACTACGGGAAGCTGTCGCCGATTCTGCATACGATACCGCTGCAATTGCTGGCTTATCACACGGCATGCGCGAGGGGGACGGACGTGGACAAGCCCAGGAATTTGGCTAAGAGTGTGACGGTGGAGTGACTGAAGGGGATGTTGCATAGTAGTGAAGATCCGCCTAGACCCTCCGTGAGTCAGGCAGGGTCCAAACCAGCCATCAGAAAGCCGCCATCGACTGTAAATGTTTGGCCGGTTATGTAGGCCGCACCGTCGCCACAAAGAAAAGCTACGAGTGGAGTTAGATCCTCCGTCTTTCCGTACCTCTTCATTGGGACGGCTTTCAGCCACGCATTGCGCCGGGCGGGCGTATGACTATCGCGGTTGCGCTCGGTCTCGATAACTCCCGGTGCGATCGCATTGACCGTAATGCCATGTGCAGCAAGCTCCATAGCGCTAGTCCGCGTCAACCCCTCCACACCTGCCTTCGATGCGGAGTACGGCGCTCGCCAGAGAGTTCCGCGGCTTGCCGCGTGCGAGCTCATGTTAACGATACGTCCGTATCCGGCGGACTTCATGGGCTCCTGCACTAGGCGGGTCCATAGGAAGACAGCAGTCAAATTAATGTTGAGAATTAAATTCCACTCGTCGAGATCGATGCCCTGTGCCGGTGTGTCTCGCACGATGCCAGCGTTGTTCACAAGGGCGTCGACACGGCCACTCTCGTTTAATATAGACGCTAAAGCGGCCTTCGATTGCTCCAGATTCCCCACGTCAGCCTGTATATAGCGTAATCCCTTTTCTTCAGCACCTGTATTGATGTCGATGCCAACGACATCGAAATCGTGCGCCAGTAGTTCAAGGCATACAGCTCGCCCAATGCCCGCAGCGGCTCCGGTGACAACAGCTACTCTTTTGTTCATGGAAGTATTAGTCAAAAAATAGATTTAGGTCCTTGCATACCCTTCAGATGAAATAGGCATGCAAGGTCCACGGCCATCGTGCCCAAAGGCACAATGAATTTTCCGGATCAAACAAGATTTCTTAATCAACCGTGATCTTGGCATTGCTGACAATATCCACGTACTTGACGTTTTCAGCTTGCATGAACGCCCGGAACTGATCTTGCGTCATCGGCGACGGATTGCCGCCTTGCTCAACCATTTGCTTTATGATCTCGGGATCGTGCAGAGCCTCTGTAATGACTACATTGAGCCGATTCTGAACATCTTGGGGCGTCCCCGCAGGCGCAAAAATGCCGTACCAATTGTCAAGATCGTAGGAGGCGGCGGGCTTGTACTCAGAGATCGTTGGAATGTCAGGTGCAAAGCTCGCTCGCTTGGCTGAAGTCACCGCCAGAGGTTTGATTCGACCGGACTTGATGAAAGGTAAGGCACCGGCCATAGCAACAAAACCGGTTTCCACCGAACCCGATGCTACGTCGATCAACATATTCGCTGTACCCTTGTATGGAACGGGGACCAGTTGAGTGCCCGTGAGCATCTGCAGCAGCTCACCGTTGAGGTGCTGCATGTTGCCGACGCCACTAGTGCCGTACCGGACATTACCAGGATTCTTCTGCGCATATGCCATCAGATCCGACACGTCTTTCACTGGAAGTTCGCTATTCGCCACCAAGACATTAGAAATGCGGGTCACTAAGTTAATGGGTACCAAATCGCGTTCCGCATGGTACTGCAGTGGCCTCTTGTAAATGAGGGAATTAATCAAAGTTTCCCCCGGACTTCCCATCAGAAGTGTGTATCCGTCACTTTTGGCTTTCACCACGGCAGCTGCTCCCAGCATGCCGCCGGCGCCTGGCTTGTTCTCGACGATAACGGCCTGCCCCAATGTGTCGCGCAGTTTCTCTGCCAAAATCCGGGCAAAGATATCGGTGGCTCCACCGGGTGAAAATGGGACCACGATGGTGATGGGGCGGCTGGGAAACGCTTGCGCGAACGCAGGGATGACCGGCGCTGCGGCCAGAACCAATATCAAGAGCTTTAAGACACGGAACATTGTTATTTTTCCAATAGTATTGAGATGAAGACCTCAGGGCGCCATCCCGATTGAAGCGTCGCACTGCCTCGGGATGGCGCTGCAGGGCACTGCCCAAGCGCGTCCGCGCCGATGTTGACACATGCATCTTCTGTTTCCATCTGGGCAACGTTGCGGTGGATTGCTAGGGATTGCGAATAGGCCGAGTGAAGTTGCGCAATGGTATGCCTGCTTCCTGGCCGACGCGTTCAAGGTCTGCTAGTGTTTCCCCGGGCAGCACCAAGCCGTCAGCGCGTTGACGCAGATCTGCTTCGGCTTCCATTTCGCCGGGGTAATAAACCTTGTCGTGCCCGGCAGCTATCGGGACGCTCTTGAGGGAATCGATGTAGCTTTCCATACGCTCATGGAACTGAGCCACCGGTTGAAATGCGGCAATATCCAATGCCATGATGAAGTGGCCAGCCCGGCTAAGGCCCACCGGGTCATAAGGCCCGTTCACCTGGTCCTGGAATCCGCTGCCGGACAATACGCCCGACATGACATCCACCATGACGCCGATGGCGTATCCCTTGTGGCCCGCCATCGGTAGAACGAAGCCTTTCAAGGCCTCTTTCGGATCCGTAGTGGGGTTGCCCTGTGCATCGACTGCCCAGGTCGAGGGGATGGATTCGTGGCGATTGTTCGCTAAATAGATCTTTCCGCGTGCAACCCCCGAATTTGCCAGGTCCATCACCATCGGGGCATGGCGACCGGCGGGAACGGCGATGGACCAGGGATTGGTGCCGATTTTCTTTCCCAGGCCTCCCCACGGCGCCATGTTGGGCCCGCCGTTGGTCATCATCAGCATCACGCAATTCTGTTGTGCCGCCATGCGGGTGAAATACATGCAGGTACCGAAGTGGTTCGAATTGCGTACCGAGATAACCCCGACCCCATGCAAGCGGGCGCGGCGCACCGCCTCGTCGGTTGCATACTTTGCAATCACAGGGCCAACGCTTTCATTGCCGTCGAGTACCGCAATAGCCCCTGCATCGGTAATGGTGCTGACATCCGTGCGGGGATTCATGACCCCAGAGCGGAGCCGCGCGTAGTACCAGCCCAAGCGCAGTAAGCCATGGGATTGATGCCCCCACAGATCTGCTTGTACCAGCGAATCTGCAGCAAGCCGGGCATCCTCGGCGGGAATGCCTGCTTGCTGGTAGACCGTCGTCGTAAAGTCGATGAGACCGACCGGGTCCAGCGCCGTCGGGGCGAGCTCATTGATGGTTGGGTTATGCATGAATTTCAGCCTTCCAGTTTGATATTGCGTTCTGCGATAAAGGTTTTCCACTGTTCCATTTCTTCGTGGAACTGCTTGGTGAAAGCTTCGCGTGACGCACCGCCGGGCACCAGGCCTTCGCCCGCAAAGCGTGCGCGAATGTCGGGATCCTTGAGTGCTTCCGCAACAGCCTTGTGCAAGGTGTCGATGATCGGCGCAGGCGTGCCGGAAGGGACGAACGCGGCGAACCAGATGGCAGCGTTCATGTCGTACTTGGAGATTGATTCGGCAACTGTCGGCACTGAGGGCAAGGCGGGAATACGCTCACGGCTGGCTACAGCGATGGGTTTGAGCCTATTGTCCTTGATGTAGTTGATAAAGCCGGGCACGGTGCCGACTGACATCATGATGGTGCCGCCAAGCAAGTCGTTCATGGTGGCGGCGGTTCCTTTATAGTGCACCATCATTAATTGTGTATCGCTAGCCTGGCTGATCATCTCTGCGACAAGGTGCGCCGTTTGCCCCGCGCCGGACGTACCCACGGTCACTTCATCCGGATTCTCCTTGGCGTACTTCACCAGTTCGGGCATGGTGTTGAACGGCGCTGATGGGTGGGCCGCCAGCAGCGTCGGCGAACTGCCAAAGTCGATCACAGGAACGAGATCTTTTGCGGTGTCATAGGGAAGCTTGTCGTACAAAAAGGGGTTGCTGGCCAGGGCACTATTTGCCATCAGTATCGTGTAGCCATCAGGCGCGGCTTTGGCCGCGATGTCCGCGCCGATGATGCCCGACGCTCCCGGCCGGTTTTCCACCAGCACGGACTGTCCAAGAATCGGGCCCACTTTGCTGGCGACCAGGCGAGCGATGACATCAGAGCCGCCGCCCGGGGCAAATGGAACGATCATCCGGATTGGGCGGGTGGGATACTGCTCGGCGGCGTTGGCGCCGGACCCTACAATGGCGAGCGCGGCTATCATGGCGCTGAGAAGGGCTTTCATGTCTATTCCTCCGTTTAGTTATGGATAGTGTTCACTATACGTACCGCCATGAAGGAAATAGGCAACTTTCCCATCCAAAAGCATTACGTTTCCTTAAGTGTTATGTCCTATCTTGCTATTGATCGCCTTCGAACTTTTGTGGCCGTGGTAAAGCTTGGCTCGTTTGCCGCCGCCGCGACGGAGTTGCTGTGTACCCAATCGGCCGTCACCCAACAGATGAGACGTTTGGAAACCGAGCTGGGCAAGCAGCTATTCCAGAAAGTGGGACGTAGCAAGCAGCTCACGCAGGACGGCCTTCTATTGGTCGATTATGCAAAGCGCTTGGTGGCGCTTCACGACGAGGCATGCGCTGCAATGACGTCCACAGCTGTCATGGGTGATTTACGGCTGGGTGCACCACACGACATCACTGACAGCATCCTTCCAAATCTTCTGGCCCACCTCTCACGCTCTTTCCCGGGCTTGCGCATTTCAATTCACGTTGGGCGCAGCCCCCACTTGCTGCAAGAGCTTCGCAGGGGCGAGATCGACATGACGGTGGCCAGTTTTATCGATGCTCCCGACTTGCGGCAGATCACTTTACGCACTTCGCCTATCGTCTGGATGTGTGGAGCGCGATTCCGCTACGATGCGACCCAACCGCTGCCCTTGATCGTGGTCGCTTCCGACTCCAGCCAGTTTCGCAATATTGCGATCGAGAACCTGGACAGATCGGGTATCCCTTGGCGTATTACTTATTCATCGCCGACTGTCGTCGGCGTGCGTGCGGCCGTGCGCGCTGGCCTGGGAGTGACCGCGCGCAGTGTCGAGATGCTCGGGCCGGATCTGCGCGTAATGGGCGAGGCAGAGGCCTTGCCCCATCTGCCCGATGTCAGTTTTCGGATGTTTCTCAGTCCCATAAGCGCAAACAAAGCGGCCCAGCGTGTATTCGAATCGCTGAACGGGCAGCGCCTTTAGAGGTAACGAAGTGACCGGGAATACGCTGGATGTGCTTAGCTCAGGCGCGCCATGTGCGTACACGGCCCTAATGTCCTACGCCATTTAACCTCAACTCCCTACGTCTTTCGTCACATGTGGGCCGGCAGCATGCCCTCTATGATTATCCCAAAGCATTGCCAGATGTTAGCGGCGCCAACTTAATGAGCGCGCGGCGTCTGATCGCAAGAGAAGACGACAGGGAAGGGGTAATGGTAACCACATGTGGGACTCCGCCGCTGCGCCCCAGCGTTGCACCGGTGTTGGCTGATGTTTGGAGCAAATACGCCAAGGGGCTGGTCGCGATGACAGCTTGCGCGGCCATCCTGGGGTGGACTCCGACGACACAGGCACAGCTTGACGCCTCGTCGGTCAGTCGACGCAATGTTGCCCTTTACTATCAAAGCGATGTTCCCGTCGATGAACTTCGGGTCTTCGACGTTGTTGTGATTGATCCGAGCCGCGCACGCCCGCCTTCGCTTGCCGATGCTCCGCAGACGACCTGGCTGGCGCGCTTGCGTGTGGTTCCATCCGCGATCACCTCCGACTATATGGAACGAGTCGTGACCCCGTTATGGACACAAGGATATCGCGGCTTCCTGGTGGATGACGGCCAGCCTCTGGGCGCAGCGGAGGAAAACGAGGGGCAGGCATTGCGTCAGCTGGTCGCAGCCATCAAGCAGGCCTACCCCGACGCCGGCATCGTCCTGCGCAATCATCTGGCGCTGGCCGGCGAGATTGCAGGCCAGCTGGATGCGCTAGTCGTGGACAGCATCTATAACTCGGCGTCGGCGTATGGAGGCACGCGACTTTCGGCCGCCCGATCCGGTAAAGATGCGGCGCGAGACGCGCTCAAAGTCTTGCGGGACCGCCACCCAGCCTTACAGATCGTCGCACTGGATTACTGTTACCAGGGTGACCGGGTATGTCGCCGCGAACGCGCAAGGCAGATCGAGGCGGATGGCTGGACGCCCTATGTGACGACTGCGGCGATTGACTCAATCGGCGTAGGGCACATAGAAATAATGCCGAGGAAGATCCTGATGGTGCAGGCGCTGGAGGAAGATGAGCCTTTGCTCACTTCGACAGGCGCTTACACCATGTCGATGCCCCTGAACTACTTGGGCTACGACGTGCACTATGCCGACACAAACAAGCGCCTGCCCACCCGAGTCAATAATGATCGTTATGCGGGAATCGTCGTTGCGCTGCAGAACGCCGTCACTGACGCTACTGCCTGGCGCCGGTGGCTGCTCAGTCAAATACGTGGCGGCACGAAAGTGGTGTTCATGGGGCAATTCGGATTCACACTGGATGGGCCAACCGCCCGGGAATTGTCTCTAAGAATCATACCCGGGCCGAACGTGGCAAGTGATGCGTATGTTGCTTCGCAGGATCCTATCATCGGATTCGAGGTGATGCCCGCGGCTGACGCTCGTGCGGTGGTCGGCATCGAGGCGGGGCCGGAGGCGACCTCATTGCTGCGTGTGGGCGTGGGCAAGCGTCAATATGACGTCGTCGGCCTGGCGCCTTGGGGAGGGTTTGCACTGGCACCCTACCATATGCACCTGGATACGGTGGACCAATATCGTTGGCCTCTACAGCCTTTGGAGTTCTATCGCCGCGCATTGGCATTGCCGGACATGCCGGTCCCCGATGTGACTTCCGAGAACGGTCGCCGCCTGATGTTCACGCAGGTGGATGGTGATGGCTTTGCCTCTCGCGGCGAGTTCGCTGGAGCAACAAACCAGTACAGCGGCCAGATCCTTTATGACCGGGTGTTCAAACGATATCCGATACCGATGACGGTGTCCGTTATCGAGGGGGAAACAAGCGCAACCGGTGCCTACCCCAAGTTATCGTCACAGTTGGAGGCCATTGCGGTGAAGATATTTTCACTGCCACATGTAGAGATCGGCAGCCATACCTATTCCCATCCATTCTTCTGGACCGAAATCGACGGCGAGTCGGGAGCGCGACGGCCGATTAACGAACGCTTCCGTTTGTCCGGGAACGACAAATATCCGTTCCATCTGCCCATCGCGGGGTATGAACTGGATGTCGCTCGCGAAGTGCAGGGTTCCATCGACTATATCAACAACCGTCTCGCCCCGCCGGGGAAGAAGGTCCAGGCATTTCTGTGGTCGGGCGATGCCATGCCGTCAGCCTCAGTCCTGCGCCGTGTGGCGCAAGCCGGCGTCTTCAATATCAATGGTGGGGACACCACAATTACGCGCCAGGCACCGAGCTGGACCAAGATCGCGGGGTATGGGCTGGCCCACGGCACCGGCCCCCACGAATTCCAGGTGTTTGCCGCCACCATGAATGAGAACGTCTATACCGGCGACTGGACCGGCCCGTTCTACGGTTATAGGCGCGTGCTGGAAACGTTCGAGATGACGGACACGCCCATCCGCTTCAAAGCCCTCGATATTTACTATCACTTTTACTCTGCGACCAAGAAAGCGGCGCTCGATGCTCTGACTCGGGTATTCGACTCGTCCCTCAAGCAGCCGGTGTTCCCCGTTTACACGACCGACTACATACGCCGTGTACTGGAGTGGCGCCGGGCGGTGGTGGCGCGTGAGGGGGACGCCTGGCTGGTCCGTACAGGGGATAACCTGCGGCAGTTGCGCTGGCCCGGCAACGGCGTGCCCCGCATGGATACGGCGCAAGGGCTTGCGGGATATATGCCCGGTCCAGGGGGCTTATATATCCACATGGGCGCACGCCAGGCCAGGTTCAGCATGTCGGGGCCGGATCGGAATGCCCTGCCGTATATCCACACCGCATCGGGATTCGTACGCGATTTTTCGCGGGAGGGCGGAAGCGTTCGATTCGACTTCGGCGGGTATTACCAGCCTTTCATTCTGTTGGCCAACGCGGCCAACTGCCGTGTTGCTGTCAACGGCAAGCATGCATCCGCGCCCGTGAAGAACGGATTGCGCCGGATAAGCGTCGGTGGCAATGCTGTGCCTTCCATCAACTACCACTCCGTGGAGGTGAATTGTGGCTAAGCAGCGTGTTCAACTGTGCCCAGTCTGGTTGACGGCATTGTTGGGCGTCGGCATCACCCTGGCGCTGGCGGCATCGTTTCCGACAGAGGAATCGCTGTCCCGCCGGGTTGCAACTTCCCCGCCTTCCGCGCTATCGGTTGCCTATCTTGAAGGCTTGCTGCGCATGCGGCCGGACACGCCCATGTATCTGAATGCATTGGCTGTTCAGCATCTCAAGTTGGGTCAGTGGGATGCTGCATTCCAGCTCGCTGATCGTTTGCAAGGCATGGAGGGCGACGAAGACGCCCGCCGCCAGGCGCTGCTACTGCAAGCCGTTGCGAGCGAGCAATGGGCCTATGGGTATGCACCAACGGACCCGCGTCGAGCCGAAGCGTTGGAACACGTCAAGTTGATCCTGGAAAAAGCCATGGAGTACGCCGTCGACGTCGAAACGCTTGCAAGCCTGGCGGAAAAGGCCACGGAGGTCGGTGCGTATCAGATCGTGGAGCGCCTGTATGGCAAGTTGGCGGAGGCCGACACGGTCCATGCACAACGGTGGCACGAAAAACTGGCAGAGGCGGCGCTTTCGCGCAACGGCGAAATAGAAGCCGCCAAAGCGTATATGTCGGCATACCGTGCGAGCAAGACCCTTGATGGACAGCGGCATTTCTTCTTGAGTGCCCTGCATACACTTGTCTCTGCGAACGCTGTGGACCAGGCCTGTGAGCTGGGACATGCCAATCTGGGTGCACTCCGGGCGGATAAGGCGACGCTGCGCTATATGCTGGTGCTGGCACGGCAGGCCGACCGCAGCGACCTTGTTGTCTTCTACGCGCGCGCCCTGCTGGGATTGGCGGGACAAGCACCGCAAGCGGACCTGGCTCCACGCATCCATATGATGTACAGCCGCCCCATAGACGCATATACGCAGGGGGCCGCTGTACATCATATAAGTGCCATGGCCCGGCCCACCGCCCTGAACAAGCGCGATGATCCTTCGGAGTATGAGCTGGTGTACCAGGCGTTCGTGGAGACGGGACTGCTGGCCGAAGCCCAGATGGCCGGGCGCCAGGCAATGCTGGCGGGTGAGCCTGTCGGCGAATGGGCGCCTCGTCTTGCCGAGCTCGCCATATGGCGAAATCAACCGGACAAAGCGTTGGAATACTGGCTGATGGCGGCTAGGGGGCAAAATGATGCCCATGCCTGGGAACAGGTCTTGGCGCTGGCTGCAGAACTTGAACAGCCGGATGCGTTCATGCAGGCCTGGGGTTTCTTGAACGATGACGGGACAGACCCCGATGCCGCCTGGAAAGCGCAAGAGGATCTGCTCGCCCGCTACATAAAATCGGCACGCTGGATTTCGGCCCTGAATGTAGCCGATGCTCTCATTGCAGACGGTCCGGAAGCAAGTAAGCCGCGCCTGCTGCTGCTGGCCGTGATCGCTGCCGAGCAATTTGCCTATCAACATCCGGCGGATGACCCGAAACGTTCGGTCGCGATGGAGGTCTTTCGTCACCGGCTAAAGGAAGCGGCACACTACGACGGCTGGGATGTATCGGCATTGACATGGCTCTCGCAACGAGCCGAGGCCGCCGCAACGGGTGAGCTTCAGGAGCGCTGGCTAAGAAAGCTGGTGCAGCTGGATGGCGCCAATGCGACGCAGTGGCAGGCTCGCCTCGCCGAGGCCGCGCTGCAGCGGGGCGAGTACGTGCAGGCAGCCGATGCCTATTTCGATGCGCAGGCAATGGCCACTGCACGCGCGGAAAAGCGCAAGTATTTTGTTGCAGGCCTGCAGGCTTATGTCGCTTCCGGCGACGTCGGTCAGGCCTGCGTCGCGGCGGAGAGGCACAGACAGGAGCTGGCCGGAGATCTTCAGACGCTGCGCTACCTGATCGGTCTGGCGCGGCAGGCCGGGCGTGCGGATCTTCTCGCTGGTTATGCGAGAGAGCTCATCGGAGCCACGCAGAAAGGATCGGCTGAAACATCAGGCAGCGAGAGAGCTGCGCCGGTATCGGCACAACAGGGACGGGCTCTACCCGGCGAGTGGCGGGCATACCCCGCCGTCTGGTCGGGCAAGGGCGTTCCCATTCGGCGCGCCTTCCAATGGTCCGACATGCAGCCGCGACGCATGCTGGTGTCGGATTCGGGGGGCGCGCCGGACGAGGACAGCATGGAGTATCTTGAGTCGGACCTGGACCTTGCATTCGCTGCCCTGGTGCAAAGCCGCCAGCTGGACGAAGCCGAGAGAACGGCCGAGCTCGCCCTGAAGCGGGGCCTGTCGCCGATGGTATGGTTGCCGCGGCTCGCTCAGGTGTCGGAATGGAACACAAAAGTCGAGAAGGCACTCCATTACTGGCTGCGGTATGCGTACGAATCGGGCGAGCAGGCCGCATGGGAAAAGGTGGCGGTAATGGCGCGGCAGGTCAATAACCATACTGCGTACTTGTCCGCCGTCAAGCATGCCTACGCCCGCAGTCCCTCTGACGAGGTTCTTCTTGCTGACTTGGTCGCGACTTACGAAAAGCTGGGCCTTATTGATGAAGGCTTGCAGTATCTGCAAGGTTATGCCCGTGGCAAGCAGCGCTCCACGGTGCTGGAAGCGTACGCCGCCCTGGCGGAACGGTCCGGGCGTGACCAACTGGCCTTGGATGCGTATCGGCGGCTGCTGGTCGAGCACCCCGAGGCACCCCTGTATGCCATGCATATAGCTGCAATCCAGCAGCGTAACGGCGAGAGGCAGGCAGCGGTGGAAACCTTGCGCGCGCTGCGTGACCATGCGCGGGCAGACCCCGTACACGCCCCATACTGGCGGCTATACGCCGGCCTTGCCCGCAATCTTCATCTGGACGAGGAGGCTCATTTCGCGCATCGCCAACTTATTTCGTCGGGTAGCGCGAACGCTGAAGATCTGCGCCACCTGACATTTTTCTACGAGGCCTATCCAGTCGACGCCGGACGGCTGGCGGAAGCTGAATTTCGCCAGAACGGCGCGACGAGCGCATTGCTTGCGGCACTGCATTTTTACGCCCAGAGTCCCGCATGGCCTCACGTCGGGGTTTTACTGGATGGGCTGACGATCGAGCAACGCGCCGCATTGGAGCGCTCGCCCGATATGCTGGTGTCGCGAGCCGCATATTACATTCGGAAGGGCGACTTTGAGTCGGCCTTCAGCGATATGCGTCAGGCCGTTGTCCTGCCTTCTGCGGCGGATCATACACGGGTGGCGTACTTATGGGCTTTGTCGGCATTCGGGACAGTTCCCGAACTGCGTAGCGCCTTGATGGCGTTCCGGGCACATGCGGCAAGCAACCCAGTGTACTGGGGGCCCTATGCCGCGGGTGAGCTACGCTTGGGAAATGCCGCTGCCGCCGCGCTTTACCTGCGCCGGGAAGCAGAGCGGACCGGACAGGATCCCGTCGTTCTGGCGGCACTGGCCGATGCGGAAGAATCGGCTGGCCGGTCGGGGCTGGGCCAGAAACTGCGACTGGAGGCATGGAAGGCTTTGCAAAGCGAACCCCTCGCAGAAGCGCCGCGGCAGGAAGATCGCTTGCAGCGCGGAATCGAGGAGGCTGAGAGCCGGCGCGTCACGGTAGCTACATTAGGCTCCGGCTTTGCGCTGGGCGATCATCATAAAGCTATGGTATTCCGGTTGCTTGAGCCGGAACTCGCCGCGAAGAGCGATCAGGCCGGTCATGTGTCCATCCTGGGGGATCTCCCCGGCCTGCCGTCCGTGGCGACGGTGATGCGGCTCGATGATACGCGCAACGTCATGAGTTCGGCCGAGGTGTTTAGGGACAGCGGGCCGCCAGTTGCCGGTCGTGTCGCGGTGAAAGCGCTGATCCTGAACTGGGCCTTGGCCGGCCGGCACAATGAATTGGCTCGTGCATGGTTGGTCCGCGAATATGGTGCTGACGATCCCTCCCGTATTGACGCGCAGGCGTATATAGCTTCGGAAGGTCGAAGTATGGATGTGATGGAAAGCCTGGTTGAGAGCGATCGGCTGTCGCCTCAAGCAAAAGTGAATGCGTTGGTCGCCTTGAACCGTATCCCCGAAGCCCAGCCCATTGCTTACCAGCTGGCCGAGGGGGCGCCCGACAATGATGAGCGGCATGCCCAGATGGCGCAGCTTGTAATGCGTAGGCCCCAGGCTGTGGGTGTGGACGTGGCCCATGTGTCAACGCGCCCGTTGGAGTACCTCGCGACCACTATCAGTGGCCGAATGAATATCACCAGCCGGCTCAGTGTTGGCATTGAGGCGCTAAACAAGCACCAGGAAACAACGGATCCATCGGAGCTGGCGTGGGTGCCCAATAATGACCGCAGCTTCAATTTGACGCTCACCGACATCACGGCAACGCGTGAGCTTGCCTTGACGGTCGGCCATCGAAAGGCGTTGGAGTCCTTCCATACCATCAGTTTCATGGCGCAGCTCAATCCCTACGGCGCCTTCCGACCGGCCATTTTTGTCGGTCGCAATCAGCCCACTTACTTATCCCAAAGTTTGCAGGTGGGCGGCATCAAAGATCTGGTGCGCATCACGCTGGACTGGGCTCCCGAGTCCCGCTGGTTTGTGCAGACGAGCGCTGAAGCGCTGCGCCTATACAGCCAGGACCGGGAGCGGCTCGGTCATGGCTACATCTTCAGTGCAGAGGCGGGTGTGCGTGTGCCGGGTTTGCTCCCCGATATGAACGTAAGGGGCGTTTTTGAACGCGGCATCTTCTCTGCCACGGATGCCGCGGTGCCCGGCTTCGCGCGTCTCATGGCTGACGGTCAGGCGCCCTTGTCCTCGGTGATCATGCCGCAAAACTACACCCGATATGGCGTAGTTCTTGGTTTTGGCGTATCCAACCCAAATTCATTCAATTCGTCCTGGCGGCCATATGCCGACCTCGGCATGATCCGCGACAGCAATCAAGGTTGGGGGCCGATGGTGGCGATAGGCCTTAGCGGACCGGTGATCGGAAAAGACCGCCTCAGCCTCTTTTACCAATATGAGAACGCCGCCGGCGACGGTACACGTTCATCCAGGCAGATAGGCCTGACTTACCGCTTGTTTTTCTGATCAGGGAGCACGATATGAAGACGCAATTTAAAGCGCGGTTCAATAGAGTGGCTGGAATAACAGCGCTGGTGGCGCTCGCCGCATGTTCCAGCACGCAAGTCAGCCAGGCACCGTCATGGACCCAATTGAACAAGCTTGCCTTGGTGCCTTTGAGCAATTACACCGAGACACCCGGTGCAGCCCTGGGAGCACAGAGCATTGCACAGAATCTGTTGCATCAGAAGGGCTTCACACAGCTCGCCACGTATCCATTCAGTGATTCGGCGGGGACCTACTTGTTGAACAACACCGACCAGCAGCGCGCCCAGGCCCTGGAGTGGGCACGTAATGCGGGCGCCCAATATGCCTTGACCGGCGCCGTGCAAGAGTGGCGGTACAAGGTGGGAATAGATGGCGAACCGGTGGTCGGCCTGTCGTTTGATGTCGTTGATTTGAATACGGGTGAAGTGGTCTGGAGCGCAATGGGCAGCCGGAGCGGATGGAGCCGTTCAACGCTTGCCGGTGTTGGCCATGAACTGATCAGTCAGCTCCTGGAACCCATACAACCTTGAGCGCCGACATCATGAGCACTGTCATCTTGCCCCAGGACTCCGGGCGACGCGTGGCCGCCGATCACGCTCGCCGCGAAAGCCGCTATCTCGCCATCGTCGCACCAAATGGCTTGCGGAGCTTCGCCGTCCTGGAGGTTGTGACAGGTATGGCGGCCGCTCTGGGTCTGGCCTATATATTGCGGCCCGATGATCCGCTTTTGATCGGCTCTCCATATCCGTGGTTATGGCTGCTGGCAACAATTTTTGCGCTGCGCTATGGCGCCTTGCTGGGCGTTCTTTCCGGCCTGTGCATCGTGGCCGCAGCATGGTTGTTTCATGACGCGGCACAGTACCCCATGCCCACGGTCCTACTCGCGGGGGGCATGATACAGCTGGTGGTGGTCGGCCATTGCAGCGATGTCTGGGTGGGTCGTTTGCGGCGCTTGAACGCGGCTAACGACTATCTTGGCGAGAGGCTGGGTTCGCTCATCACCAATCATTACCTGCTCCGTGCATCACATGAACATATGGAAAGAGAAATGCTGGGGCGCTCCGTGACCCTGCGCGATGCCATCGCACAATTACGCAAGGCGTCGCGCGCGAACCTGGATGGGCAGGATGTTCCCGGTATGCAACAGCTGTTGGACTACGCGGCCTGCGTCTCCAGCGTAGACCATGCCGCGATTTATCGGATGACCGACAAGGGGCTCTCGCCCGATGCGTTGGCCTCGATAGGCCCGAATTTCCCGCTGGACCTTGATGATCCCCTATTGCGTGCCTGCCTGGAGAGCCATCAGCTGACCCATTTGCGATCCCCCGATGGCGAGAGCAGCACCTATGTTGCCTGTGTTCCCCTTATCGCTAATGAAAGAGGGCTTATTGCGGTACTGGTAGTGCGCGGCATGCCGTTTCTCGCATTGAACACGGACAACCTCCAGTTGTTGCGCGCCTTGCTCAATTACTACGTCGACGGCTTGGCTCATACGGCCGTTGTTAAAGACATACAGCAGCATGTGCCGACTTGTCCAGAGGAGTTTGCGCTGGAACTCGGACGGCTGGCACGGTTGACGAACGAGGCAGGGATACCTTCTACGTTAATGGCATTTGAATTCTCGCGGGATGCACTTTCTGAACCAGTGATGGATATTCTGCGCAGCGAGCGGCGCACCCTGGATTTGATCTGGCTTCACGCAACAGAGCAAACGTCTATCGTTTTCGTGCTGCTTCCGCTAACGGATACCGTAAGGGCGCAAGGTTGCCGCTTGCGCGTCAAGCGGCAATGCCAGGACAGGCTGGCTCTGGACCTGGACGCCATGGACGTGCATATCGATATCGTTGCAGTGCCTGCCCAAGCCCCGGGCCTTGCTCTACGGCGCCTGTTGTACCGGGGCCATCATGGCTAAAGCGCTGTTCGCCCTGTTGCTGGGAGCCTTGGCCTTGACATTGCAGGGCGTGGCACTTCTTCGCTTCGCCGAGTTCCTGGACGCAGGGCGGCCCTTGGCCGAGAGCATCTTATGGCAGGTCGCGGGGGCCCTTGCCGGCGGTTGCTGGATGGCATGCGTAGGCATCAGGCAGCACCCTGGGCAGTGGCGCAGCCTGTTTGCGCATGGTTTCCTGCTTTGTCTTCTGCTTCCCGTGGTGGGACAGACCCTCATCGGTTCAACGGCCCTGGGCGTGCTGTGTATGCCGGCTGTCAGGCGTGTGCCGCCCGTTCACTTCATACCGTTACCCCGTATCGTCCCCAGTCTGATACGGCAGGTCACTTATGGTGCGGGCTTGCGCTTGCTGGGCCAGCTGCGTGATGACGGCTTGTCGCCCGACGAGCGCTTGCAGGCCATGGTCGGGCTGCGCGATCTGCCGTCGAATGTAAGCGGCGGACTACTGCGCATGCTGCTGGCCGACCCGGCCGAAGAGATCCGCCTGCTCGCGTACGGGATCTTCGAGGCGGCAGAAAACCGTATCCGTCAGGAGATTCTGATCGCCCGACAATTACTGGATGCGGCCCAGTCCGACACCGAGCATGCCCAGCTCGCCGCCCGCCTTGCCGAGTTGCACTGGGAGCTCGTTTATCAAGATCTCGTACACGGCGAGTTGCGGCAATTCACCTTGCGTTGCGTCCGTCAGTATGCGCACGAGGCCCTCATGCGCGATGCGAAGCAGGGCAGTTTATGGTTTTTGCTCGGGCGTAGCGCATTGATCGACGCGGATCCGGAGCAAGCTCGCGAGTACCTGTCGCGGGCGCAGGAGCACGGGTTTCCAGCCCATCGCCTGGCCGCTACGCTGGCCGAAGCCGATTTCCAGCAAGGCCAATATGCAGCGGTACCCCGCAGCCTTGCCGTGCTAAAGGGCTTCACCCCAACCCCCTACGAGTCTGTCAAAAGGTATTGGCTCACATGAACATCACCGACCGGAAGGCCAAATCCGCGGACATCGCGCTGTTGCTGGAGGGTACTTTTCCCTATGTGCGGGGCGGAGTATCGGCGTGGGTGCATCAGATGATACATAGCTTCCCGCAGTACCGATTTGCGGTGGTCTTTATTGGAGGACGGCGTGAAGACTATGGCAAGCCACAATACGAATTGCCGCCTAATGTCATTCATTTCGAAGAGCACTTCATTCATGAGCCGCGGACGCCGCCGTCATCGCCCAGGCACAAAGCCGGCGCCGGCAGCAAGCAGCGCATAGCTCAGCTGCACGATCAATTTCGTTCGGAATCTTATCCGGGGGCGCTGGGGCGCATGTTGCACGACATACTTCCTGCGATGCGGCCCGGTGAGGATCTGGACGAAGCGCAATTCCTGCACGGGCGGCATGCCTGGGATTTCATTGCCGAGCGTTACGATGAGCATTGCACCGATCCTTCGTTCACCGATTACTTCTGGACCGTGCGCATGATGCACATGCCGCTGTGGCAGCTGGCCCAGGTGGCGGAGCAGCTTATTCCAGTCAGGCTGTATCACACCATTTCGACGGGCTATGCGGGCTTGCTGGGCGCCATGCTACGCCACCGGAACAAGGTCCCGTTGGTGGTGTCCGAGCATGGTATTTACACCAAGGAGCGCAAGATCGATCTCTTGCAGAGCCAGTGGATACGTGACAACCGCGGCTTGATTGAGCGCGACATCTCCCAGCTGGGATATTTTCAAGACCTTTGGCTGCGGTTCTTCGTCGCAATGGGGCGTATGTGCTACGACGCAGCCGACGAGATCATCGCTCTCTATGAAGGCAACCGCCAGCGGCAAATACGAGACGGTGCTCCGGAGGAAAAGACGCGCAGTATTCCCAATGGCATTTCCATTGCCCGGTTTGCACCCCTGCGCAGCCAGCGGCCTGCGCGTATCCCTAAAGTGGTCGCACTGATCGGCCGGGTCGTGCCCATCAAGGACATCAAGACTTTCATTCGTTCAATGTATATCGCGTGGTGCAATGACCCCGAGATCGAAGCGTGGATAGTAGGCCCTCAGGACGAAGATCCCGCTTATGCGGGAGAGTGCCGCGATCTATCAGCCAGTCTGGGCATGCAGGCTCACATCCATTTCAAGGGCTTCCAAAGGATAGACGAGCTCATGCCGCAAATCGGCCTTGTCGCATTGAGCTCCATCAGCGAAGGTTTGCCGCTGGTCATCCTGGAGGCGCTGGCCTCCGGCGTGCCCGTGGTCGCGACGGATGTAGGTTCATGCCGCCAACTGATACAGGGCCGCAGCGACGCCGACCGCGCGCTGGGAGAGGCAGGGGCGATTGTCCAGATCGCGGATGCTGATCAGTTCGCCCTTGCGGTCCTTAGCCTGCTCCACGATCCCGAGCGCTGGACAGCGGCCCAGGCGACCGGGATAACGCGCGTGGAATGTTATTACGCCGACAGCCTTATGCATGAGAGCTACGAGAGTGTTTATGCCAATCTCTTGAGCTATCGCCGCGATCGCGCGATGGAGGAAGATTGATGTCCGGCATCAGTTTGCGGCTACGGCGTCTGCTCATTCCTGAGACGCTAAGCAGTACCCTCACCGCCTATCTGTATGCCGGGATGATCAGTGCCGGTCCGCTGGTCCTGTCAATTGTCGGCATCTTATTGGTTGGCCTGCTGAGCCTGTCCGCCGTACGGCGTCCCGAACATCTGGTGCAGTTTCAGGTGTCGGTCACCTATCTTATTGCCGCCAGTCTGATTGTCACGGGCCTGGTGCAACTGGCCTTTACGCGTTATGTATCGGATCGCATGTTCGAGCGCCAGCTTGACCGGATATTATCCAGCTACCATGCGATCAGCCTGGTGACGACGGCGGCTGCGGGGGTACTGGGAGTGCTGATCAGCTGGGCATACTTCGGCGGCCTGTCCATGGTCTATCGCATGCTCATGGTGATGGCATTCGTGATTCTCAGCCACATCTGGGTGGCGAGCACCTTTCTGGCCAGCATCAAGCAGTACGGTTCGATATTGCTGGCGTTTTTTTTCGGCTATGGCCTGACTGTGCTGGGGGCAGTGTGGCTGGCGAAGCATGGCTTGAATGGGCTGCTTGCCGGTTTCGTGGCGGGGCAGGCGATCTTGCTGATGGTGATGAACGGCGCCATCCATCGGCGCTTTCGCTCAGAGCGCTATGTATCCTGGGACATGTTCAGTTATCGCCGCGCCTATCCCATCCTGATAGGCGTGGGCTTCCTGTTCAACCTGGGGGTTTGGCTGGACAAGTTCATGTTCTGGTTCGCGGCGACCGGCACCAACATCATTGGTCCATTGCGAGCGTCCGTCATCTACGACATGCCCATCTTCATTTCCTACCTTTGCATCATTCCCGGCATCGCCGTCTTCTTGCTTCGTATGGAAACCGACTTCGCGGATCATTACAACGAGTATTACGGGGCGGTGCGCGATGGCGGCACCCTGGACGACATCCGGCGGTCACGTGACGAAATGGTGTATAGCGCGCGTGCGGCGCTCTACGAGATCCTGAAGATCCAGACAGTGGTTGCTTTGCTGGTTTACGGTTTTGGCGAAAGCGTGCTCGAGTACATCGGGATTTCGCGGCTTTATTTGCCCTTGCTGCGTATAGACGTCGTGGCGGCCAGCCTGCAGATTCTATTCCTGGGCGTGCTCAATATCTTTTTTTATCTCGATAAGCGGCGCCTGGTGCTGGTGCTTACACTGCTCTTCGTCGTGTTGAATGGCACGCTGACATGGGCGACTTTGCAGCTGGGGCCGTCCGCATACGGCTATGGATTCGTCGTTGCACTTCTGGTCACCGTCGTGCTGGGCTTCTATTTGTTGGACCGCCACTTTGAGGCTTTGGAATATGACACCTACATGGCTCAAGGCGGCGGCTAGCCGCCGTTTGTTGGCAGGTATCCTGGGCTCCTTGTCCTTGGCGGCCCCGGTGGTCATATCCGCGGAACCGCTGCGCAACGCTGTCTTCTATTACGGTGACGCGGCCAACTGGGACTCCTTGCGGGCGTTTCAGTTGGCGGTGGTCGAGCCGGATGCAGGCCCATTGTCTACCTCGTCGCCGACGGGAATGTCGGGATCCTCGAAAACAGATTGGTTCGCCTACGTCAGCGCAACGGAAATAACGGCCTTTCGCGACTACTACTTCGATGTTCCGTTAAGCTGGCGGGCAGGCCTGAATACGGCCTGGCATTCTGAAATCATTGATCCGGCCACGCCCGGCTGGCCTTCCTTTTTTGTGGAGAATGTCGTGACGCCGTTGTGGAACCGCGGCTACACCGGCTTCTTTCTGGATACGCTCGATTCATATGAGTTGCTGGGTCTTGGCGAGGTCCAGCTGGAACGCAGCCGGCAAGGCTTGCTACGTTTGATACGCGCCATCAAGGATAAATACCCCGAGGCCAAGCTGATTCTCAATCGGGGTTTCGATCTTCTGCCCGCTATCCATCAGGACGTGTATGCCGTCGCGTTCGAATCGCTCTATCGCGCCTGGAATCAGGCAGAGAATTGCTACGAGGAAGTGGGCGAGGAGGACCGGGCGTGGTTGCTGAAGCAAATCAAACGGATACAGCAGCGCTACAAGCTGCCCGTCATAGCCGTCGATTATTGTCCCCCAGACGATGGCGAGTGCGCGCAGGAGACTGTCAGGAAGATCCGTGCCTTAGGCCTGGTTCCCTACGTCGGAGACGGTAGCTTGCAAACCGTCAATAGGTCGGCCCTGTGAAGACCGGCATCATTTCCACTTGAGAAGCGAAGCTGAGGCTCATCTGCTGAAGTGGTTCGGATCTTTGCCTGCACCGTTTTAACTCAATTCAAAGCTGCCGGTCACGCGACGGCGCACCAAGCTGGGGCGCCGTCGCGTTTCCGCGCCCCTCTTCATTGCATCCCAAGCCCCCAAAGCGCCGACTTGGCTATAAAAAAGTTGGCATGACTATTGCGTAACGATGTCTGTGCTGTCCTTCCGATCGACGCCCTGACCGGGATTGATCCTTACATTTACGGAGCAAGACATGAAACGCAGACTGGTTCTAAAGCAACTGACCGCGGTGAGCGTACTGGCAATGGCGGGCTGGATGCCCTCCGTGCAGGCGGCCGATACCATCAAGGTAGGCATCCTGCATTCCCTATCCGGCACGATGGCCATCTCGGAGACGTCCTTGAAGGATGTCGCGCTGATGACGATCCAGGAGATCAATGCCAATGGCGGCGTAATGGGGAAGCAGCTGGAAGCCGTGGTGGTGGATCCGGCATCGAACTGGCCTCTGTTCGCCGAGAAGGCGCGCCAGTTGTTGGCTCAGGACAAGGTGTCGGCGGTTTTCGGCGCCTGGACCTCGGTGTCCAGAAAGTCTGTACTGCCCGTATTCAAGGAGCTTAACGGTCTGTTGTTCTATCCCGTACAGTATGAAGGCGAGGAGCTGGAGCGCAACGTTTTCTATACCGGCGCGGCACCCAACCAGCAGGCCATACCGGCAGTCGAGTACCTGATGAGCGAAGACGGCGGTGGCGCCAAGCGTTTCGTATTGCTGGGCACAGACTATGTCTATCCGCGTACCACCAACAAGGTGCTGCGCACCTTCCTGCATTCCAAGGGGGTCAAGGACAGCGATATCGATGAAGTCTATACGCCTTTCGGGCACTCCGATTATCAAACCATCGTGGCCAACATCAAGAAGTTTTCCACAGGCGGAAAGACAGCCGTTATATCGACCATCAACGGCGACTCGAATGTGCCCTTCTATAAAGAGCTGGGCAATGCCGGCCTGAAGGCCACGGATGTGCCTGTCATTGCGTTCTCCGTGGGAGAAGAAGAACTGCGGGGGGTGGATGCCAAGCCACTGGTTGGGCACCTGGCGGCGTGGAATTACTTCCAGTCCATCAAGAATCCGGTCAACACCTCCTTCATCGACAAGTGGAAGGCATACGCCAAGGCCAACAACCTGCCGAACGCGGCGACAGTCGTGACCAATGATCCCATGGAGGCCACTTATATCGGCATCAACATGTGGAAGCAGGCCGTGGAGCAGGCCAAGTCGACTGATGTCGATAAGGTTATCGAAGCGATGGGAGGACAAAGCTTTAAGGCGCCAAATGGATTCACCATCCAGATGGACAAAACCAACCATCACTTGCATAAACCTGTTTACATCGGCGAGATCCGGGGTGACGGCCAGTTCAACGTGGTATGGAAAACAGAGGGTCCCATCCGCGCCCAGCCCTGGAGTCCATATATCGCAGGCAACGAAAGCAAGCAGGGTCTTTAATCTTGAACGAGTCCGCCAAGATCTACGGTGCATGCAAGCATTTCGGGCTTCGGCTTGTTCTTGCGATGCTGCTCCTTATGCCCATGCACCTTGCCTTGGCTGAAGAGACGGCAAAGGTCGATGCATCACTGCTCGCATCACTGGCGAGCGGCGATGCGGGGGCCAAGCTTCAGGCGATAACGCAGCTTGGCCAGCTTTCCGATCCGGCTGCCGCTCAGGTTCTGAAAGCGCTGGGAAGCGAAAGCCTCCTGGCGACGCCGCAGGGAGAGGTTCTTATCCGGACCGATGCAGGCAGAGGCCTTGACCCGCTGAGCGGCCTGGAATCGGCGCTGCCCGACAGCGCCGAGGCCATCGTGGTCAATAACCGCTTGCGGCGCGCCATCAATAGCGCCCTGGCTGCTACAGACCTGTTCTCGGACCACCCGGCCACCCGCCTGGCTGCGGCGAAACGTATGCAGCAGAGCGGCGATGCGTCGGTCATTACGTTGCTTGAAAAAGCCAGGGCCGGCGAAACGCAAGGTGAAGTGCGGAATGCACTCGACATAGCCCTGGCGACCTCCGCATTGAAGAGCAGCGATCCGGCAAAGCGCCTGAACGCAGTCCGCATATTGGGTGACTCGGGCAACGGCGCATTCCGTCCCATTCTGGCTGGTTTGGTCGCACAAGGGCCTGACGGAGCCTATGCCGAGCCGGATCCCGGAGTGCGGGAGGCGGCCAATGCCGCCCTGAAAAGCATAGACTGGCACCTCTGGAAAATTGAGTGGGCCGGCAATCTGTTCTATGGCATCAGCCTGGGCAGCGTCCTGCTTCTGGCCGCGCTGGGCCTGGCCATTACGTTCGGGCTGATGGGCGTGATCAATATGGCCCACGGCGAACTGCTGATGATAGGCGCCTATGTCACTTATTTGATGCAGCTGTTATTCAAGCACTATATGCCGGCCTGGATGGACTGGTATGTGATCGCGGCGCTGCCCATGGCCTTCCTGATTACGGCGGGCGTCGGCATGGCCCTGGAACGCAGCGTCATCCGCTGGCTGTATGGACGTCCGCTTGAGACGCTGCTGGCCACGTGGGGAATCAGCCTGATTCTCATGCAGGCCGTAAGAACCGTCTTCGGCGCGCAGAATGTCGAAGTCAGCAACCCCTCATGGATGTCGGGCGGCGTGACCCTGCTGGGCGGACTGGTATTGAGCAATAACCGGCTGGCGATTATTGCCCTTTCATTGCTTGTGGTCGTTTTTGTCTGGCTATTGCTCAACCACACTCGTTTAGGCCTTTTCGTAAGGGCAATCACTCAGAATCGCCGCATGGCCGACTGTGTCGGTGTACCGACCGGGCGCATCGATATGCTTGCTTTCGGCTTGGGGTCGGGCATTGCCGGACTGGGCGGCGTGGCCTTGTCCCAATTGGGCAACGTAGGTCCGGACCTGGGCCGGGCGTACCTCGTGGACTCGTTCATGGTGGTCGTGCTGGGCGGGGTCGGGCAGCTGGCGGGTACCGTCGTCGCGGCGTTCGGACTGGGCAGCGTCAATAAATTCCTTGAACCCTGGGCGGGCGCCGTCATGGCAAAGATCACTATCCTGGTGCTTATCGTGCTATTTGTTCAAAAGCGCCCGCAAGGGCTATTTGCGCCACGCGGCCGGAGCGTGGAATGACGGCCGCCGCGCTACCTGCTCTGGCCAGTCAGTTCCAGGCCAACAACAGACTGTTCTCGCCCAAGGCATGGAGCAGCCTGGCCGGAGCGGTCGCCTTCCTGGCCGTGCTGCCCTTGCTCAACCTGATCGTTCCCCCCGACCACCCGCTGCATGTTTCGTCCTACGCCGTGGCGCTGCTGGGGAAGTTCATGTGCTATGCAATGGCGGCCCTGGCCCTGGACCTGGTCTGGGGCTACGCCGGAATCTTGTCGCTGGGGCATGGCCTGTTCTTCGCCTTGGGTGGCTATGCGCAGGGGATGTACCTGATGCGCTCCATCAATGCCGGCAATGCGGATGCCCTGCCGGATTTCATGGTGTTCCTGGACTGGAAGGCTTACCCATGGTACTGGGCATTCACCGAGCACTTTGCCTACGCAATGATGCTGGTTCTGGTGGTGCCGGGCGCGCTGGCGTTTCTGTTCGGCTATTTTGCGTTCCGCTCGCGTATCAAGGGCGTGTATTTCTCCATCATTACCCAAGCCATGACCTTTGCCGCCATGCTGTTCTTTTTCCGTAATGAAACCGGCTTTGGCGGCAACAATGGCTTTACCGGTTTCCAGCGGATTCTTGGGTTCGATATCACTGCCCCCGATACGCGCGCTGTCCTTTACTGGACGACGCTGGCGATGCTTGCGGGGGCGCTGGTATTTGCACGGGCCATTACGCAATCCAAACTGGGGCGCGTTCTGACGGCGGTCCGCGATTCGGAGCACCGCTTGCGGTTCATCGGTTACGACCCCTTGGGATTCAAGCTTTTCGTGTGGTGCGTCTCGGCAGTCATGTGCAGTATCGCGGGCGCTCTTTATGTTCCACAGGTCGGCATCATCAACCCCAGTGAAATGTCCACTGAAAATTCCATAGAGATGGTGATCTGGGTCGCCACCGGGGGGCGCGGGACATTGATCGGACCGATCATCGGTGCAGGCGCCGTCAACGGCTTGAAGACCTGGTTCACCAGTGTGTTGCCCGAGTTCTGGCTATACGCGCTGGGTCTGATATTCGTGCTGACGACGCTGTTCTTGCCGCAAGGCATTGTCGGGCTGGCCCGCCGGCTTGCCGGCCGCTACAACAAGGGGACGGCATCATGAAGCCCGAACACGCGAGGACTTTGCAGGAAATGATGGTCGCCGTCGAGGGCGATCGTGGCGGCGACGCGTCTTATGGCCACGTTGCAACGAAGGATGTCGATACGCGCCATGGCGTGATCCTGTACCTGGAGGGCATAACGGTCAGTTTCGACGGCTTCAAAGCGCTCAACGATCTGACCCTGGACATTGGCGTGGGCGAACTGCGTTGCGTCATCGGACCGAACGGCGCGGGCAAGACGACCATGATGGATGTCATTACCGGCAAGACGGCGCCCAGTTCGGGCACTGCATTCTTCGGCCAGAACATCGACCTGAGCAAACTGTCGGAAGCCGAGATCGCTCACGCCGGCATTGGCCGGAAGTTCCAGCGCCCGACGGTTTTCGAGAATCACAGCGTAATTGAAAACCTGGAGCTGGCGATGAAAACCGACAAGCGGGTGCAAGCCGCTTTGTTCTCCCGGCTCACCGGCACGCAGGCCGACGCCATAGCCGAGACCTTGGCCCTGATACGGCTGACTCCTGAAGCCTGGCGGCCGGCCGGCTTGTTGTCCCACGGGCAGAAGCAATGGCTGGAGATCGGGATGCTGCTGATGCAGGAACCCCAGCTTCTGCTGTTGGACGAACCGGTAGCAGGCATGACGGACGCCGAAACGGAGCGCACTGGCGAACTGCTTAACGAACTGAAGGGTAAGCACTCGCTAATGGTGGTGGAGCACGATATGGATTTCGTGACCAGCATCGCCGGACAGGGAAAGGTGACAGTGCTGCACGAGGGCTCTGTGCTGGCCGAGGGGACGATGGCCCAAGTGCAAGCCGATCAGCGAGTGGTCGAAGTTTATCTGGGACGCTAGCATGTTGAATGTACAGGCAATCGATCAATACTACGGCGGAAGCCACACATTGCGCGGTGTGTCGCTCTCCTTGAAACGCGGCAAGTGCCTGGCCTTGCTGGGCCGCAACGGCGTGGGCAAGACGACCTTGCTCAAATGCCTGATGGGTGTGTTGCCGGTGGCTTCAGGCAGCATACATTTCAACGGCCAGGACATCACCCGGCTGTCTCCGCATCAGCGTGCCGCGCGAGGCATCGCCTATGTGCCTCAGGGGCGCGACATCTTCGCCCGGCTGACGGTCGAAGAAAACATAGTGATGGGGATGGCTGCCAAGCCGGCATCCGCGGCGCGCCGTATCAAAGGTGAAATATTCGAGCTGTTCCCAGTGCTGAAATCGATGCTGGCTCGCCGCGGCGGCGACTTGTCCGGCGGACAACAGCAGCAGTTGGCCATTGCTCGTGCGCTGGTGGCCGAACCCTCGCTGATTATCTTTGACGAGCCTACCGAAGGCATACAGCCATCCATCATCAAGGATATTGGCAAGGTCATAAGCTTGTTGCGCGCGCGCGGAGACATCGGTATTTTGCTTTGCGAGCAGTACTTTGATTTTGCGCGGGAGCAAGCCGACGAATTTGTCGTGTTATCGCGCGGCGAAGTCGTTGCGGCGGGCGATCGATCGCAAATTGATGGCGATGATGTCCGTCGCCACCTATCGGTGTAGGGTGTATGGGCATGCGGAACGGAGACCCATCATGAGCGCGCTGCCCGACACCTGGCATGCAAGCCTGATGCTGTCGTTTACCTCGCAGGTAGCGGGCAAGACGGTGTTGTCCAAGCGCCGGCACGAAGGGCCGCTGCTGGTACAGAAAGCACTGTACCCCGAGGGGCCGGCGGTGTGCCATGCCGCGATACTGCACCCGCCGTCCGGCATAGCAGGCGGCGACGAACTGAGCATAGATGTCCACGTTGGTGTCGGCGCGCACGCCCTACTGACGACGCCCGGCGCGACCCGCTGGTACAAGTCCAACGGCAGGTCTTCCGTTCAGCATACGCATATACGCGTGGAGAAGGGAGCCCGTCTTGATTGGCTGCCGCAAGAGAACATATTCTTCGAACAGGCCGATGCGGCTTTGCATAGCCATGTACATATCGCTGGCGGCGGCTCGGCCATAGGCTGGGAAATCAATCAGCTGGGACGCGTCGAAAAAACCACTCATTGGGACGAAGGCCGGGTGATGCTGGCGTCTACGCTTTATCTGGACGGGACGCCCATATGGCTGGAATCCGGCGAGCTTCTTGCAGAAGGCTCTTTGCGTCACAGCGATACCGGCTTGGCGGGCTTTCCAGTATTGGCCACACTATGGGCGTTCGGCGAGGAGCTGACCGGCGAGCAGACCGACGACCTGGCAGGGCTGCTGCCATGGTCCGCAACGCTGCGTGCCGGTTTGACCTGCATGCGTCAGGCGGACGCGCAGGGCTTGACCCTGGTGCGCGTGTTGGGCGAGCACGCGCAGGACGTCAGGCAATTGTTGACCCGGCTGTGGGCGCATTTGCGGCCCGCGCTGCTTCGGATACCCGCAGTACCGCCGAGGCTGTGGAGCACCTGACATTTTGACGGACTAGATCATGGACCTGACACCTAGGGAAAAAGACAAGCTGCTTATTTTTACCGCAGCCCTGCTGGCGGAACGGCGCAAAGGCCGGGGACTGAAGTTGAACTATCCCGAGTCCATTGCGCTGATCACGGCGGCAATCATGGAGGGCGCGCGGGATGGCCGCAGCGTGGCTGACCTGATGCACCACGGCACCACCATACTGACTCGCGAAGATGTCATGGAGGGTGTGCCGGAAATGATTGCCGATATACAGGTGGAAGCCACATTCCCCGATGGAAGCAAGCTCGTCACGGTTCATCACCCCATTATTTAATCCGCACTGCATATGCAGTGCCGCCTATTGAGGTTCCCATCATGATTCTCCCGAAACGCCATCGATTCACTGGCCAACGAATGGCCGCTGCTGTCGGCATGATGCTGATTTCCGGCGTCGCGCTGGCGCACCCCGGCCACCATGATGCAACCGGTCATATGCTGCTGACCGGTCTTCTTCACCCATTGACGGGTACCGACCATCTGCTTGCCATGCTCGCCGTGGGCCTTTGGGCAGCAACCGGCGCCATGAGCCGCCGCGCTGCGCTGGGCATGCCTCTCAGCTTCCTTGCCCTGCTGTTTCTCGGGGCCATGGCTGGTATGGCCATCGCCGATATCCCCGCCATTGAACCGATGATCATCGCTTCATTGTTGATTCTTGGCCTGTTGCTGGTGGGTCGCATTAAGGCGTCTCCGTGGGCCGGGCCTGTCTTGGTGGCGACTTTCGCCTTGTTTCACGGTATTGCCCATGGTGTCGAATTGGCGCCGGGCGGAAGCGCTGCCGGCTACGTAGCCGGTTTCATGCTCAGCACCCTGGCCCTGCTATTGACAGGGCTTGGGGCTGGCTGGCTGCTGCGAGGCCGGGCTGTGTGGCTGACGCGCCTGGCAGGCGCCGGCATTGCCGCCTACGGTTTGGCCTTATGGTCGGTAGCCGCATGAAAGCGCCGCCCGTTCATCCGTCCGATCGTGAAGAGCTCCCCCTGATACCCGGAGAGACCCTGGCGGAGCCCGGCGACATGGAACTGAATGCCGGACGCGCCGCCGTGACCATCGACGTCGTCAATGGCGGCGATAGGCCAGTGCAAGTGGGCTCGCATTACCACTTCGCCGAGGTCAATAGCGCGCTGTGTTTCGACCGTGCTCGCGCGTACGGCTGCCGCCTGAACATTGCGGCGGGCACGGCCGTTCGTTTTGAGCCTGGGCAAAAGCGTACCGTAGAGCTGATCGTCCTGGCCGGTGACCGCAAGGTGTTTGGCTTCAAGGGCGACATCATGGGAGCGTTGTGATGATTATCACCAGGCAGGCCTATACCGAGATGTTCGGGCCGACCGTCGTCGACGGCGTCGGCGACCGTGTACGGCTGGCCGATACCGGGCTGCTGGCAGAAGTCGAAAAGGACTTCTGCATTTTTGGCGAAGAGGTCAAGTTCGGCGGCGGCAAGGTCATACGCGACGGCATGGGGCAAAGCCAGCGCATCAGCGCCGATTGCGCCGACACGGTCATTACCAATGCGCTTATCATCGACGCCGTCAGCGGCGTCATCAAGGCTGATATCGGCATCAAGAACGGCCTGATCTCCGGCTTGGGCAAGGCGGGCAATCCCGATATACAGCCGGGGGTCACGATAGTCATTGGTCCGGCTACCGAAATCATCGCCGGGGAAGGGATGATCGTGACCGCGGGTGCGATCGACTCGCACATACACTTCATCTGTCCCCAGCAAATCGACGAGGCATTGGCCAGCGGCGTCACTACCATGATAGGCGGCGGCACTGGACCGGCGACCGGCACCCTGGCCACCACATGCACGCCCGGCCCCTGGCATATCAGCGCCATGCTGTCGGCGCTTGACGCCTTCCCCATGAATATCGGCCTGCTGGGCAAAGGCAATGCCAGCCAGCAAGCGCCCCTGCTGGAGCAAGTCCGCGCGGGGGCCATAGGCTTGAAGCTGCATGAAGACTGGGGCACGACGCCCGCCGCGATCGACACCTGCCTGACCGTCGCCGAAGCGACAGACGTCCAGGTAGCCATCCACAGCGATACGCTGAACGAATCCGGGTTTGTCGAGGATACGCTGGCGGCTTTCAAGGGGCGCTGCATCCATTCCTTCCATACCGAGGGCGCAGGCGGAGGCCATGCGCCGGACATCATCCGGGCAGCAGGCATGCCTAATGTTTTGCCCGCATCGACCAACCCCACCATGCCGTTCACGTCGAATACCATCGACGAGCATCTGGATATGCTGATGGTTTGCCATCATCTGGATTCATCCATTGCCGAAGACCTGGCGTTTGCCGAAAGCCGGATACGCCGGGAAACGATCGCCGCCGAAGACATCCTGCATGACATGGGCGCATTCTCCATCATGAGCTCGGATTCCCAGGCCATGGGGCGCGTGGGCGAAGTGGTGCTGCGCACATGGCAGACCGCAGACAAGATGAAGACGCAGCGGGGGGCGCTGGAAGGCGACAGCGCACGCGCCGATAACCAGCGTATCAAACGCTATATTGCGAAATACACCATCAATCCCGCCATCGCCCACGGCATAGCGCACAAGGTGGGATCCATTGAACAGGGCAAGCTGGCCGACATCGTGCTGTGGCGCCCGGCCTTCTTCGGCGTGAAGGCCAGCATGGTCATCAAAGGCGGAATGATCGCAGCGGCCAGCATGGGCGATCCGGGCGCTTCGATCTCCACCCCCCAGCCCGTATGCTTTCGGCCCATGTTCGGCAGCTTTGGCAAGGCTCTTAAAACCTCGCTCACCTTTGTGTCGCAAGCCGGCATGGAAAATCCCGAGCTGCATGCACTTGGCCTGACCAAGACCCTGGAGGCGGTGCATGGCTGCAGGAATATCGGCAAGGCCGATATGGTGCACAACAGCTGGTTGCCGCATATTACCGTCGACCCGCAAACCTACCAGGTCATGGCCGACGGCCAGTTGCTTACCTGCCAGGCAGCCAGCAAGCTGCCCATGGCGCAACGTTACTTCCTGTTCTGATCATGCGCACCGTCAACAAGCGCCTGCAAGGCACCTCTGTCGCTCAAGCCTTGATCCGCAGTGCCCCCAAGGCGGAGCTGACCTTCGAGTACCGCCGCCGCAGCCGGCAGAAGCTCAGGTTGGACAACGGCGAGGAGGTCGCCCTGGTCTTGAATCAGGGAACCATATTGCATCACGGCGATGTTCTCGTCGCCGGCGACGGACAGCTTATTGTCGTGCATGCCGCCGCCGAGTCCGTATTGCGCGTTACGGCGGAAACGCCTTTGGCCCTGACGCGTGCGGCCTACCATCTGGGAAACCGCCACGTCCTGGTGGAGATCTGCCCGCATGAGCTGAAGCTCGAATACGACGCTGTATTGCTGGACATGCTTGGGCGTCTGGGTGGGCTTACGATAGAGCGGGCGGACATGAGGTTCGAGCCGGAATCCGGCGCTTACGGCGGCGGACATAAGCATGGCCACGACGAGACGTTCGCTGAAGATCAGGCCCTGGCCCATGCCGCCTTTGCGGCCCATGACCATGCACATCCTCATTGAATGCGGTAATCATGGAAACCAGCCAGCTCGCCGCAGTGCTGCAACTGTCGTCGCCTTCCCTGCCCATAGGCGGCTACAGCTATTCACAAGGCCTGGAGGCAGCCATAGACCTGGGGCTCGTTGCGGACGAGACGAGCGCGCTCCGCTGGATCCGGCAGCAGCTGGAATGCGTGCTGATGCCTTGCGAGGCTCCTGTGTGGCTGCTGCTGTTCGACAGCTGGCACGCCGGCGACTGGGCGGGCGTGTCTCACTGGAACCAATGGTTTATGGCTACGCGCGAAACCCGTGAATTACGCCAGGAAACCGAGCAGATGGGCTGGTCGCTTGTGAAGCTGGCTACCGAATTGGCGTGGGGCGAGACAGGCGCGCGTGAACGCTTGCTCGGTCTGGCCAATGTTGCGCTTCCCACGGCACACGCGTACGCGGCGTGGGCGCTGGGCCTGGCCAGGCGCGACGGCTTGGCGGCGTATCTGTTTACCTGGCTTGAGAACCAGATGATGGCGGCGCTCAAAGCGGTGCCCCTGGGCCAAATGGCCGGACAACGCATTGTGGATCAGTTGCGTCATTCCATACCTGCGGTGTGCGACGGCGCCGTTGAAAGAGCGGCCGCCTATCCTCCCAGAATCCACACGCTGGCCCCACAGCTGGCCATTCTATCGTCTCGGCACGAGACGCAGTATTCCCGTTTATTCCGCTCTTGAAGGCAAGCCTATGTCCGCACACCAACATACACATGCAAGCACTCCGCCGCCTGGACGTCATAAGACCTTGCCGGTGCTCCGCGTGGGAGTCGGCGGCCCGGTCGGCTCGGGCAAGACCACCTTGCTGGAGATGCTGTGCAAAAGAATGGCAGAGAAGTATGACCTTGTCGTCATTACCAACGACATCTATACCAAGGAAGACCAGCGATTGTTGACGATATCCGGCGCCTTGCCGCCCGAGCGTATCATGGGTGTGGAAACAGGCGGGTGTCCGCATACGGCCATTCGTGAGGACGCCTCTATCAATCTGGAGGCCATAGACCGCATGATGGGCCAATTCCCGAATGCCGACGTGGTATTCGTTGAGTCCGGCGGGGATAACCTGGCTGCCACGTTCAGCCCGGAACTGGCCGATCTGACGCTTTACGTCATTGATGTCGCGGGCGGCGAAAAAATACCACGCAAGGGTGGGCCGGGAATCACAAAATCGGATCTGCTCATCATCAACAAGACCGATCTCGCGCCCTACGTTGGAGCCTCGTTGCCGATCATGAAGGAAGATACCAAGCGCATGCGTGGCAACCGGCCCTTTGTAATGGGAACGATAAAGACGGGCGATGGTCTCGATGAGATCATCGCCTTTATTGAAAACGAAGGCTTGCTGGCAGGGTGACGCGTCTGGCCTATTAAATTACCTTTTTGCGCAGCCATGCGGCAATGGCTTCGCCCGCGACTACCAATCCGATGATGGCCAGTAAAATGGTGGCTACCGTGCGCCAGTCCAGCGTATCAATGGAGCCTTGCAGGATGACGCCGATGCCGCCGGCGCCCACCAGGCCCAGTACGGTCGATTCGCGCAGATTGATGTCCCAGCGCAATATGCTGACTGCGAAAAAGGTGGGTACAACCTGCGGGACGATGGCATATAGAATGACCTTGGCGCGCGAGGCGCCGGTGGCTTCCAGTGCTTCCACCGGCCGGCGGTCGATTTCTTCGATCGCCTCGCCCAGCAGTTTGCCCAGGAAACCCAGTGACCGGAACATGATGGCAATGATGCCTGCCAGCACGCCCGGGCCGAAAATGGCCACAAACAAGAGAGCCCAGATCAGCGTGTTGACCGAGCGGCTCGATACCAGTATGAAGCGGCCCAGCCATAAGGTCGCCTGGTTCGGCGTGGTATTTTGCGCCGAGATATAGGCCACCGGCAGCGAGACGAAAATCGAAATGAACGTTGCGATGGTGGCAATGTTCAGGGTTTCGATCAGCGCCCACATGATTGCGCGAATGCTGGAGAAATCGGGCGGTATCATGCGGCCCGCCAGATCGCTGATCTGGGCGGGGGCATCCCACACCCAGGGCCAGATGATATTGATGGATGCCAGGGACCAACTGGTAACCAGCGCCATGACGGCAAAAATTCCCAGGCGCGTCCAGCGCTCGCGCCCCGTATAGCGGGCCCAGGCCCGGTCGGCAATGGACTGAGTCACCAGATGGCCCTCCGTATGCGGCCGCTGACGGCTTCGCTAATTAAAATGGCAGCGATGATGATCATGGTAATGGCCAGGGCGAAATCATAGTCATAGCGGCCAAAGGCATTCATGAGCGTTGAACCGATTCCGCCGGCGCCCACAATGCCGACTACCGCCGATGCGCGCAGATTGCTGTCCAGCTGATACATCGCCAGGCCGATCTGGCGCGGCATGATCTGCGGCAAGACCGCGAATTGCAGCACGGTGAAGAAGCGTGTGCCAGTGCTGCGCAAGGCCTCGACCTGGCCCCAGTCAATTTCCTCGATGCGCTCGGCAAGCATTTTTGCCACGAATCCGATCGAATAAATGGTCAGGGTCAGGATGCCGGCGACCGGGCCAAAGCCCACCGCCTTGACGAATATGATGGCGACAATCACGGGATGGAAGCTGCGCGCCAGGATGATCAGGGTGCGCCCCAACAGATAAATCGGCTTGGCGGCGATATTGCGTGCCGCCATGAACGCGATGGGAATGCTGAGCCCCACGCCCAGCAGTGTCGACAGGATCGCAATCTGCATGCTTTCCAGGAAGCCGTCGATCAATAATTCATGGCGGGCAAAGCTGGGAGGAATGGCGCCGGAGAAAATGCGGGCGGCCCGTGTCATGCCTTCGCTGATGCGTTCCCAGTTGAAGGGCAGCGTGTAGGCGACCCAGACCAGATAGATAATCGTCGCTGCGACCAGTCCCCAGCGCAGCAGCGGGTTGGCGATGAAGGGCGGCTTGCGCCAGGCCCTCGGCAATGAGGATGGCTGAGGGGTCATGGAGCGACGGTCTCCAGTGCTTCCAGAGGGGCATTAGCCCCTTTGTCGGCTGCCGTGCCGCTATATACGCGGTGCATGGCATCCGCATCGAGCTCGTCGGGCGTGCCATCGAAAATCAGGCGACCGAAGCGCATGCCTACGATGCGGCGTGTAAATTCCTTGGCTTCGGCGACGTTGTGGATGTTGATCAGCACCGGCAGCTTGAACTCGTCGGCCAGCTTTTGAAGCAGCTCCATGATCTGGCGCGATGTCACCGGGTCGAGCGAGGCGGTTGGTTCGTCGGCCAGCAGAATCTGCGGCTCTTGCATGAGCGCGCGCACGACGCCGACGCGCTGGCGCTCGCCTCCGGACAGCTCATCCGCCCGCTTGTTGGCATAGTGTGCGATGCCGACGCGCTCCATCAAATGAAACGCGCGTTCGATGTCCTGGGCCGGATAGCGCCTCATGGCGGCTCGCCAGTAAGGGATGTAGCCCAGGCGGCCACATTGCACGTTTTCCATGACGGTCAGGCGGTCGACCAGGTTGAAGCCTTGAAAGATCATGCCGATATGCCGGCGTGAACGGCGCAGCCCTTCGGGCTTGAGGGACGTCAATTCGACGCCGTTCAGTTCGATGCTGCCCGATGTGGGTTCGACCAGGCGGTTGATACAGCGCAGCAGCGTGCTTTTTCCTGCTCCGGATGCGCCGATGATGGATACGATCGACTCGTCGGGGACCTCGAGATCGAGGCCTTGCAGGACGGGATTCCCATTGCCGTAGCGTTTGACCAGGCGGGTGATACGAAGCATAGGTGGCTCTTTTGTGTTTCTTGCGGCGTTTGCCGGCATGCCGCCCGTGAACGGAGGCATGCCGGGCGGCGATGCCGGCGGTGGCTATTTCAGGTTTTCGGTCGTGTAGGTAACGCCGTTGGCTTCCTGAATGTCTCGGATGACCGACCAGTCTTCCTTATAGGTAATCGGAACGAACTTGGTCACGCCCGAAAACTCTTCACCCAGGGCCGTTCCCTTCATGTCGAAGCTGAAGAAAGCCTCTTTGATTTTCTCGACCAGTTTGGGATCAAGATTATGGGCGTACGTGTACGACGTGGTCGGAAAGCGCTTGGACTCGTAGATGATCTTGACTTCGTCGGGGTTGTACAGTTTGCGCTCGGCCATGCGCTCGACGACTTCCGATGCCACCGGCGCGGCATCGTAATCGCCGGCGACCACGCCCAGCATGGACTGGTCATGCGAGCCCGAATACACGACCTTATAGTCTTTCTCAGGCGTGATTCCCTGCTTGGGGAATAGCGCGCGCGGAGCCAGGTTGCCGGAATTGGACGTTGGCGATGTGTGGGCGACGCGCTTGCCTTTCAGGTCGGCCATGGTGTTGATGCCGCTGTCTTTGCGCGTATAGACCTGCAGGGTATATCCGAAGTTGCCGGTTTCCGAACCCATGAGGGCAAACGGTACTGCGCCTGCCAGATTGACGGCAAACGGGGTCGGGCCTGTGGAGTAGCCCGCAATATGGAGCCGATTGCTGCGCATGGCTTCGATTTCGGCGGCATTGGACTGAACAGCGAAGAAACGTACGTCTTTGCCCGTCACCTTTTTGAGATGCTCGATAAAGGGCTTCCAGATGTCGGCGTAGATGGCGGGATCTTCGACCGGGGTGTAAGCGAATACCAGCGTATCGGGATTCAACAGCTTTTTCGGATCAGTGGGGGTGTCGGCGACGAGGTCGCCGTTTTCGTCGCAATAAATGTTGGCAAGCGCGCCGCGATTGCTGCATTCAGCGGCTACGGCGCTTGTGGCGGGTAGCATCATGGCGGCAAACGCTGCGGCGCAGGCAAGCCGCCGGATGGGTTGGGTCATACCGATGGAAGATATTTTCATGCTCCTCTCTCTCTTTCTGATTTTTACGTCCAATCAACAGAAATGTTGTTGTCTGCCAACGTAGATTACTCATAAAAGTTGTTTTTTACAATAATTCTGGGCAAAAAATGTTGCTATCATCACAGTTTTGATCTGGCAGGCGTCTCTTCTGCAGTTGCAAATAAAAGCGACGCGGCAGGGCAGCCCACTTCTATCAGGCCTCTTACGTCATGATCCGTAAACCACGCAAGGAAGAACGACAAGCCCGGATCCTCGAGGCGCTGCGCCACACGCCTCATATCCGCATCGCGCTGCTGGCCGAGCGTTTCAAGGTTACGACCGAGACCATACGGCGCGATCTCGATGCCTTGAGCAGGCGCGGCCTGGTCAATCGTGCGCACGGCGGGGTGGTTGCCCAGCCTATGGGGGCGCAGCCGTCGATATTCGAGCGCGAACAGTCGACTGTGGACGAGCGTTCCCGCATCGCAACGCTGGCCGCCTCGTTCGTGTCCAGCGGCCAGGTGCTGATGATGGACGCCGGTTCGACCACCACGCAGCTGGCCTGGCAACTGGCGCGCGGCACCGAAACATTGACGGTGATCACGAACAGCTACCCGGTGGCTTCGGCGCTGACGCCATCCCGGTGCGCGGCCATCGTCTGTCCGGGCGAATTCAATGGGCACGAGGGGGGCGTATTCGGGCAGGACACCACCGAGTTCCTGGGGCGTTTTCACGCCAATATTGCCTTTATCGGCGCCAGCGGGCTGGGGGCCGGCGGTGTCATGGATGTGAACCGCCAGGCGGCATGGGTCAAGAGAACCATGATCGAACGCTGCGAACACATTTATCTGCTGGTGGACCATACGAAATTCGATTTGCATGTGCTCGAGGTCGTGGCACCCCTGGATGCGTTAAGCGGGGTGATCACCGACCGGGCGCCCCCCGATCCCTTGGCGCATGCATTGCGTGAGGCCGGCGTCGCCTGTTATGTCGCCTCGAACACCGATACGCCCGATCCCGTTTCGCCCCATTCCCAGGAGGAAAAATGACCCGTTTCGCCGATGCGGATCTGCAATTGCTCGCCCAGGTCGACGTTATTTTGACGGACGTGGACGATACCCTGACCCGGGGCGGCAAGTTGCCGGCCTCGACGCTTGACGCCATGGAACGATTGGCGCGCGGAGGGCTGCGGGTGATCCCGGTTACGGGGGGCTGTGCGGGCTGGTGCGACCACATCGTGCGTGCATGGCCGGTGGCCGCCGTTATCGGAGAAAGCGGCGCATTCAGATTTCAGATGCAGCCCAACGGCGGTCTCGGACAGCGCTTCGTACGGCCGCTCGAACAACTGCGGGCCGACCAGCAACGGCTGTTGGACATTGCGCGGCGGGCGCTGGCCGCGGTGCCCGAGGCGCGCATGGCAGCCGACCAGGCATACCGGCTTGCCGATGTGGCCATTGACCACTCGCAGGATGTGGGTCCGCTGCCCGCCTCCAGCATTGCCACCATCATCAAGATATTCGAGGACGCCGGCGCCCGCGCGCGCGCCAGTTCCATACACGTCAATGCCTGGTTTGGCGACTACGACAAGGCCACCATGGCAACTGAATTGCTCGCCGGCGACCTGGATATTGATCCTGAGGGACAGTCGCGGCGGGTATTGTTCATTGGCGACGCGCCCAACGATGAATCGCTTTTTCAAGCCTACGCATTAAGCGTGGGCGTGGCGAACATAAAACCTCATCTGAACAGCTTGGCCCATCCCCCCCGTTGGGTATGCGACGCTGGCCATGGCGCCGGCTTCGTCGAAATGGCGGACCGCGTTCTGCAAGCCCGCCAATCCGTCGGGGGGCAGGTAAGGGAAGCAAGGCCTGCGCCGGCGTGACGCGGTATATTGTCGGCTTGATTCGGGGTGGGGCTTGGGTGGTGTATCCAGGCTCCGATGCGGAGAATTTGCCATCTATAAAGCCTACGTCCTTCTGGCACTGACAACACTTTTCTGGGCGGGTAACTCGATTGCGGGCAAGCTGGCGGTCGGTCACGCTTCGCCGATGGTCCTTGTTACCGCCCGCTGGGCCAGTGTGATGGTGGTGCTGTATTTGCTGAAGAGAGGACAGATCGCGGCTGATTGGCAGGCGATCCGGCCACGACTGTGCTACTTGCTGTTGCTGGGAGCGCTGGGCTTCACCGTCTTTAGCGTGGCGCTTTATTACGCGCTGGTCTACACCACCGCAATCAACACCAGCATCTTGCAAGGGGGCATGCCGCTATTCGTATTTGCGGCGAGCTTTGTTTTATTTTCCAGCCGTATAAGTGTGGAGCAGGCCGCCGGCTTTGTATTCTCTTTCATAGGTGTGGTCGTCATCGCAATGCGTGGCGAACTGGCCAATCTGATTGGTCTTGACATCAATTTCGGCGATGCGCTAATGCTGGTCGCCGTCATGGCTTACGGTATCTATACCGCCGCACTACGCAGCAAGCCTCAGATGCACTGGACAAGCTTGATATTCATCTTGTGCGTGGGAGCCACTATGGTGTCCCTTCCCATGCTGGCTTTCGAAGCGGCCCAGGGAGAGACCATTCTGCCGGATGCACGGGGCTGGGCGGTGATCGCCTATGTCGTTATCTTTCCATCTCTTATAGGCCAAGTCTTCTACATTCGGGCAGTGGAGCTCATCGGCGCGAACAGAGCCGGCCTATTCATCAACTTGCTGCCCGTCTGGGGAGCCTTGTTGGCGGTGACCATCCTCGGAGAGGAATTTCACCTTTATCACGCGGTAGCGCTGATGGCGATTCTGGCCGGAATCAGTCTGGCCGAATATGGCGGACGAAAACTGAGTAGGCAAGAGTAGATAGCCGCGAATCTGCGAATGCCATTGCCGCTTGCCGTCAGCCAGCCCACAAGTTAGGTGTCAGCGCGTTTGAATAGCCCGAGACAAATCCCTTGGGTTCGGCGCTTTGCGGGTCGTACACCGAACGATGTATGCGTCCGATATTGCCGCCATATAGATGGATGCTTATGGAAACCTTATCGGCGTAAGCATTGCTGACCCGGTGGATATCGCCAATAGTAGGCGATACACAAGAGACTTCGCCTTCGTTCAGGCGAGCCTCGGGGCCGACAGCCATCATGCCGCCACTGCTGCGGCGATAATGCTGCTCCAGTTCGGCGCCGCGCAGCATCGCAATGACGCCCCATACGGTGTGATCATGAATGGGCGTTTTCTGACCCGGTCCCCAGACGAAGCTGACGAGCGAAAATCGGTCCAGCGGATCGCCGTACAGCAGGTATTGCCTATAGAACTCCGGATGCGGTTCTGCAAAGGCGTCAGCCAGCCAGTCGTCCTGAGCGACCAGGCCGCTCATCACTTCGCGAGCTTGATCCAGGACGCCATCGTCCCCTGGGGCGCGGCCCTCCATCAGGCGTGTCAGGCTTTCCACCGTATTCAATAATCGTTTGTTGTTCATTTCCTGGAGCCTTTCTTGCTTGACTTGGATACACGCCCCTTCGGGCGCTAAAGTTCCTGCGGACATCCATAGGATACAACGCCTTGCCTGCCACATCTGCCTGACGTATCTTTCTTAGCCCCATAAGCGCAAACAGAGCTACCCAATGTGTATTCGAGTCGCTGAACGGGCAGCGTCTTTAGACTATCGTCCACGCACGTCACTCCCGGGTTAATTGCCGGAAGCACGAGCGCGGCGTGCCGTCTTCTAGCGTCCATAAATTCCATTCTTCGGAAATATCCAGTTGACGGGAAATCGGCCCGGCTCCATTCTTCACGGTATGGGTGTATGCGCCGCGGACCGTCTTCAGTTAGCCTGTGCGCCACAAGCATTCACGAAAGACGATTCATGGATAGAAGGAATTTGAGAGGCATTATGGACAAGGCACTTGAGCAGATCACGGACTTCGCCGCCAGCGTGCGGCCACGCGACGTTCCGGGCAAGGTAATCGAACACGTGACCGGCATTCTCGCCGACACCATCGCTTGCGCGATGGCGGCGAGGGACTGCCCTGGCGCCGTGGCTGCGGCGGCAATCGCCGACCTGCCGCGCGCTGCAGGGGGTACGGTCATCGGCAGTTCCGCCGTCGTCACGCTGGACATGGCCGCGTTCTGGAACACGTCGATGATCCGCTATCTCGACTATAACGATACCTTCACCGGCGGACACCCCAGCGACATCCTCGGAGCGCTCATCGCCGTAGCCGGTTCCCGCAAGTTGCCTGGGCTTACGCTGCTGAGCGGCATTGCCGTTTCGTATGAGGTTTTTCACCGCATTTCCCTGCGCCATAGGTCCTATCGCAAGGACCATGGGGCGCTGGTCGACTACTTGTCGATCGATCAGGGCTTTGCCGTGGCGATCGCCACGGCTGCCGGCATTGCGCACATGCTTGGCTATGATCGCGATCAGACACGCACGGCGGTGTCACTGGCTGCAACCAATGGATTGCCGCTCAGGGCGAGTCGCGCCGGTGAGCTTTCTCACTACAAGGGCGTGGCCACGGCCGCCAGCGCACGGCAGGCCGTCTTCGCCTGCCAGCTTGCCGAACAGGGGCTGACTGGCCCCTCCGACCCCTTTGAAGGCCGGCATGGATTCATTGAGATCATGGAAGGGCAGGCCGGCCCGATGAACCTGGAGCCGTTTGGTGAGTGGGCGGTCTTGCGTTCGGGCCTGAAGTATTTTCCGGCGACGGCCAATTGCCAGATCGGTATCTGGGCGGCCCTGGATCTGCGCGAGGGACTGGATATCGGTCAGATTCGCGAAGTTGTCCTGCATACCTCGCGTTTCCTGCGGCATGAGTCCGGCAGTGAGCCGGCCAAGTGGGCCCCAACGACTCGTGAGACCGCCGACCATAGCTTGCCCTATGTCGTCGCGGTCGCCCTGTTGAACGGCGAGGTGACGCTTGCCTCGTACACCGACCAGATGCTGGCCAGCCCGGCCGTGCGCGATCTGATGCAGAAGATCACCGTCGTGGTCGATGAGCAAATCGAGGCCGAGTGGCCTGGCACGATCCAGATCCGCGCAACGGTGAAGCTGGCCGATGGCCGAACACGCGAGGTGCATGCGCGCGATCCAAAAGGTACGTATCGGAACCCGATGAACCGCGAAGACATCAACGTCAAATTCGAGCAGTTGGTGGCGCCGGTTCTTGGGGCAGCGACGGCTCGCGTATTCGATCAGGTCTGGAACATCGCCGGCAGTGATGATTGCGCCAACGTATTCGAGCAACTGGTAAGCGACTGAGCCATGCCACACGATCACGATTTGCCCATTACCCGGGGCCTGGCTGAGTACATCGCCGCTGCGAATTTCAACGCGCTGCCGGCGGCCGCGGTCGAGGCGGCCAAGGTGGCAATGCTGGATGGACTGGGATGCCTGGCTGCGGGAAGCCGTGAACCGGCGTCCCGCATCGCTCGCGCGGCCTTGGGCGACGAGCCTTCCGGCTCTTGCACGGTGATAGGCACAGCGGTTCCGGGCAGCCCCATGACGGCAGCCCTCTTGAATGGCATTGCCTTGCACGCGCTCGATTTTGAAGTACAGGGCATGCCGCCGGCCCACGGGACCTCGTCGATTCTTCCCGGGATGCTTGCGCTTTCCGAACGTCATGCCGTGGCGCCGGAACGAGGCATATTGGCATTCGTGGTCGGCTGGCAAGTGCAGCAACGGGTGCGCACGGCGGCCCGGGATTGCGCTTTTCGCGGCTTTCACCCGCCAGGTGTCGTCGGCCCGCTTGGGGCGGTAGCGGCCTGCTCGGTCATACTGGGACTGTCGGCGGACCAAGTTGCGGCGGCGATCGGGCTGGCCGCGTCACGCACCGGCGGCTTGTTTGCCAACAATGGCAGCATGGCCAAGCCCACGCATCCGGGCAATGCTGCGCGCTCTGGGGTTGAGTCGGCGTTGCTGGCGGCCCGAGGAATGTCGGGGAACAAGCGAATTCTGGAAATGCCCGGAGGGCACTTCGAGACGTTCTTCGACGAACGGTTTCGTCCTTCCGAGGTCCTTGGCGATTTGGACCAGTATGCAATTGTTTCGCCGGGATTCACGATCAAGCGATATCCGGCCGAGATCTACATGCAATGGGTCATCGAGGCTTGCCAAGAGCTGCGCCGTGAGGCCAGATTCCGCATCGAGGCCGTGACGGAAGTGGTCGTCGAGCCGCCGGTGTACCGGACTACGCTTTCGCGGCCCCAGCCGGCTTCGGGCCTGGATGGGAAGTTCAGCTACGAATATGCGGCAGCGGTGGGGCTGAGCCAGGGCGAGGTGATTATTTCCAGCTTCGATGATGAGGCGGCGTTCAGCGAGCCGGTTCAACGGCTGTTGCCGCGTGTCCGGCTGGTCCACAACCATGATATTCCTCAGACGCTCGATGCCATGTGGACGCGGGTCACCGTGAAGCTGTCGGATGGCACCGAGCTGGTGCATCGCTGCGATCGTTTTCCCGGCTGCCCGGAGCGTCCGATGAGCCGTGCGCAGCGCCACAGCAAGGTCATGGATTGTTTGCTGACCGGCGGCTTGACCGCCGAAGAGGCAAGCAGCCTGATCGAGCAGGCCGAGCAGCTTGAGACGCTGGCGTCATGGGAGCCGATTCTTGGAAGGCTATCCAAGGTGGGTCGCCCGGATGGACGGCCGGCCTAGTCGGATGGGTTTTTCATTCAGTGTCAATAAAACCGCCAGGCGCACAGCCTTGCAAACGATAGAATCACGGAGATATCATGAACGTATTGCGCTCCTTCCTTTTGCTGCTGGCTTGCCTGGGCAGTAGCCTTGCAGTGGCTCAAGGCTATCCCTCTAAATCGATTCGCATGATTATCCCGGCCGCGCCGGGCGGCGGTGTGGATTCGGCGGGCCGCATACTGGGCCAATATTTGTCGGAGAAGCTGGGGCAGTCGGTGGTGACCGAGAACGTGGCCGGGGCGGGAACGATGCTTGGTTCCGAAACCCTTGCCCGGTCGCAGCCGGACGGCTACACCATCCTGATGGCAACCAGCAGCCACATCGTCAACGCGGCGGTGCGCAGGACCATGCGATACGATGCCATCGGCGATTTTGCCGCGGTGTCGCTGGTTGGCTCCACCCCTGACTTGCTGGTGGTGAATGCGGATTCCAGCATCAAGTCGGTGGCCGACCTGATTGCCGCGGCGAAGAAAGATCCGGGCAAGCTGACCTATGGCTCGTCGGGGCTCGGTACGCTTTCGCAACTGGAACCCGAAATGCTCAAGGACGAAACCGGTATCGACATATTGGGCGTGCCTTATAGGGGCGGCGTTCCCGCCGTTATGGCGGTGATAGGCAAGGAGGTCGATTCGCTGTTTCTCGGTGTCGTGGCGCTCGCCCCGCATATCGATGCGGGCAAGCTCCGGCCTCTGGCGGTCACCAGCCCGGCGCGTCTACCGAGATTTCCGGATGTGCCGACCATGGCGGAGTCGGGCTTCCCCGACTGGAATACCGACACGTGGTATGGGGTGTTGGTGCCGGCCGGCACATCGCCGGACATCATCGCGACGCTGAATAAACATATAAACGATGCGCTCAAGCTGCCCGAAATCCGCCAGAAACTGGTTGCAGCGGGAATTGGACCGGAAGCGTCGACACCTGACCAGTTCTCTTCTATCATGAAGAACGATCTTGCCCGCTGGCAGAAAGTCATAGAGAAATTGCCGGAACTCAAGATCGATTGACACGCCCGGGCTGCTTTTGATCTTTCACCATCCTGGTGGGCTGATGGGGCGCGGCCCGGTTCCGGGCCCGCTTATCAAGGCAATACAGGATGAGCCGACGCATCCCTCCCCTTAATCCGTTGCGGGCGTTTGAGGTCGTAGCCCGAACGCACAGCCTGAAGTCCGCCGCGCAAGAGCTTCATGTGACGGAATCGGCGGTCAGCCGCCAGATCGCCGTCCTGGAGTCATACCTGGAGAAAAAGCTCTTTCGACGCGACAAGCGGGGCATGACGCTGACGCGCCTGGGAGCAACTTATGCGGAACAGGTGATTCCGGCCTTTGAAGAGCTCGCGCGGGCCAGCGAGTCGCTTGACAAGTGCGAGAGCAGCGTCAGGGTTCGTACGCCCACCAGCTTCGCGGCTAAGTGGCTGATTCCCAACCTGGCCGATTTCGAGCAGCAATTTCCAAAGATAAACATACACGTCGTTAACGTATTGCCCGACGTCGACTCCGATTTCGACCGCGACCCAGTCGACGTGAGCCTGGTTCAGAGCGGCAGGCAATGGTCCAAGGCGAACGCGACGCTTTTGTTCAAGGACGAAATAGAGCCCGTCTGCTCGCCGGAGTATCTCGAGCGCTACGGCGCCGATCTTGATACTTCCACAGCCTTGCTCAGGCACCGTCTTCTGGTGTCCCGGGCCCGCCGCCGGGACTGGGATGACTGGCTGGCGGCGACCGGATTCGCCCCTGCGGCGGCCGATACCGAAAGAATGACCTTCGGTGTGTCCCTGCTGACGTGGCAAGCCGCAATAGATGGTTTGGGCATCGCTATCGGACAACTGCCTCATCTTAGCCGGGAGCTTGAACGCGGCACGTTGCTGCGCCCTTTCGGGCATGCGATACCGCGGGGTACCGCGCACTATCTGATCATACCGATGCCCAACCGCCAAACCCGTGCGGCACGTATGTTTTGTGAGTGGCTGCAAGACAGGATTTCCCACGACGTGTCGCAAACCGCGACGGCTGGGTGATGCCAGGCCGGGCGGCTAGCCGCTTGCGTGGGAACTAGCTCGTCTGGCGGGTGGACAACAGCCGCGCCACCGGACGGATGTCCGACGCTGCAGCGATCGAACGCAGGGCTTCCAGCGCCTGAATGGCACCGTCGTCGCCCAGATAGGGCGCCGAGTTCTGAATGAACTTGGCGTCCACCACACTAGCGGAGATGGGCGAGGTCCTGCCCGGCGGATAGTCTATCCGTGTGGCGTACCGGCGGCCGTCGCGCATCACGATGGACACGCGATGAGGCCAGCAACGGGGGAAGTCCTGCTCCAGCTCTGCATCATGTACGACCTTGACTCGCTGAAGCAGATCGTGCGCCAATGCGCCGGCGGTTTCCGGATGACGAATCATGTCCAGCGATACGGCACCGTGGACGAGGGCCAGGGTGACGGAGTACTGATGGCTGAACGTCGCGTCGAGGGCCGAGTTCAGGGCAGGTCGGTCGCAAACCTCGATCGACTGCCGGAAAGCCGCTATTTCCACTGAGGCAATCTGCTCTGCCTTGATATCATGCGCCTGCCGCAGGTCCAGGGCCGCAGCCGTTGGTCCATGAGCGAAGCGGCAGGTGGGATAGGGTTTGATCGTCATCTGGGAAAACTCGTAGCGGCTTCCCAACCCGGCATCCAGCCGCGCGGGGTCGCCGGACGGCCCCATCACTTTGCAGAACCCCATCGGGCCATCGAGAATCCCGGGAGGGCCTCCGGCGCCGTGTGCGCCCATTTGCGCCAGCATCACGCCCGATTGCGCTGCACGAGCGCCATGCAGTGCCGAGTCGAACATGGAGCCGTCTATCTGATGTTGCCTGAGTCCCGCCGCGGCGGCGCCGGCCAGGCCCAGGGTTTCCGCGAACTTCTTTTTATCGAGGCCAAGCAGCTTCGCCGCGGCCGCAGTCGTACCGAACACCGAGCAGGTCCCGGTATTGTGGAATCCGTAGGCATAGTGGCCAGGGCTCACCGCTGCCGCAACCCGTGCCGCAACTTCGTAGCCCGCGATTGCGCTGCCGAGGAAGCACCGCCCGTCGGCGCCGAGTCGCTCGGCCATTGCCAGGCACGTTGCAATAACGGGGCTCCCGGGGTGCAGCGTTCCGGGCTCATACGTGTCGTCGTAGGTGTGTATGCGGCCGTGAAGGGCGTTCACGAACGCCGCGCTGGAAGCGGGTGCCCGTGTGTCCAGGCCGACCAGCGTCGCATGGTCGGCATCGCCCCACTCCGCTGCCGCCAGCCTTGCGCTTTCGCAGGAAGGCATGTCCAGGCCGGCGAACATCACGCCGATGGTATCGACCACATGGTCGAGCAGCTTGGCTTGAAGGGAAGCAGGCACATCCTCCCAGCGCAAGTCCGATGCGAACGATGCCAGGGTAATTCCGTGACTCATAAAAACAAGTTCCTTACGCTTGGTATCCGGGCCGGATGCCTTACTTGATTGCCAGCTCGGGCTTCTGCGCTACCAGCTTCTTCCAATGTGCGACGCTATCGGCCATGTACTGTGCAAACTCGGCAGGTGTGCTGCCAATGAGTGTCGAGCCAGTGGCCGTCAGTTTCTCGCGCACATCGGGAGCTTTCAGGGCATCCACGAACGCGCGGTTCAAGGTTTGAATGACCGGTTCGGGAGTGCCCTTCGGAGCGGCGATGCCGTACCAGGCGCCGGCTTCGACGCCCGGAACACCCGCCTCGGCGTTGGTCGGCACATCGGGAACGAGGTCGGATCGTTGATCGCTGGTAATGGCCAGCGCTTTAAGGCGCCCGCTCTTGGCGTATTGGGACATATTGAGCACGGGCAGGAACAACACGTCGATTCTGCCGCCCAATGCGTCGTTGACCGCCGGGGTGCCGCCAAGGTAGGGAATGTGCAGCAGGTCGGCGCCTGTCACGGCTTTGAACAGTTCGCCGGCCATTGCACTGGATGAACCCACGCCCGGCGAGCCAAAGTTGAGCTTGCCGGGCTCTTTTTTAGCCAGATCCACCAGCTCGCCCAGTGTTTTGACGGGTACGTGGTTTGCCGCCATGATGAGGTTGGGCTGGGTGGCCAGCAGCGTTACCGCGGAAAAGTCCTTGATCGGATCGTAGCGCAGGTTATCACGCAGTGCGCCATTGATGGTGTGGCTGTCGGTAAGAAACTGGATGGTGTAGCCGTTGGGCGTTGCCTTGGCCACGTATTCCGAGGCCATTGTGGTTCCGGCCCCGGGCTTGTTCTCGACAATGACCGATTGCCCCAAAAGTGCGCTTACCCTTTCCGCAAGGATGCGGGCAATGATATCGCTGGTGCCTCCAGCGGCGCCGGCGACGACCATCCGAATGCTGTGGCTTGGATAGGTCTCGGCGGCGTTTGCCGGCACGATGGCCAGCGCCGCCGCGCACATGGCGCAAAGCCGGGCCAGGCGGCGTACGATTTGCAGTATCGTTGCTGAGTTTTTCATTGTGTCTCCTTCGAATTTATTGTCGCTGCCAAAATGATGGAACGCAGGCCGCCCACCGTCAATTTCCGATTTCTCCACAGGCTTGAGGTTTTCGAATCACACGCCTTCAGGCACGGGGCTGATCTCGATCCAGCTTGGCCGCTTTCCCACTGCATAATGCGCAATCGGATCAAGTGCCCCGGTATCGGAACGAATCGCATAGACGGTCACCCGCTTGGTTTCCTGTCCCGCGCAAAGAAGGAATCGGCCGTTCGGCTCGATCGCAAAGCCGCGCGGGTTGGCATCCACCGTGAAAGCACCCGTATTCGATATCATGCCGGTCAGGGGGTCCACCTTGAAAACCTTGATTGAATTGGTCTTGCGGATGCTGGCGTAAAGAAACGCAGCGTTCGGCGTGAGATGGATGTCGGCGGCCAACGCGTTGCCCGAGAAATCGGGCGGCATGAGGGACTCGTCCTGCAGTGCTTGCAGGGCGCCGGAAGCACGATCCACGCTATAGGATGTCAGCGTTCCCGAATGTTCGTTGATGCAGTAGAGCCTGTCCAGCGTGGGATGGAAAACCAGATGGCGAGGGCCGGAGCCCGGCTGCGTGTAGGTGACCGAAGAGCGTGTCGGTTCGAGCCGTCCCGATACGGGATCAAGCCGATAAGCCAGGATGGCATCACCGTCGACCGTGGTGGCATAGACCAGCCCGCCAAAGGGAGCCTCGATGATGCAGTGCGCCTTGGGTGATGTCGGTATGGTTTGCCGGCATGGGCGGGCGAGGCGTCCATCCGGTTCGATGGCATTGACCGTCAGCAGTGCTCCATCGTATGAGGCGCCGAGCATGAACTTGCCGTTGAGGGTGGTTGAAAGATAGGCGATCGGCGCCGGCATCAGACAGGAGTCAAGCAGGGTCAGCCTGCCTGATCCGGGATCTATGGTGAATGCCGATAGTGGGAATGGATCGATACGAACTTGCGCGTACAGTACCTTGTTGTCGCGGCTCCGGGTCAAGGGGATGTTGCCGCGAGTGGGCGCCCCGGAACCCGGGACCCCGATCGCCTCGATCAAGGTCATGCGGCCGGTTTCAGGGTCCAGCTGGAATGCGTGTATTTCCCTGCTCTCGGTCGAGGAAACATATACCCGGCAGGCTGTGGGGCTGGAAGCTGTTTTCATTCGCATACCTCGGCAAGCACGGCGACGCCGTCCGCTGCTTTTACGCCCTGGCCTTCAGGCATCACGAACAGCGGATTGATCTCGGCTTCGAGCAGACGATCACCCAGTCCTGCGGCCATCTGCGAGAACGCCACGATGGCGGAAACCAGCGCGTCCAAGTCGGCTTTGGGCCGTCCGCGAAAGCCGTCGAGCAAGGGCCAGGTTTTCAGCTCGCGCACCATCTCCGCTGCCTCTTCACTGCTGAGGCCTTGCCCGTCGGGCGGCAGGAGGCGCATTGTAGTATCTTTGAACAGCTCGGCCGTGATGCCGCCCATGCCCAGAAGAATCGCCGTCCCGAGGGGGTCGCGGTGCATTCCGAGAATCAATTCCGTGCCGCCGGTAACCATCTCCTGGACAAGAAATCGCTGTGACAGAATACCGGCCCGTTGTTGGACCTCGGCCTGCATTTGCGTCAGCCGCGCAGCGACGTATTCGGCCTCAAGATTGACGGCAACGCCGCCCACATCGCTTTTATGCAGGATGTCGGCCGACAATATCTTGAGTGCGACCGGGCCGTTGAAGGCGCGTGCAGCCTGCTCGGCGCCACCGGGGGTCGTCACTACCTTCTCGCCGGTGCAGGGAATGCCGAAGCGGGAAAACAGTTTCTTGGCCTGGGCTTCGTCCAGCGCCCCGCCCGGCAGGCCGGACAGGTCGATTGATGTGTCCGGCGCCGAACTGCCGGGCGCCTGCCAACGAGCATGCTGCAACATTCCGGCCAACGCCACGGTGCAACTCTCGGCAGCCGAGAAGGCGGGAACGCCACGCTGGGTCAACAATGCGGCCACGTCCGGCGCATGCGGACTGACATAGGCGATCACCGGCTTGTCGCTTGCGGGAAGGCAATCCTGTATCGCGCCGGCCATCAGTTCGGGCATCGCCAGGCTGGACGAGCCGACGATGATCGTGAGGGCATCGTAGCTGGGGCTGGCAAGCAGCGCGCGAATGGCACCACGCAGCAGATCCGGCTGCAGTCCGGCCAGGGTCACGTCGATGGGATTGCGATCCAGGGCGGCGTGGTTACCGGTTTGAAGCGCGCGTAGTGCTGCTGCCGTATCGGCGTCGGGCGCCGGTGTCTCGAAGCCCGAGACGCCCAGGCTGTCGGACACCAGCGTGCCTGCGCCGCCTGTCGACGTCAGGATTGCCACACGATTTCCCAGCAGCCTGCGGCCGGTTACCAGTGCGGCGGGAATGTCGAGCAGATCGCCAAAAGTCTGGGCACGGATGACACCAACTTGCTTGAACAAGGCATCGTACATACGGTCGGCGCCCGCCAACGCGCCGGTGTGCGATACGGCCGCTTGTGCTCCCGCTTCCGAGCGGCCAACCTTGAATGCGACCACCGGCTTGCCTGCGCTTGCGGCTTTTAGCGCCGCGGCCCTGAACTTTTCCGGATGACGTACGCTTTCGACGTACAAGGCGATAATCTGCGTGGCTTCGTCTTCGGCCAGGTAGTCAACGAAGTCAGCCAGATCCAGGTCAACCTCATTGCTGGTCGAAATCAGCTTGGACAGTCCGATGCCGCGCGGCACCGCCCTGGACAGCAACGACCCCAGGATGCCTCCGCTTTGCGACACTATGCCAATGGAACCCACCGGGAAATGCTTCATTTCCAGTGCCCCGCTGGCCGACAGCACGATGTTGTCGGTCAGGTTGACCAGGCCGATGGTGTTGGGACCGAGGATGCGCATATTGCCGGCGGCTTCGATCAGTTGAGCTTGACGGCTTGTGCCTTCTTCACCTGTTTCGCTATAGCCGCTAGCCAGGACGATGGCCGCCGCGGCGCCGAGCCGCGACAGTTCGGCCACGGCTGAGTGGGCGCGGTCGGCACCCAGCAGCACGATGCCAACGTCCGGCACCGCCGGCAGCGACGCGATATCGGGATAGCAAGGCAAGCCATCAATGTTGTCGACCCGCGGATTGACGGGATAGATGTCTCCGGCGAAACCGTGTTTGCGCAAGTACGCTACCGGGCGGCCGGCCGTCTTCCTGCTATCGGCGGAGGCGCCGATGATCGCTACGCTGCGCGGCTTGAGCAGGCGGGAAATGGCGTTCATGACCGTCACCCCCTGTTTGTGGTTGCGGCATTTTTGCTGGCGCTTTTGGCCAGGAACGCCATGACCGATTCGCGGTGCTCGGTGCTGGTATAGCATATGCCTTGTGCCTGGCTGCCTTGAGCGAAGACGTGTTCGGCTGAAAGTTCGAGGCTTTGGTTCAGAATGGTTTTACCCAGCGCCAACGCCGTTGCCGAGCCCTTGCTCAATTCGGCCGCCCAGGCCTGCGCATCGGCCACCAGCCGTTCCGGGCTGGATTGGCGATCGGCGATGCCCAGGCGCAACGCCTCCTGTACGTCCACTTTTCGGCCGCTGAAGATCAGTTCCTTCGCCTTCGCCAAGCCTACACGGCGCGGCAGGAAATACATGCCGCCGCCGTCCGGCACGAGCCCCCGGTTGATATAGGACCATGTGAAACTGGCGGCCTCGCTGGCAATGATGAAGTCGCAGGCAAGCGCGGTGTCGGCGCCCAGGCCCGATGCCGCGCCGTTCACCGCCGCGATGGTGGGTTTGGGCATGGTGTGCAGCAGCGACTGTGTGTAGTGCACGCGCTGCTGGCGGTGCCAGCCATTGAAGGCGACATTGCCTGCCGGCATGTTCATGCGCCGCTCCATGCCGGAGACATCGCCTCCGGCGCAGAAGCTCTTTCCATGGCCGCTCAGCACCATTGCGCGGACGGCCTTGTCGGCGCTGACTTGTTCAAGTGCTGCGATGAACTCGGTACGCATGTCGTCGCTCATGGCATTGCGCTTTTCGGGGCGGTTGAACAGCAATGTGGCGATGCCGTCGGCAATGCTCAGTTCTATCAGGCTGGTGTTCATGTCATGTGTCTTTTTTTGGGTCGGGTTGGTCGGTGGTGGGTCGCCGTAGCCGGCTCGCGCCGATTGAAATTCCGGCCCCTTGCGACGACCAGTCGAGTTTAGGTCCGAGAGCGTCGGCATGCATCCCCATAATTCCATTGTGCGGAAATGGTGATAGACTGTGGCGCAACCTGGCTTCTCTTTGAGTTCCTCATGAATTCCGTTTCAGCCTCCATTTCCCGCCGCCGGCATCATGAGGATCCGACGCTGAATCGCTCTCTTGTTCGGGGGGTGGAAATCCTTCGTGCATTCCAGCCTGGTGTGGATCTATTGGGCAATGGAGAGATCGCGGAGCGCGCCCAGCTTTCCCGTGCCACGGTCAGTCGCCTTACGCAGACGCTGGTTGAGTGCGGGATGCTGGAGTACGACCGGGCCCGGCGTGCCTATCGGCTGGCGGCGCCGGTCCTGAGCCTGGCGCACACCATGCGCACGGGTTCGCCCGTGCTTGGCGCTATTGCTCCGTTGATGCGCGAGTTGGCCGAAAGAATGCGCATTAACGTGGGCTTGGCAACCGCTGATCGAGATGAGATGGTTTATCTGGAGTCATTCCGCTACAACCGCAAGGTTGCACTGCGTAATGTGGTAGCCGGGCAGCGTGTTCCGATGGAGCTCACCTCGCTTGGCAGAGCCCATCTTGCGGTGGTAGATGACAAAGAGCGAAGCACATTGCTCGCGCAGTTTCGGCAGCGGGACGGGATCGACTGGCATCGCCTACGCGAAGAGATAGATGCCGCCATGCGTGACGTCAACACGAAGGGCTGCTGTGCTGCTTCGTGGCAACCGGAAGTCGTTGCGATTGCTGCGCCGCTCATCCTGCCATGGCGCCCCATTTATGTCCTGAACGTCAGCGTCAGGACCTCGGACAGCATTTCGGCGACGAAGAAGCAACTGAGTGGGTCGTTGCTTACGCTTTGCGAGAAGGCAAAGAATGCGCTGCTGACTGTCGATGCCTGAGCCGCTCGCACTTCACGGATGATTCAAGAAAATCACGGCATCGAGTCTGCCATCTCGTCTCGCTCGTCGGCCAGAAAGCCGCCGCTCTGGTGTCGCCAGAGCCGTGCATAGGTGCCGTTCTTCGCCAGCAGTTCGGCGTGGGTCCCTTGTTCGATGATCTTCCCCTGATCCATGACGATCAGGCGATCCATGGCGGCAATGGTGGAAAGCCGGTGGGCGATGGCGATGACGGTCTTGCCTTCCATCATTTCGTCCAGGCTTTCCTGTATGGCCACTTCCACTTCGGAATCCAGGGCGCTGGTGGCTTCATCCAGCAGCAGGATAGGCGCATTTTTTAGCATGACGCGGGCAATGGCAATGCGCTGGCGCTGGCCGCCCGAGAGCTTGACGCCGCGCTCGCCAACCAATGTGTCGTAGCCGCTGCGTCCATGCGCATCGTTCAGTTCATGGATGAAGTCGTCGGCCTGGGCATGGATGGCGGCTTCCTGGATCTCGGCCTCGCTCGCATCGGGACGTCCATAGGCGATGTTGTCGCGTATGGATCGATGCAGCAATGATGTATCTTGGGTGACCATGCCGATGGCGCTGCGCAGGCTGTCCTGCGTCACCTGGGAAATGTCTTGTCCATCGATACGTATCCGGCCGCTGTCCAGATCGTAGAAGCGCAGCAGCAGGCTGATCAGCGTGGATTTTCCGGCGCCGGAACGGCCCACCAGTCCAATCTTCTCGCCGGGGCTCACCGTCAGACTCAAGCCGTCGAGCACTTGGCGTTCGCCGTTGTAATTGAAGAAGACATCGTCGAACTCCACTTTGCCGCATTTGACCTGCAGCGGGGAGGCGCCCGGTATATCCTGCACCTTGGCCACGCGCGAGAGCGTGGCCATGCCGTCCTGCACAGTACCGATGTTCTCGAACAATGACGTCATTTGCCACATGATCCAGTGCGACATGCCGTTTACGCGCAAGGCCATGGCCGTGACGGCGGCCACGGCGCCGGTGCCTACTTGCCCGTCATGCCACAGCCACAGGGCATAGCCGCCCGCTGTAAAGATCAGTATGGCCACCAGCATCTGGTTGACAATCTCGAACTGGCTGACCAGGCGCATCTGGCGAAATCCGGTGTCCTTGAAATCCTCCATGGCCGCGCGGGCGAAGTGAGCCTCGCGCTTGGTGTGCGAGAACAGCTTGACGGTCGTGATGTTGGCATAGGCATCGGTGACGCGCCCGGTCATAGAGGACCGGGCATGGGCCTGTTCCTGTCCCACTTTGCCCAGGCGCGGCACGAAGTACACCATGGCCAGTCCGAACAGGATGATCCAGTTGATGAAGGGCAGCATCAGCCGCGCATCGAACCCGCCCGCCAGCGCCACGATGGTGATGAAGTACACGCCGATGCCCAGTACGATCTCGATGAAGGTGAACAGCACCTCGCGCACGGCCAGCGCAGTCTGCATGACCTTGGTGGTGACGCGGCCGGCGAATTCGTCGGAAAAGAACGATAGGCTTTGCCGCAGCATGAGGCGGTGGAAATCCCAGCGCAGCCGCAGCGGCAGGTTGATGGCCAGCACCTGGTGCTGCATCATGGTGCGCAGCGCCACCAGGACGATGCTGGCCACCAGCACGATGCTGATGGACCACAGCACAAGCCGCTCATGCGCGGCGGCGGGTTCGCCCTTCTGCCAGGCCGACAGCAGTTCCACGACCTGGCCGAGAAAGGCGAACAGCCAGGCCTCGTAGATCGATACGCTGGCGCTCAGCAGGGCCAGGGCCGCCAGATAGCGGCGCGAGCCGCGCGTGCAGGCCCACAGGAAGAGAAACAGGCTCTTGGGCGGAAGCGGTGTCTCTTCGGGCGGAAAGGGATTGAGCAAGCGTTCAAACGAGCGGAGCAAAAGCGCCTCCGAAATGATCAAAAAGGGAGGTGAGAACCCCCAAAGTGTCCGCCGGCAGGGTTAATGCGGGCGATCGCTGTCTCGGGCTCGGGTTTTATAAATAATACGGGAAATGGCGCGGTGGCGGTCGGCGCTCGGAACACGGCATCGTTGCGGACATCGAGATGATCCGCGCGGACGAGATCAACCAGGCTTACGAGCGCATGCTCAAGGGCGATGTCAAGTACCGTTTCGTCATCGACAGCGCCAGCCTGGGTGGTTGAGGCGGGGTGGCTCTTATACCAGCCATCCCGTCACGACATGGATGATCACGCCGACGATGCCGCCGACCACCGCCCCGTTGATCCGGATGAACTGCAGGTCGCGTCCGATGTTCAGCTCCAGCTTCTCGACAATTTCCTCGTCCTTCCATTCCTTCATCTTGTCCGAAATGAAACGGCCGAGCTTGGGGCGGTAGGTGTCGATGAACGCGGGTGCGTATTGGATCAACTGCTCGTTCATCCATGCGCGTATGTTGTCGTCGCGTTTGAGCGATTCGCCGAAACGCAAGGTTTGCCCGCAGACGGCTGCCTGGATCTGCGAATCTTTGCTGCCAAGGTCGCGTTGGATCCAGGCACGGAAATCTTGCCAAAGGCCGTCGAGATAGGCCGACAATTCGGGATGATTGGCAATCTGATCCTGGAACTGGCCCAGCTGGTAGCGGAAAGCAGGATCCGTCTTCAGCTTCTCGGTCAGGCGTTTCAATTTGATGTCGAGCTCGATGCGCGCCGGGTGCCCGGGAGTTTCATTGATTTCGGCGAGTATCTTGGCGGCCGCTGTAATGAAGCGCTCGCTCAATGCCGTCCCGGCCCAGCCTTTCAGGCTGCTGAAATACAGCGGCATGTCCTTGGCCACCATGCTGTTGAATTTTTCCCTGACATCGGGGTCTTGCAGGTAACGGGCCAGGTAATCGATGGATTGATCCAATAGTTCCTGATGCTTGCCGTTGCGAGTCAGGATATCCAGGATTTTTCCCAGCAGGCTGGCGAGATCGAGTTGTTTTATTTGGTCGGAAACGGCATTTTTCAAGTAAGCTTGAACGTTTCGGTCATCCAGCGCGGTCAAGGCATACGAGAAGAACCGGGCGGCCAAGGCGCCGGATTTCTCGGCATTTTCCTTGTTTGACAGCCACTCGGCCAGCCGGCTGGCGGGGTCGATTTTCCTGATGACGGAAATGATCCGGTCGGTGGAAAAGAACTCGCCCTGGACAAAGTCGCCAAGGTTGTCGGCGATGCGGTCCTTGTTTTTTGGAATGATGGCGGTGTGCGGCAGCTTGATGCCCAGCGGATGGCGAAACAGCACGACCACCGCATACCAGTCGGCCAGCGCCCCCACCATCGCCGCCTCGGAAAATGCCGCCATATACTCCAGCCAGGGATACCGCTCCTGAAGCAATATCGAGACAAGATAGACCATGGCGAAGAAAGCCAGGCACGCCACCGCCATAAGTTTCATGTCCCTTAGCCTACGGCGCTTGACTTCATTTTCGGCTTTGGCCAGGCGGACTGCGAGGGGTGGAGGGCTGTCTGTATTGATCATCTCGTCAATGCTTTGACTGTGCGAAATATCGATATTTTGGGCGTCGCGGTGCAGGCCGCGTCTGTTACATTAATTCAAGAGCAAGGAGCGGAGTGTTCCGGGCGCCCGGCTTCCCTACACTTGGTGTTCCTACACAATGACGTCGAGTGCCGACCATGGAAACGACCAATACCCCCGACTTCACTTTTCATTTTCGTGCCCCCGGATCGCGTCCGGCCGGCCCCATACAGTATGCCATCGGCGACTGCGGGCAGGGGGCTATTCTTGTTGCGCGCAGTACGCATGGAATTTGCGCGATATTCCTGGGCGACGATGCCCCGGGCCTGCGCGGTCAACTGCGCGATGCCCTTCCGCGCAGCGAGCTGGTAGAAGCTGCGCGGCTCCCTCGCAATGATCTCGACCGTGTGATCCGTTACGTCGATCAACGGGTGGCCGACGGGCCCATCGACCTGGATATCGGCGGAACGCCATTTCAGCAGCGGGTCTGGTCCGCGCTATGCAACATCCCCATGGGCGAGACGCTCAGCTATACCCAATTGGCCCAGTCCCTGGGCCTGCCCAAGGCAGTGCGCGCCGTCGCCAGCGCCTGCGCGGCCAATACGCTGGCCATCGTAGTGCCCTGCCACCGGATCGTGCGCAGCGATGGCTCGATCACGGGCTATCGCTGGGGAGCCGAGCGCAAGCGCGATCTTTTGCGCCGGGAACGGATGCAATGACGACCATGACCGCTATCGACGAGGTGCGGCGGCTTGAACGGCAGGATTGGGAGGCCGTCAGGCGGGAACTCGATGCGAGCGGCAATGCGGTGCTGCCGGGTTTGCTGTCGGCACGGGAATGCGCCGGCCTGGCGGCCTTGTATCCGCTGGAGCACGGTTATCGTGCGCGTATCGTCATGGCGCGCCATGGTTTTGGACGGGGGGAATACAAGTACTGGTCCTATCCGCTGCCACCCCTTGTCCAGAGGCTGAGGGAGATGCTGTATCCGCAACTGGTCGAGGTTGCCAACCGGTGGAACCGCCAACTGGGCATCGACCTGAGCTATCCCGATACGCTGGAATCCTTCCTGGGCCGATGCCACGCCGCGGGCCAGGCAAGGCCCACGCCGCTGATGCTTCAGTATGGCGCGGGCGACTACAATTGCCTGCATCAGGACCTGTATGGCGAACATGTTTTTCCTTTGCAGGTTGCCATCTTGCTATCGAGCCCCGGCAAGGATTTTACCGGGGGCGAGTTCGTCATGACGGAAAGCGGTTCGGGCTACCAGCGCGCCGACGTCGTGCCGCTGCGGCAAGGCGACGCCGTCGTCTTCACCGTGAACCACCGCCCGGTCCGGGGCAAGCGTGGCGGTGCGCGCAAGGCGGCCATGCGCCATGGCGTCAGCCTGGTGCGCAGTGGGCATCGCCACACGGTGGGCCTGATCTTCCATGATGCGCGCTGACCCACGAAGCCAGGAATCCTGAATGAGTGCCCAGACGAAATGAATGGCGAACTATTCCCTCCGCTGGAAGGCGAACGCGAAGCGCTGGGCCCTTGCGCATTCGTGCTGCGCGGCTTCGCTTTGCCGTATGTGGATGAGCTGCTGACCGCCATCTCGGATCTGGAGCGAAATGCTCCGTTCAGGCACATGGTCACGCCGGGCGGTTTTTCCATGTCGGTGGCGCTGACCAATTGCGGTGCCCTGGGCTGGACGACGGACAAGCGCGGCTACCGCTACACGGAAATCGACCCCGACAGCGGCAAACCTTGGCCGACCATGCCGCCGGCATTCGATCGCCTGGCGCGCGAGGCGGCCTGCGCGGCGGGCTTTCCCGATTTCCGGCCCGACGCCTGTCTGGTCAATCGCTACCGGCCGGGCGCCCGGCTGTCGCTGCATCAGGACAAGAACGAACGCGACTACGATGCGCCCATCGTGTCGGTGTCGCTGGGCATGAGCGCCGTTTTCCTGTTCGGCGGACATGAACGCGGCGACAAGGCGCTGAAGGTTCCGCTGCATCACGGCGATGTGGCGGTATGGGGCGGCGAGGACCGGCTGCGCTATCACGGCGTGATGCCGATCAAGGACCACCCGCATTTCCTGCTGGGAAGCCAGCGCATCAATTTCACCTTCCGCAAGGCGGGGTAAGCGGTGCCCTCCAGTCTGAAATTACAGCGCAAGAAACAGGATGCTTGCGATTGAATTCCGGCATATGCTGAATGCACTTCCATTTGAGGGCAGATGCCATGAAGGCGACCCCTGACACAGATGCGGTGGCGGCGTGCCCCCCCTACCTTACGGACGATCAGCGCTGGGCGGCTGTACAGGCCCGCGATCCGGCCGCGGACGGCCATTTCGTCTACGCGGTCCGGACGACCGGCGTCTATTGCCGGCCCAGCTCCTCGGCGCGCCTGCCCAGGCGGGAGAACGTGGAGTTCTTCCCGGACAACGCGGCGGCCGAGGCGGCGGGCTACCGGCCCAGCCGGCGGGCGGCGGCTGACCGAACCGCAGCCGCGGCTCAGCGCGCATCCATCGTTGCGCAGGCCTGCCGGCGGATCGAAAGCGCCGAAGCCCCTCCCGGCCTGGACGAGCTGGCTGCCTGGGCGGGCATGAGCCCCTTTCATTTTCATCGCATCTTCAAGGCTGAAACAGGCCTGACGCCCAAGGCTTATGCCAGCGCCGTTCGCGCATCCCGGCTGCGCGGCGAGCTGGGTACAGCCGGCACGGTCACCGATGCCATCTACGAAGCGGGATTCAATTCCAATAGCCGGTTCTACGAAGAGTCGGCGGCTATCCTGGGCATGCGCCCGCGCGACTATCGCGATGGCGGCCAGAACGCGAGTATCCGTTTTGCCGTGGGACAGTGCTCGCTGGGCGCCATCCTGGTTGCGCAAAGCCAGCGCGGCATCTGCGCAATCCTGTTGGGCAACGACCCCGACCTGCTGGTACGCGACCTGCAGGACCAATTTCCCAAGGCGCGGCTTACAGGCGGCGACGAAGGATTCGAGCGGCTGGTGGCGCAAGTCGTGGGATTCATCGAAACGCCGGAGACAGGGTTGAACCTGCCTCTGGACGTGCGGGGCACGGCGTTTCAGGAGCGGGTGTGGCGGGCGTTGCGCGAGATACCGCCGGGCGTCACGGTCAGCTATGCGCTGCTTGCCGAGCGTATTGGTTCGCCCAAGGCGGTGCGCGCCGTCGCTCAGGCTTGCGGCGCCAACCCCATCGCGGTGGCCATCCCCTGCCACCGCGTGGTGCGTCGCGATGGCGATGTATCCGGCTATCGCTGGGGCGTGGAGCGCAAACTCGAACTGCTGCGGCGCGAGGCGCCCCTGCTATAGAATGGAACGCTCGTCGTCATCGATGCATGGCGCTTGCACACAGGATCGGAGGAAAGCATGGATTTGGGAATCAAGGGGCGGCGGGCTGTGGTATGCGGCGCAAGCGCCGGACTGGGGCTGGCCTGCGCACGCTCGCTGGCTGACGCCGGAGTGGACGTCGTGATGGTGGCGCGGGGTGCCGAGCGGCTTGAGGCGGCGGCCGCCGAGCTGCGCGAGCAGGCTTCCGGCCAGGTAAGCACGATCGCCGCCGACATCACGACCGCCGAGGGACGGACGCGGGTCCTGGCGGCGCTGCCGGATCCCGATATCCTGGTCACCAATGCGGGCGGTCCCCCACCCGGCAATTTCCGCGATTGGGATCGGGACGACTGGATCAAGGCCCTGGATGCCAATATGCTGACGCCCATCGAGCTCATCAAGGCAACGGTGGACGCGATGGCTGAACGCAAGTTCGGGCGTATCGTGAACATTACATCCAGCGCCGTCAAGGCGCCCATCGACATCCTTGGCTTGTCCAACGGCGCGCGCTCCGGCCTGACCGGCTTCGTCGCCGGCGTGGCCCGCGCCGTGGCGCAGCACAATGTCACGGTCAACAATCTGCTGCCCGGCCCCTTCGACACCGACAGGCTGGCGTCCACGCTGGAGGCCGCCTCCCGCATGTCGGGCGACTCGCTGGACAGCGTGCGCGCAGCCCGCATGGCCGGCAATCCCACGCGCCGTTTCGGCCGTCCGGAAGAATTCGGCGCCACCTGCGCTTTCCTGTGCAGTGTGCATGCGGGCTATATGACGGGTCAGAATGTGCTGCTTGACGGCGGTGCCTATCCGGGTACTTTTTGACCCACAAGCACGTAATCGGGGTAGTTGCGGCAGATTTCGTCGATCTGGTTCAGCGTGCCGGATAAATGCTGGCGCAGGACGTCCTGCGCACGCGCCGGATCTTGTGCGGCAATGGCATCGACCAGGCGCTGATGATCGTCGATGACGCGCTCGGCCTTGCCAGACTCGGGCAAATGCAAGCGTCGCAGCCGATCCACATGGCCGCTGTAGCGCTGCGCCAGCTCCCACAGGGCACTCACACCGGCGGCTTCATGCATGTCGCGATGAAAGGCCCGGTCAGCGGCGATGAATTGGGGATATTGGTCGGCGCCGCGGTTGGCGCGCTGTACATCTATATGCGACTGCAATCGGGAAATCAGCAGCGGGTCGGACCGGCTTGCCAATTGATGGACGATTTCCAGTTCGATGGAGCGGCGTAAAAACTGGGCCTGGCGCGCCGCCTTGATATCGATGCGGCTGACGACCGTTGCATTCTGCGGGTAGATGTCGACCAAGCCTTCTTCGGACAGGCGAATCAATGCATCGCGTATCGGCGTCTGGCTCAAGCCGAAGGCTTCCGCCAAGTCTGTGCGCGACAGGACCGTTCCGGGCGTCAAATCCAGCGAGACGATGAATTCCCGTAGCTTGTCGAACACCTGCGGGGCGGCGTGACGCGAACGATCCAGTTGTAGTGGCGGCAGAGTTGCTGACAAAGCCATAAAACGATCAATAAAGTGCCTTCAATCCGGGGATTGTACCGATAATCAAAGTCATTGACATACTAATATATTAGTGTTTCAATCGCTTCATCCCACGAATCTAGACTCATGGATATGGCACTCGGTTATGACTAGGAACTACGACAGCCTGCGCAGCGCCCGCTGGATGGCGGACGATGACCTGCGTTCCTTCGGACATCGCTCACGCATGATGCAAATGGGTTACGGGCCCCAGGATTGGGCCGGCCGCCCCGTTATCGCCATTATCAATACCTGGTCGGACCTCAACCCCTGCCATAGCCATTTCAAGCAACGCGTCGATGACGTCAAGCGCGGCGTGCTGCAGGCCGGAGGGTTTCCGGTGGAACTGCCCGCGATCTCGGTTCCCGAGGCATTCGTCAAGCCGACCACCATGCTGTACAGAAACTTCCTGGCCATGGAAACCGAGGAACTGCTGCGCAGCCATCCCGTCGATGGAGCCGTGCTCATGGGCGGCTGCGACAAGACCACACCGGGGCTGATCATGGGCGCCATCAGTGCCGGCCTGCCTTGCGTATACCTGCCGGCGGGACCCATGCTGCGCGGAAACTGGAAGGGCAAGGTGCTGGGTTCGGGATCGGACGCCTGGAAGCTTTGGGATGAGCGGCGCGCGGGCAAACTCAGCAAGGTCGAATGGATAGGGGTAGAAGGCGGCATTGCCCGCAGCTACGGTACCTGCATGACGATGGGCACCGCGGCAACCATGACCGCGATCGCCGAGGCCATAGGCATGACTCTGCCGGGGGCCTCGTCGATTCCCGCAGCCGACGCAAGCCATATGCGCATGTCCGCGGAATGCGGCCGGCGGGCCGTCGAAATGGTCTGGGAAGACCTGGGGCCGGCGAAAATATTGTCCGCGGCCTCCTTCAAGAATGCGATCAATGTGGCCATGGCGCTGGGCTGCTCCACCAATGCCATCATCCACCTGATCGCCATGGCGCGCCGGGCGGGTTGCCCGGTGGACCTGGATGATTTCGACGCCGCAAGCCGGAAAGTGCCGGTCATCGCGAACATCCGGCCCAGCGGCGACACCTACCTGATGGAAGACTTCTACTACGCGGGCGGGCTGCCCGGCCTGATGTCGCGCTTGCATGAATATCTCGACCTGTCCGCGATGACGGTTACCGGAAAGACGCTGGGCCGGAACATCGAGGGCGCCGAAGTCTATGACGATGACGTGATCCGCCCCTTGGAACAGGCCATTTACCAAGAGGGGGCGCTGGCGGTGCTGCGGGGAAACATTGCCCCTGACGGCTGCGTGATCAAGCCCAGCGCCTGTGCTCCGCAATACCTGCGGCACACGGGCCCCGCCCTGGTGTTCGACGATTACCCAAGCATGAAAGCCGCCGTGGAAGACGAAACGCTGGACGTGACGGCGGATCACATTCTCATTCTGCGCAATGCGGGCCCGCAAGGAGGGCCGGGCATGCCCGAATGGGGCATGCTGCCGATTCCGGTCAAGCTGGTGAAGCAGGGCGTGCGCGATATGCTGCGCCTGTCCGATGCCCGCATGAGCGGCACGAGCTATGGCGCCTGCATACTGCATGCGGCGCCGGAAGCCTATATCGGCGGCCCCTTGTCGCTGGTGAAGACCGGCGATCTGATCAGCGTCGATGTTCCTGGACGTTCCATACACCTGAATGTCAGCGATGAGGAACTGGCCGCGCGCCGCGCAGCGTGGGTTCCGCCGCCAAAACGGTACGAGCGCGGCTACGGCTGGATGTACTCCAGGCACATCCTGCAGGCCAATGAGGGTTGTGATTTCGACTTTCTTGAAACCGGCTTCGGGGCGCCCGTGGCCGAGCCCGACATTTATTGATCATCGATTTCCATCTGACATTCCGGAGCCATCCGTGTCCCAATTAAAAAACGAAACCCGTGCCGGCCTGGCCAAGGTGAGTACCGCCACGTTGTGCACCGCCTTGTTCAAGCGCGGCTTGCGCAATCAATTCATACAGGATGTGCGTCCGCTTAATCCGGATCTGCCCAATATGGTGGGCCAGGCATTCACGCTGCGCTACATTCCGGCGCGGGAAGACCTGAACACGATAAAGGTATTCGAAGACCGGGTGCATCCGCAGCGCGTCGCCGTGGAAACCTGCCCTCCCGGAGCCGTGCTGGTCATCGACAGCCGCAAGGATGCGCGCGCCGCGTCGGCGGGCTCGATTCTGATAGCGCGGCTCATGCAGCGGGGCGTCGCAGGCGTCGTGACCGACGGAGGGTTCCGCGACTCGCCGGAGATCGCGAAACTGGGCATGGCGGCCTATCACCAGCGGCCCTCCGCGCCGACAAATCTGACGCTCCATCAGGCGCTGGATATCAATGCGCCCATTGGATGCGGCGATGTGGCGGTATTTCCGGGCGATGTGGTCGTGGGCGACGCCGAGGGCGTGGTGGTCATTCCCGCAGCCATTGCCGATGACATCGCGGAAGAAGCCGTGGAGATGACCGTGTTCGAGGATTACGTGACCGAGCGCGTGCAGCAGGGCAGTTCGATCGTTGGGCTGTATCCGCCCACCGATCCGGCTACGAAGGACGCCTTCGCCGAATGGCGCAAGGCGCATAAACGCTGAGCGAGCGGCCGCCGGCTCCGCCCAAGGACCAAGCCGCCCGCAAGCATCAGGATAAATACAATCCAGGAGACAACCATGAAGACCCAACGCCGTATTCTGCTTAATACCTTGCTTGCCGGCAGCCTGCTTGGCATTGCCGCCGTGCCTGCGCAAGCCTCCGATTGGCCTGCGGCCAAGCCGATTTCCTATGTGGTTCCCTTCACCGTCGGCGGTTCCACCGACGTGGTCGGTCGCATGCTGGCCAGGAAGCTGGCCGAGCGCCTGAACCAGAATGTAATCGTGGAAAACAAGCCGGGCGCGGCGGGCGCCATCGGCGCAACGTATGTGGCCAATGCGGCGCCCGACGGCTACACCTTGTTCGGCGGCACCATCAGTACGCATGCCATCAATGCCAGCCTGTACAAGAACCTGAAGTACGATCCCGTCAAGGATTTCGAGCCTGTGTCGCTTATCGCATACCTGCCGAACGTGCTGCTGGTCGACCCCAACCTGGGCGTGAACACGGTGGCCGAACTGATCGAGGTGCTGAAACGCAGCCCGGACAAACGCACCTTCGCCTCTTCGGGAGCAGGAACTTCGACTCATTTGACCGGCGAGCTGTTTGCCAACGCCATCGGCGTGCCGCTGACACATGTGCCGTACAAGGGCACGCCGCCGGCCATGGTGGATGTTTCGTCCGGCCAGGTGACGTTCATGTTCGACCAGATGACGGCCGCCTTGCCGCTGCTGGAGGCGGGCAAGCTGAAGCTGGTGGCCGTCACCACCAAGGATCGTATTGCGCTCTCGCCCAAGACTCCCACCATGGAAGAGGCCGGTGTGGCTGGCTTCAATGTGGCGTCGTGGCAGGCCGTGTATGCGCCCAAGGGCACGCCCAAGCCTATTCTGGACCGCCTGGCCCAGGAGCTGTCCGTGATCGTGAAAGATCGGGAAGTGCAGGAGCAACTGGGCAAGACCATGGGCATGCAGCTGGTGGGAAGCACGCCCGAACAATTGCGCGACTTGATGGCTGCGGAGATCCCGCGCTGGGCCGATGTCGTGGAAAAATCGGGAGCCATCATCAACTAGACAGGCTGTCGTGGATGCCGGCAACTGGGAAGGCCGGCATCCGCGGACGGAGTTTATCGGGCCTGCCGCGGATGGCTGGGCGTAGCAGCCCGCCATGGGCCGGCACCAGGTGCAAAGCACGTAGCTCTTATGACTCAACTGTCATAAGATATTATCTAGTACTTGGAAAGCCTTGCTTCGCCACGGACCGATATCCCTCATGAGTGTTTCCCCGCTTACTCCATTCAAGCACGTCACCTTCCGCACCTTATGGACAGCCACGCTGGCGTCCAACCTGGGCGGCTTGATACAGACCGTGGGCGCGGGCTGGATGATGACCACCATATCCACGTCCGACGACATGGTGGCTCTGGTGCAGGCGGCTACGACGCTGCCCATCATGATTTTTTCGCTGGCGGCCGGGGCGCTGGCCGATAGTTTCGAGCGCCGCAACATCATGCTGGTGGCGCAGATATTGATGATGGCGGTATCGACCATCCTGGCCGTTTTCGCGATGGCGGGACTGCTTACGCCGTGGCTGCTGCTGGCGTTCACCTTCTTCATCGGCTGCGGCACGGCGCTGCATAACCCATCCTGGCAGGCCTCGATGGGCGACCTGGTCCCGCGCGAGGATCTTCCGGGGGCGGTCACGCTGAACAGCATGAGCTACAACCTCATGCGCAGCATCGGCCCGGCGGTCGGCGGCATGATCGTTGCGGTCGCGGGCGCCGCGTTTGCCTTTGCGGTGAATGCCGTCAGCTACATTGCCCTGATCAGGGCGCTGGCGCGCTGGAAGCCGCAGCGCGCGGCTCAGATCTTGCCGCGCGAATCCTTCGGCGGCGCCATTTCGGTGGGGCTGCGCTATATCGCCATGTCGCCCAATTTGCTGAAGGTCATGTGCCGCAGCTTCCTCTTCGGACTTGCCGCGGTATCGGTGCTGGCCTTGCTGCCTCTGGTCACCCGCGACCTGGTGGCGGGCGGGGCCTTCTCCTACGGCATCATACTGGGCTGCTTCGGGGCGGGAGCCATCTGCGGGGCCCTGCTCAATGCGCGTGTTCGCGACCGCTGGAACAATGAAACCATCGTCCGCGCCACCTTCCTTATTTTCTCGTTCAGCGTCGTGGCGTTGTCGCAAAGCCGCCAGATGTGGCTCAGCTGCCTGGCTGTGCTGCCGGCTGGCGCATGCTGGGTCATGACGCTGTCGCTCTTCAACGTGACCGTGCAGCTATCGACGCCGCGCTGGGTGGTGGGGCGCGCCCTGGCGCTATACCAAACAGCCACTTTCGGCGGCATGGCGGCGGGCAGCTGGATCTGGGGCGTGACGGCCGAAGCCCATGGCGCGGATGGCGCCTTGATCGCATCGGGCGTGGTGCTGGTGCTGGGTGCGGCAGTGGGATTGCGCTATGTATTGCCTGAGTTCAGCAAGCTCAGCCTGGATCCGCTGGATCACTTCAACGAACCTGCCCTGAAGCTGGACTTGAGGCCGCGCAGCGGTCCCATCATGATCATGGTGGATTACGAGATCGCCCAGCACGACGTCAATGCGTTTCTTTCCGCCATGGCGCAGCGGCGCCGCATCCGGCTGCGCGATGGCGCCCGGCAATGGTCGCTGCTGCGCGACCTTGAAAACCCGGGCATCTGGACCGAAAGCTATCACGTGCCGACCTGGCTGGAATACGTGCGCCATCATCAGCGCCGCACCCAGGCGGACGCCGAGGTGTTCGATCGTCTGAAGGCCCTGCATCGGGGGCCGAATCCGCCCCGGGTGCACCGCATGATAGAACGCCAGACCGTACCCATACGAGACGATATGCCGCTGAAGTCGCATACGGACATACCATAGGCCGGATCGCGTATCGGCCCGGCATGCCGCCGCCTCAGTCGCTATCGCCATCCAGGTGAAACTTGTGGACGAGGCGATGTGCAAGCGGCGCCAGTACCAGGCCCAGTGTGGCGACGAACACCAGCCCCACAAGAATGCTGTATAGCGCGAAAAACAGCTTTCCCGCGACGGTGGCGGGCATGATGAAGGGGCCTATGCCCGCCAGGATCAAGGAAATGTTCAGGATGGCGTCATGCCAGTGTATGGGCTCCAGCCACAGATGGCCCAGCACGCCCACCGAGAGCGTAATGCCGACGATGATCGCAGCCAGACCCACATGCCTTAACAGGCGCAAAGTGAAATGCCGTCCGGGCATCAAAGGTTCGTTCTTGGACTCGTACATATCCACTCTCCTGGGCGATATGCTTTTTTGCCGTGGCGGCTGCCGGCCGGCGGAATTCATGGAGGCATCGGCTTGACGGCAGACATGCCGGTAAGCGGATGTAATCCTAGCCTAAATTGCGCGACGCCGCGACCCGGGGCGGTGCGCCCGTTCGGAGTCCCGGCATGAGAATTGCTAAGACCGCTAGGATATCGACATTCCGAGGCCCCGCAAGTCAGGAAAATGACCACAAAAACAACAATGACGCTCCAGACCCTGAGTCGGGCGGCCGCGAAAGAGTGGCTTATGCTTGCCGCCGCGCTGGCCGCCGTATTGGCGTACTCTTTTGAGCCCGTCCTGCAGGGTTCGGGCCGAAGCGTTGCGATTGCGACGGCGGTGGTGCTGATACTGCTGATCATCGGAGCATCGCTGCGGGTTTCCCATCACGCCGAGATCATCGCGGAACGGCTGGGGGACCCGTACGGCACCATGATACTTACCCTTTCGGCCGTACTCGTCGAGGTGATCGTGCTGGCCATCATGATGAGTCACGAGCCCTCGCCAACGCTCGTGCGCGATACCATCTATGCCGCCGTCATGCTGGACATCAATGGCATCCTGGGCCTTGCCGCATTGATGGGGGGGCTGAAGCACGGCGAACAGGACTACAACGACGACTCGGGCAAAACCTATGGCGTGATGATTCTTACCGCCATGGGCATATCCATGGTGGTGCCGGAATTCATTCCGCGTGCCGATTGGCATATCTATTCCGCATTCACGATCGGCGCCATGCTGATGCTGTATGGCTTGTTCTTGCGCATGCAGGTAGGCGTTCATAGCTACTTCTTCAGCTATAACTACCGGGTCAAGCACAAGGACAAGGAGCGGTCGCCGCCAACGCAGGAGCCGGAATCGCGCAACAGGTCGATTTTTCTATTGATATCCGGCATTGTCGTCATTGCCGCGGTGGCCGAAATAATGTCAAAGGCGCTCAAGGTCGGCATCTCGGGCATCGGCGTGCCTCCCATCGTATTGGGCCTGGTGGTGGCGACGATATCGGCTTGCCCGGAGATTCTCACAGCCTTGCGGGCGGCATTGGCAAACCGCATGCAGTCGGTCGTCAATATCGCCATGGGGGCGTCGCTGTCCACGGTCATCTTGACCGTGCCCGTCATGGAAGCCATTGCCTTGTTCAACGGCGTTCCCTTTCAGATGGCCATGACCCCGGTGCAGTCGGTCATGGTGGCGCTGACGCTGATCGCGGCGGCGATCAATTTGAATGACGGCCAGAGCAACGCGATTGAAGGAATGACGCATTTCGTACTTTTCGCCACGTTCTTGATGCTGGCGTCTCTCGGTTTGTAAATCAGCCGGACACAAGGCAAGGAGCTTGCAGGATGGACCAAAGAAATACACCCCTATATTCCGGCAGTGCAAATCCATGCGCAGAGAGCGGCAAAGAGCCTGGCGGAGACAAGAGCCGGGATGACGGCCAACATCGCACGGTATTGCACGTCTTCGATCAGTGCGCTTCGCATGTGACCAAGTGGGCCGGATCGCCCTTGGCCTTTTCCCTGGCCTTTCTGGTGGTGTTGGCATGGGCCGTGAGCGGGCCCATATTCCAATACTCGGAAACCTGGCAGCTGGTCATCAATACCGGTACGACCATCATCACTTTCCTGATGGTTTTCCTGATACAGCAGAGCCAGAACAAGGACAGCCAGGCGATGCACTTGAAGCTGGATGAACTGCTTCAATCCATCAAGGAGGCGCGCGACGAAATGATCGACATCGAGGATTTGTCCGAAGAGGAGCTGCAGAAACTGGCGGAGCAGTTCAAGCGCAAGGAAAAACTATAGCCGCTGGCTTGCGCTTCATCTTTTGGCATATGGCCGAGGGCGACGCCGCGCATGTGGATTTTATGGCCGCGGGAACAGTGCTTGCTGCCGCTTGCGGCAATCCCATCAATCCGCTGTAGATTACCGCAAGCCAAAGCGAGGTCAACCATGGTGACGAAAGACGATAGAGCGGCCCCCGATATCATGGCCGATTCATACCGCAGGGAAACCACCCGCAAGGAGCGGGACAAAAACACGAAGTCAATAAAAGAAGGGCAGCGTTCGCTGGTGAACGCGCCCGTCGACCCCAATTCACCGACGACGCGCATCAATTTTCCGCCCGGGGTGGAGCCGGAAGACGCGGCAGACCCGGGCCGTGCGACACCGGGCGCGCCGCCAGTCGAAAATCAGTCGGGTAAAGGGCCTGGACGGAAATAAATCAATGGCCCGTATCTGCCAAAGCCATGGATTCTATTTGCTCCAGATCCAGGACATACAGGGCATTCCTGACTTCATTGAAGAAGCTTGCATAGCCAGGGTAAGCCTTGCCCTGAATACGTAGCCAGTCTTCAATATCGGTAAGTTGACCGTCACGGGCGAGCTTGGCCAAGTCCACGCGGATCTCGGCTGGCGGCATAGGGGTCTGGTCCGCGATACGAAATTTGTCGCTGGCGGCCGGGGGCGCGGCGTTTTCAAGCGGAGTCGACCAGCATATTGTTTGGTCGCCAATGGCTTCCACATGAATCTGAAAGCTGAATTGACTTCCCATGCCGGCTGCGCTTTTGACGGTTAGTTTTCCATCCATGTTCTCGACTATGCTCTGGGCGATATACAAGCCCAGTCCGGCACTCCCTTGGTGGATCGCCTCTTGCTCGAAAGCACTGAAGATGATGGATTGCTTTGCCGGATCGATGCCGCGCCCGGTATCGGACACGGAAAATGCCAATGACCAGCCGGCTTGATCCCGGGCCGCATGGACGGCCAATCGGATATGGCCGTTACGGGTAAACTTGGCCGCATTGGATATCAGGTTCAGCAGGACTTGCTGCAGGCGTTGGCTGTCCAGTATCGTGGTGGCGGGTATAGCGCTTTGGACATCCATTTCGAACTGATTATTCTGCAGCGAGCAAAGACTGAGGGCGCACTGCAGGACATCATCCAGAATCTGCTCCATATCGGTAGGTGACGGCTTGAGCTCAAGCGGCTTGAGTTCATTTTTTGCATATTCAAGCAGTTCATCAATCAACTTTAGCTGGTATTGAGCGCTGCGTTCGATGGCTTTGACGTTGCGGTCCTGTTCGGCGGTCACGACGTCTCCCAACAAGCGGGTGTAGCCTACTATGGTCGCTGTGGGAGCGCGCAAATCATGTCCTATGTAGCCCAGGGTCTCGGTTTTTTGGCGGCTTTTCTCTTCGGCATACTGCAGCGCCTTGTTCAGTTCCGTCGTCTTCAGGGCGATTTGTTCTTTTAAACGCTCCTGTTCTCGAGCTTGCCAATCGATAAGCGTGTCTTGCGCAGCTTGGCGCTGTTTCCCGATGAGAACGATCCACGCCGTCAGGACGGCCAGATTGGTCGCCAGGCCGCCCAATGCAATAATCGGGTTGGTACCCGGATTGCCCAGCCCTATGTCGACGATGAATTGCGGCAAGAAGCCCAGACGCTCGACCGCACGCAATGAGGAATGAAAGAGGATGAACAGGCCGGTCAACAGCATCAGCCGTCCGGTCGGAGCGGCATTCTTGAGTAGCAGGAAAGCCGCAACCGGCATGCTGATGCCGAACAGAAGAGATGTGATCAGCCCAAAATATGCCGCGAAGTAGGGGTCCAAGAGCAGGGCTGCAGCCGCTACGGCCAATTCGAGGACGGCCAGGGCTATGTAATAAGGACGGGCTGGCCAATGAATCTTTTCGCTTCGGGCCATGATCAGGACAAACGCCATGAACATGAATAAGGAAAGATGCCCAAGGACAAAGGCGCTGCGGTGAGCCCATTCGATGGCTTCAGGCCAAAGATGCAGCTTGGTATAGTTGCGTATGGTTGCTTCGTACAGGGTGATGACTACGCATAAGGCGGACAGTACGAGGAATCGAAAGCTGGGTGACAGGACGCCAATCAGCAGGGCGCTCCATGCCAGTGCAAGCAGTCCGCCGAACAGGATGCCGTCCCATAGCGTGGTCCGATCGACGACATTCAAAAATGCGGCTTCGGAGTACACCCTTGGTTGCAGGTTGATTGCTGAACTGGACTCCAGGCGCATGAATATCCGGATGCGTTCGCCAGGGCCCAATGACAGGGCAAGCGCCTGCCTGTGCAGGGACTCCTGATCCTGCTCTGACAATGGTATCTTCTGGCCGGTCGAAATATGGCTCCAGGCCGTGCCACGCTCTATGTAGTAATCCAGGCGGGCCAGTGTCGGCGTGCCTGGCCACAAGCGCAAAGAGTGGCGTTCAGCCTGGTCGTTGACGATATCCATGCTAAGCCACCAGGCCGACCTCGAATACCCGATCTGCAAGTCTTTGGCCGTCGCCGGCCGGAAGCCGCGGGGGTCGTCAAGAGGCAGCCTGGCGGCTTGATCGATGGTCATGGCCCCGCCGGCATCTTCGTATACTTGAACGTGGCCTGAAAACGAAACCGGCCAGTTATCATTGTCTTGCAAAGATAGAGGCTCGCCTTGGCAAAGCGAGGCACAGGCCATCAATGCGAGAGCAAAAAGCCGCCGCGATATATAAATTGGGATCATGGTTGCGAAAGTTACGTCCTTTGTGCCAGGCGGCGCAATGGGATGGACAGCATTTTCTATAGAAGCTCAGTTAAGAATAGTAAATTTTCCTGCGATGCCATTTCATAACCCGACACTTCCAAAGTTCCATATTCTGCTTATTGACGACAGTCCGGATGAATTGCGCTTGCTGATCGAGACGCTAAGAGGCACGCGGTGCCGGATCAGCGTGGCGTTCGACGGCCTTCAGGGATACGAACGGGCTGTTGCCAGGGTGCCCGATCTGATACTGCTGGATGTGCGCATGCCTAAGCTGGATGGCTTTGCGGTATGCCGTCAGTTGAAAGCCAATCCCAGGACCGCCCGGTCGCCCGTGATATTTTTGAGTTCGGCAAGCGATTTGGACGAGCGCCTGACCGGGCTGCGCGAGGGGGCTGTGGATTATATCCTGAAGCCGTTTTCGCCCGAAGAAGTGCTGGCTCGGGTACAGATACATCTGGCCCTGGCATCAAGGGCGGATGGCGGGGAGCCGGAAGATGGCAACACGGAAAGCGGGGAAAGCAGCAAGCAGGTTCTGGTGCAAGCGGCGAAGCGCTATCTACTCGAGCGCTTGGCCGATGCGCCCAGCCTTCAGGCGCTTGCCGACGCGCTTGGCTCGAATCCCAAACGCCTGACGCGGGCATTCAAGGATGTAACGGATGGAACGGTATTCGAGTTCCTTCGTCTTGAGCGCATGCTCCTGGCAAAAAGACTGCTGATGGAAACAACATTGAGCATTGCCACGATTTCAGAAGAGGTAGGTTTTTCCAGTGCCGCCAACTTCTCCACGGCCTTCCTGGAATACAGTGGATTGTCTCCATCGGCCTATCGAAACGCCGGACCTCGCGTCGAAGCCGCGCCTCTTCAAGGCGAAAATAACAAATAATGTAAATAGACGCAAAATTGCGTCCGAGCAAAATGTTTTGTCCCTCCGGCAAATCTGATTTTTGATCTGTAACTTTAGCATTCGGCATTCTTCAATGCGTGTCCAGGAATCCCTATGCTCAAGTTTTCTCTTCGGCCCTTCACAATTTCTCTAGCTCTGGCTGCGGCGACACCTGTATGCGGCGCGGCTTCCTCCGGAACTACTGTTGCAAGTTTGCCTGAGGTGGTGGAGCGAACGGTGCTGCAGAATCCCGAAATCAAAGCTCGATATCAGGATTTCGTGTCTTCGCTGGAGGCGCAAAACGTTGCTCGCGGCGGCTACTTCCCGCGCGTGAATGCACAAGGATGGACGGGTAGGGAATACCGGAACAGTGCATCGGGATCCGGCACTGATCGCTGGAGCCGAAACGGATACAACCTGGAACTGCGCCAGCTGATATTTGATGGATTTCGTACGAGCGGAAGCGTGGAGCAGACCGGCTTCGAAAAGCTCGCCAAGTACTACGAGCTGCAAGCGTTGACCGATGCCACCGCAGCCGAGGCGGCCCAGGCCTACCTTGATGTGCAGCGCTATCGCGAACTGAACACGCTGGCAAAAGAAAACTTTGCCTTGCATGAGCAAACGCTTGCACAGATACGCGAGCGGACCGCTTCCGGTGTGGGAAGGCGTGTGGACCTGGAGCAGGCGGTCGGCCGGCTGGCTCTGGCGCAATCCAACTGGTTGACGGAGAAAGGCAACCTGCTGGACGTGGAGCAGCGTTACATGCGGATTACGGGATCTGCGCCGGCCGTGAAACTGATGGCCGCGCCGAAGTCCTCTTTTCAGATGCCCGAAAATCCGGAAGATTTTTCGGCCTACATGCGAGGAAACCCCGGCTTGCTTTCCAAGCAGGCGAGCGTGCAGGCGGCCGGCAGCGGCATAGACGTGGCCAAGTCCCAATTTTCGCCGACGCTGGAGTTGAGGGCGTCCACCGGCACGGACCGCGGACAATACGGAACAGACACTCGTACGCATAGCACCAATGTGCAACTGGTAATGAGCTACAACCTGTTCAACGGTGGAGCGGACCGGGCGCGCATACGTCAAACGACTGCGCAGCGCTATGCGCAAGTCGATCTGCGCAATCATACCTGCCGCAATCTGTACCAGGACTTGTCCATTGCCTGGAACAATGTGGCGCGCTTGCGGGAGCAGTTGCCCTTCTTGCGTGCTCACCGCGTCGCCACGCAAAAAGTACGGGATGGGTATCACCAGCAATTCCAGATAGGCCAGCGGTCGCTGATGGATTTGCTGGACACCGAAAACGAGCTTTTTCAGGCCAATCGGGCATACGTGAATGCTCAGTATGAGCAGCGCATTCTCGAGTACCGCTGGCTGTCCCTTGCTCACCGCATTCTTCCCGCGCTTGAGCTTGCGCCGCCCGAGGTCGAGCGGCCTGAAGAGGGCAGCAAGCTGGACCTTGGGGAAGAGCTACTGGCCGCATGCGCGACCGCCGCGCCCGATACCTCTCTCTTGACCCCGGTCGGAATCGAATACGGTGAGGGAGAAATGCCCCCGACCCTGGTCTACGAAAAATCGTGAAAGCACGGCGGCTTCAATAATGAGCTGTGAATCGTTGATGGACAGCGAAGTCCGTGAGCAAGGGCAAGCGGGCCACGTGGATCCATTGCTGGATTGCCTGGCCGAGATAACGCGCATTCACGGCAAGCCTTGGACCGCCCTCGCCTTGGGCAGCGGACTGCCCTTGGTGAACAATCGGCTGACGCCGGCGCTGCTTCCGCGTGCCGCTGCGCGGGCCGGTTGCTCGGCCCGATTGTCACAGCGACGGCTTGCCGACATCAATCCTTCGCTATTGCCCGCGATCCTCCTGTTAAGGGGCAATAGCGCATGCGTGCTGCTGGAAGTCCGTGAGGGCTCCTGCCTGGTCTGTTATCCGGAGGTGGGTGCCAGCGCGGTCGAGATTTCGGCCGACTTGCTCGATGAGCAGTATCTTGGGGTGACATGCTATGTTCGCCCGCAATTTCGTTTCGAGCCTAGAGCGTCCATTCTCAGGCCGGACAAGGGGAAGCACTGGTTCTGGAGTGCTGTTCTCGACAACAGCGGGCTATATCGGGATGCGCTGTTGGCCGCGGTATTGATCAATGCATTCGCATTATCCATGCCCCTTTTTACGATGAACGTGTACGACCGCGTGGTCCCGAACAATGCGGTGGAAACACTGTGGGTCCTGGTGGCGGGCATTTCGTTGGTGCTGGTTTTCAACTTTATTCTGACCGCATTGCGAGCCAACGTCGTGGACGCCGCCAGCAAGCGCGTCGATATCAATCTATCGGCCCTGATCATGGAGCGGGTGCTGAATATACGCCTGGAGGAGAAGCCGGAATCGGTCGGGGCATTTGCGTCGAACCTGCGTTCATTCGAGGTGATCAGGGACTTCATCGCATCGGCGTCGCTTACGACACTGGTCGACCTTCCCTTCCTTGCGCTTTTTCTTCTCGCGCTGGCATGGATTTCACCCTGGCTGATGGCGCCGCCGCTGGTGGCCATCCTTGTCGTGCTGCTGGTTTCCGTGGTGGCGCAGGCCCGCATGAAGTCCTTGACGAATTCCTCGTTCCGGGCGGCTTCCCAGCGCAACGCGACGTTGGTGGAGGCTCTCGCCGGACTGGAAACAGTGAAGGCGCTCAATGCGCAGGGGACGATTCAGCGCAAGTGGGAGCAATCGACCCGTTTTATTGCGCACCTGGGCGCCAAGCTCAGATGGGTATCGGCAACGACAGTCAGTTTTGTGCAGCTGATGCAGCAACTGGTATCGGTCGCCGTGGTGACGATAGGCGTCTACCTGGTGCACGATGCCCAGCTGTCCCTTGGAGGCATTATTGCCGCTTCGATGATAGCGGGTCGTTGCCTGGCGCCCTTGGGTCAGGTAGCGGGCCTGCTCTTGCAGTACCACAATGCCCGCGCATCGCTGGGCTCCATCGATGGCTACATGAATCTGCCAATGGAGCGGTCGGATGCAAATGCCTATCTGGCGAGGCCCTCACTGAACGGCTCGATCGAGTTTCGCGATGTGTCGTTCACATACCCGGCTGCAGGACAGCCGGCGCTGAAGCATATCAATTTGCGTATCGCCGCAGGTGAAAGGGTCGCAATTATAGGCCGGATAGGCTCCGGAAAGACAACGCTGGAGAAATTGATTCTTGCTCTATACGCGCCAACGGAAGGGGCCGTATTGGTCGATGGCGTCGATATTCGCCAGATCGACCCGGCCGATCTGCGCCGGGCGGTCGGGTATGTGCCTCAAGATCCGGTATTGATGTATGGAAGCCTGAAGGAAAACATCGCCATGAGCCAGCCGTTTGCCGACGATATGTCGATCCTGGCCGCGGCGGAACTGTCCGGCGTGGCGGAATTCGCCAATCTGCATCCGCAAGGCTTCGATATGCCGATAGGCGAACGCGGCGACTCGCTTTCGGGAGGCCAGCGCCAGTCGGTAGCCATCGCCCGTGCGCTGCTCGGCAGCCCGCCCATATTGCTGCTCGATGAACCCAGCAGCAATATGGATAATGTCAGCGAGGCACACCTGAAAAAAAGATTGCAGGCCGCGGCGCAGGGCAAGACAGTGATATTGGTTACCCATCGCACGGCGCTGCTTGAGCTGGTTGATCGATTGATCATCGTGGAAGGCGGCTGCATCGTGGCCGACGGGCCCCGGCAGCAAGTAATGGCCGACCTGCGAGGCGCCCGCATCAGTGGCGGGGTGCGTAGCCATGCAAGCTGACAGCAAACGCCGGGCAGGCCTGGGTCATCCAGGCGATTCCAGCGACTTTATCGCCGATGCCCAATGGTCTATCCGGGAAAGCCGGGCCAAACGTTCTCGCGCCCTGATCTGGGTTTGCCTGGCCATGTCGGCGGTCCTGCTTGCCTGGGCCGCTATGGGCGAGATCGATGAAGTGGTGCGCGGCCAAGGGAAGGTCGTCCCCTCCCGGCAAGTTCAAATAGTCCAAAGCCTGGACGGGGGCGTGATCGAAGATATTCTGGTCCGTGAAGGGGAACAGGTCGGAGCTGGGCAGGTCCTGCTCAGGATAGATCCTACCCGCTATGCGTCCTCATTGGGCGAGAATCGGGCGGAATCGCTGTCGCTCAAGGCTCGGGCGGCCCGGCTTCAGGCGCTGGCAACCGGAGAGCCATTTACAGCACCTCCGGACGTACTGGAAGCCGAGCCTGATTTGATTGAAATGGAGCGTGAGGTCTGGCGTTCGCGTACGCGTGAGCTGGAAGCAACCCTCAGCATAGGCCGGGACCAGCTCAAGCAAAGGCAGGACGAGTTGCGCTCAACCCAGGCCGATCTTGAACAAGCCGGCCGCAGTTGCAGCCTGACTTCGCGTGAACTGCAAGTTACCCGGCCTTTGCTTAAATCCGGCGCGGTTTCCGAAGTGGATTTATTGAGGCTGGAGCGCGATGTGGCGCGCTACTGCGGAGAACGAAAATCCGCGGCTGCGCAGGTCGATCGCCTGCACGGGGCAATCCAGGAGGCGGAGAGCAAGATTCGCGAAACTGAACTGAACATACGCAATGATGCGAGGCGGGAGCTATCTGAAACGCTTGCCAAATTGGCGACCCTGAGCGAGGGCCGTGCGGCGCTGGCTGACAAGGTAAAGCTGGCTGATATTCGGTCGCCGGTGAACGGCACCGTCAAAACTCTTGTGGCCAACACGGTTGGCGGGGTTGTCCAGCCGGGCAAGGAAATTGTGGAGATCGTTCCCACCGACGATTCCTTGCTGGTTGAGGTGCGTGTGCTGCCGCGTGACATCGGATTCCTGCATCCAGGGCAGAAAGCCGATGTGAAGTTTACCGCCTACGACTACGCCGTCTATGGCGGAGCGGAGGGCGAGGTGGAGCTGATTGGCGCGGATACGATCTCCGACGAAAAAGGAAATTCGTTTTATCTGGTTCGCGTACGCACCCGCCATGCGGCGGTGGGCGACGGAGATGTGCTGCCGATCATTTCAGGAATGCTTGCCGACGTCCATATTCTTACAGGCAAACGAAGTTTGCTGCGGTACCTGCTGAAACCAGTGTTGCGAGCCAAGGCCAACGCATTGACTGAGCGCTAGCCCTTCCCATCACTCCTTTTTGTGCGCTGCCTCTGGCGCCTTATTTTCGATTAGCCAAACACGGAGTTTATTGCCATGTCTACTGCTACCGTTTTCAAACTAACAGGCCAGGCCTGGATACGCCAAGCCGACGGTTCACTTCTCCCTTTGCAGGAAGGCGCGAGCGTACCTGTCGGCGCGCATATTGTTACCGCTCCGGGAGCGGAACTATCCCTTTTGGTGAATGGGCAGGCTCCTATCATGGTAGGTGGGGATAGCGAAGTCATGCTTGTAGGGGACGCGGCGGGCCAGTCCGTCACTGCCGTCGATGCCGACCCGCAGATGGCCACGGCCCCCGATTCCGCTCGCTTTCTTGAGCGCATGTTGGCCGATGTCGAGTCTTCCTCCAACATGGATGCTGCGGAGGATGGCGCTGAACAGCAGGGCAGCGCGGGCCGTCAGGGTAGTGCTGGCGGTGGAGATGACGGTGGCAGCAGCTTTGTGCGGCTTGGACCCGTCGTGGAGCCGACTGCGCCGCTTAGCCTGCAATATCCCCGCTCTTCCGAAGGAGTCGAGTTACATCGCAACTCGGGAGACCCATGGACGGGCTCCAGCGACTTTGCCGCGGCCAAAAGCGGAGGGGGCGGCGCAGTTGCCGCGGTGACGCGCACAGCAACGATTTCCATCGATGCCATCAGTCAGGACAACCTCTTGAATGCCAAGGAGCTAGAGGATGATGTTCCAGTAAGAGGGCTGGTTGGTGGCGACACGAAAGCAGGCGACAGGGTAACCTTGATTGTGGGCGATGAGCAGTATTCCGGCACCGTGGTCGTTCGCGATGACGGCCAGCTGGGCTTCGAGATCGATGTGCCTGGCGATGTGCTGGCTGAAAATGGCAAGATAACGGCGATCGTCGATATTGGAGAGGGGCAGACGAGCTCATCTGAACTGGAATATCAAATCGACATCGGCATCCCCGAGGTGTCTGTCGACCTGCTGGGCGATGCCAATGACGACGGCACTTATAACGTGGACGAGATTGCGGCTGATGGTCCGGGCACGGTCGCGGCCAAGGTGACGTTGGGTGCGGGCACTCAGATAGGCGACTGGCTGGTGATCACGGACGGCAACGGCGCCACGCTGCTGGAGCGCGCGGTGACAGCCGACGATCTTGCCGATGGCGTATCGGTCGAGGTTCCGGTTGAGGCCGATGGCGTAACGCCGGTGAAGGCTGTCGCCACGGTGACGGATGCGGCAGGCAACACAGCCACGGCAAGCGAATCCAAAGAGGTGGATAATTCGGCGCCGGCGGTTTCGGTGGAGCTGCTGGGCGACGCCAATGACGACGGCGTCTACAACATGGACGAAATTGCGGCGGGTTCTGCGGGCACTGTCACGGCCTACGTGACGCTGCAGGCCGGCACCCAGGTGGGCGACCAGTTGGTCATCAAGGATGGCACTGGAGCCACGTTGTTGGATAGGCCCGTGACGGCGGACGACCTTGACCATGGTGTATCGGTGGAAGTCCCGGTGGACGCGGGCGGTGTAACGCCAGTGGGGGTGACCGCGACGGTGACGGATGCGGCGGGCAATACGGCTTGGGATGATGCCGGCATGGATGTCGACAACGAAGGGCCGGCCGTCTCGGTGCAACTGCAGGGCGATGCCAATGATGACGGTGTCTACAACGTGGGTGAAATCGCAGCCGGCGCTCCGGGAACCGTAACGGCCAAGGTGACGCTGGAGACTGGAACCCGTGTGGGCGACCACTTGGTAATTACAGACGGCGACGGCACCAAGCTGCTGGATAGGCCCGTAACGCAGGATGACCTGGACGAGGGCATACTGGTCGAAGTGGCGGTGGATGCCAGTGGCGAAAAGCCAGTGGAGGTAACGGCCACGGTGACCGATCCGGCGGGCAATGTGGCAACCGATACGGTTGAAAAGAATGTGGATAATTCGGCACCCGGGATCTCGGTCGAACTGCAAGGCGATGCCAATGATGACGGCATCTACAACGTCGATGAAATCGCGGCGGGCGCTGCGGAAACGGTCACGGCCAAGGTGACGCTGGAGGCTGGCACCAAGGCGGGCGATACGCTGGTGATCACAGACGGCAACGGCACGGAACTATTGAATCGGGCCATAACGGAAGAAGATCTGACAGACGGTGTCCAGCTTGAGGTGCCGGTGGGCGCCGATGGCGCAACACCAGTGGAAGTAACGGCCACGGTAAGCGATGCGGCGGGAAACGAGGCAACGGATAGCGACAGCAAGAATGTTGACAATGTGGCACCGGCCGTTTCGGTGGAACTGCTGGGCGATGCCAATGGCGACGGCACTTATAACGTGGACGAGATTGCGGCTAATGATCCGGGCACGGTCACGGCCAAGGTGACGCTGGAGGCCGGCACCAAGGTGGGCGATACGCTGGTGATCACAGACGGCAATGGCGCGGAACTATTGAACCGGACCATAACGGAAGGAGATCTGACAGACGGCGTCCAGCTTGAGGTGCCGGTGGGCGCCGATGGCGCAACACCTGTGGAGGTAACGGCCACGGTAAGCGATGCGGCGGGAAACGAGGCCACGGATAGCGACAGCAAGAACGTTGACAATGTGGCACCGGCCGTTTCGGTGGAGCTGCTGGGCGATGCCAATGGCGACGGCATTTATAACGTGGACGAGATTGCGGCTAATGATCCGGGCACGGTCACGGCCAAGGTGACGCTGGAGGCCGGCACCAAGGTGGGCGATACGCTGGTGGTCACAGACGGCAACGGCACGGAACTATTGAACCGGACCATAACGGAAGGAGATCTGACAGGCGGCGTCCAGCTTGAGGTGCCGGTGGGCGCCGATGGCACAACGCCTGTGGAGGTAACGGCCACGGTAAGCGACGAGGCCGGAAATACGGCGATGGACCACGATGGCAAAGACGTGGATGCGTCTGCGCCCACCGTCGTGGTCGATATCGTCTCTGACAATCTCGTCGACGGCGCGACCAGCCAGGTGACATTCACTTTCAGCGAAGAAGTCGAGGGATTCGACATCGGTGATATCCAGATCACGGGCGATCCAAATGCCACAATCACGGATCTGGTTCAGACCTCGCCGAATGTATGGACCGCCACCTTGAATCCCGATCCGGATTATGCGGGCGTCATCACCGTTCAGGTGCAGAACGAGTCGTATGCCGACGGGGCCGGCAATTCCGGCGCCGGGGGCTCGGACCAGGTCGATGTCAGCCAGATCGTCGGGGGCGGAAGCGACGATGGCGCTGAAAAAGGCAGTACCACCAATGGCGATGATGTGATCAATACGGCGGCGGGCAACGACGTGGTCATGGGCGACCAGGGCGGCGTGGTCAAGCTCCTGGAAAAAGGACACGACTACAACATTGCGATCATTATCGATCAGTCCGGCAGCATGGCCTGGAAAGTGGCCGATGGGAGCAGCGGCACTTATGCAGAGTCGCGGATGAAGATGATCAAGGAGACCTTGCTGGAGCTGGTCGACCAAATGCGGGGGCATGATGGCAATATCAATGTCAAGCTGGCTGGTTTCAGCGATGGCACTGGCAATACTACCCTGGGGACGATCAGCATTAATAATCTGACAGATCCTGCCACGGACATCGACGCCTTGCTGGCGCAGATCGGCGATCCAGAACTGGAGAACAGCGGTCTCAAGGCGCAAGGGGGAACCAACTTCAGGGACGCATTTGGCAGGGCCGATGCCTGGTTTGACACTATTACCGGAGAGTATCCCGACTATGAAAACCTGACATATTTCCTGACCGACGGAGAACCCAATGTGCAGGGGACCGCCGAATACGCTTCTGTTGCAGGAAGGGGAGATGTACACGCCATCGGCATAGGAACGGCCATCAACCTTACAACCCTGAACAACTACGACAACACCGACGGAGGAACGACCACAACCACGCCCGAGGAACTGAACCTGGCTTTGGTGACCGGCGGAACCACGATCGTTCCCAATCCGGTCGGCGGCGATACGATAAGCGGCGGGGATGGAGACGACATTATCTTCGGCGATGCGATCAACACCGATGGCAATGTATTGCCCTGGGGCATCGATGGCAATCCGGAGCGCCCCGGTCTTTTATTGGAGGGGTCGGGCCTGGAGGGGTTGGAAACCTTTCTGTTCCTGAAGAACGGGCACCGCGCCACCGCGACGGAACTGTATGAATACCTGAAAGAGCATCATGCCGATTTCAACGTCGATGGCGATACCCGTGGCGGCAATGACACGCTCGATGGTGGCGCCGGGAATGACATCCTATACGGGCAGGGCGGCAACGACACCCTGATAGGAGGCTCGGGCAGTGACCTCCTTAACGGGGGCATGGGTGACGATACCTTTGTATGGAAAAATGGGGACGCGGACGCGGTCGACGTTCCCGTCGACAGAATTCAGGATTTTGGCGTAGGGGATGACATCCTGGATCTGTCCGATCTTCTGCAAGGCGAAGAGAATTCCCTGGATCTGACGGAGTACCTGCACATTGCCTTTGACGGTTCGGACACTACAATCAATGTCAGCACCGGGGGCAGCTTGTCGGGTGATGGCAGCGGTTTCGATCAGCAAATCGTGCTGGAAAATTTCGACCTCACCGCTGGAGTCCTTGACCAGGCAGGGCTTATTGCTTCATTGATCGCCGATGGCAAGCTGGCGGTTACCGAGGCATGAATGCCAGGCGGGCGCCTTTGTTGACAGGCGCCCGTTTTCTCTGATTGCCGCTGAAACCATTTTTCCGCCATGTGTAGACGACGTTTCGATTCATCCTTTTCTGTAATACTCAGCTGTTTTCTCCTTCTTCCCGCTACCGCGTATTCCAGCGCCGACCACGCTCAGCGCCTGGAGGCTGTTCGTGTAAAGGGTAACGCGACAAGCCTGGAGCGGGATATTGATGCGGCTCGTGCCGAGCTTGAGCGTGTTGCGGGTAACGTCTCCGTCATTCCCGCCGATCAGTATAGGGAAGGCGTGGTGCTGGGCCTGCAAGAGGCGTTTGCAAGTGTGCCCGGCGTCTATGCGCGGAACCCATCGGGCCAGGTAAGCGCCAGATTGTCGATACGCGGATCGGGCATTTCGGCGGCCAGCGGCTTGCGAGGAATTCGCCTGTTGCGCGACGGTCTTCCCCTGGGCCGCATTGACGACTTCGGGGATACCATTTATGCCGATCCGGCCAACGCCGACTATATCGAACTGTATCGCGGCGCCAATTCGCTTCAGTATGGCGCAGCAACGCTGGGCGGTGCCATCAATTTGGTCTCACCTACGGGGTATACGCATGCTGGCGCGGCATGGCGCATGGAAGCGGGGCCGGATGGCTATGTAAAAGGCCAGGCTCGCGCTGGCCAGGTATTTGACAATGGCCTGGACGCTTATGCCTCTATCAGCAGTATGCGGACCAATGGTTATCGGGAAAATTCAGGGCACACCGTAACGCGCTTTTACGGGAACCTGGGCTATCGGTTCAATGCACGGTCTCAAGGCCGCTTGCATGTAACCAGCGAACATTACCGGGTGCAGATGCCTGGGCCGTTGACCCTGGGTCAGTTGCTGGACGATCCCTCCGCCGCGAACCCGGACAATGTGCGGGCGGGCTCTCGTATCAGGACAACGCCCCGCTGGCATGTGGCATATCAACACGATTGGCGCGTTGGCGAGGCGGACAAACTGTCGATGGGAGTGTTCCATACCGGTACGCGGTTCATTTCCCCGACAGCGGGCCGGGTAACGCATTACGACGCGACTGATTATGGTGCCTCTCTGCGTCACGAAATCAATCGCGAACTCAACGGCCGCAAGCACCGGTTTGTATGGGGCGCCAATTACGGACGGGGTTCCAGCGACAATCAGGCTTATTTGCCCGATGACTGGCCCAGGTCGCCTTACTTGCCTGCGCCAGGTTCCCAAGTGGTTTCCATTGGCGCCAGCCGAAGCTCGTTCGAACTGTTCGCGGAAAACAGTGTTGACATCAGTTCCGATGTCGCATTGATCGTGGGTGCGCAAGCGGCCTGGGCAGAGCGTCGTACGACAAACAAGGTGTCGCCTATTGCGTCGGCGTTCTTTGCCGGCGGGGAGAGTTCCGATCGCTACTTCGGACTTAGTCCCAAACTTGGCCTGCTGTGGGACATTCATCCGCAAGCGCAGGTCTTCGCCAATATCAGCCGAAGTTTTGAGCCTCCCAGCAGCCTGGCGTTTTACACGCAGGAAGGCAATCTCGAAGCGCAACGGGCGACGACGCTGGAAGTGGGCACGCGCGGCGGAGGAAAAGAGTTTGGCTGGGATGCGGCCGTTTATCATGCCTGGATCAGGAACGAATTGGTGGAGTTCCCTTTGGCGGCCTACCCGGGAGCAATCATTGCACGCAACGCGGATCGTACCCGGCACATCGGCCTGGAGCTTGGGCTGCATGGGGAGCTGCCGCTAGCCCGCATGCCTGGCACCATCGAGTGGAATGTGGCATACACATGGAGCCAATTTCGTTTCAACAGGGATGCGGTCTACGGCAACAATGCATTGCCCGGCATTCCGCAACATGTCGCCCGCCTTGGGCTTGTATATCGCCATCCCAAAGGCTACTACGCTGGCCCCAGCATCGAACTGGCCTCCTCCGCAAATGTGGATCAGGCCAACACGTTACGGGCGCCAGGTTATGGCACCGTCAATTTCACCCTGGGCTACAAGGATCCCGCAGACCGCTATCGACTATTTATCGATGCACGCAATCTGGCCAATAAATACTACGTGGCCACAACGGATTATGTCGTGGACGCGAATTCGCGCGATAGGGCGGTCTTCTATCCTGGGCAGACCCGCAGCGTATACATAGGTTTCGAAGCCAATTGGTAGGGCACGCAGGCCTGATCCTTGCGCATGCCGCACACGGCGGCCAGGATACGCATCAAGCCGTCGCGAGCGTCCCTTTGCGCCAATGCAGCCCCAGCGCAATCAGAATCAATACAAAGCCTATCGTGTTGGCGATGGGGCCGGGATAGACCAGCGCGAACCCGGCCACGATCAGCAGCACACGTTCCAGTGTGGTGGCGCGCCGGCGCAGCCAGCCCTGGAAGCCCACCGCCAGTGCGAAGATCCCCACGGCAGCCGTTACCGTTACCTGGACGATCTCCAGCCAGTTCGCCGCCGCCAGCGCCTTGGTGGAGCCCATCAGCAACAGGCTTTGCCCGCTGGGGTCCAGCACGAAGATGAAGGGCACCAGAAAGGCCGGTATGGTGTATTTCCAGCATTGCATGGTGGTCTTGTAGGGGTCGCCGCCTGTAATGGCCGACGCGGCGAACGGCGACAGGGCGGTGGGCGGCGAGACTTCGGACAGCACGGCATAATAGAAGATGAACATATGGGCCGCGAAGTCCGGCACGCCCAGCTTGATCAGGGCCGGCGCGGTGATGACCGCGCAAATGATGTACGAGGCGGTGACCGGTACGGCCAGGCCTATGATCCACACCACCAGGGCGGTATAGATGGCCGTCAGCAGCAGCGACCCGCCGGCGTAGTCGATGACGATGCCGCTGAACTTCAATCCAAGGCCCGTCAGCGTCACCACGCCGACAATAATGCCCGCGCCGGCGCAGGTGGCGCCCACGCTCAACATGCCGACGGAGCCGGCCCGCAGGGCCTGGATCAGCGGCGATTGGAAGAAGGTCTCCGACATGTTCCCCCTGCCCCTGAAGAAGTCATAGGAAATCATGGCGGTGTCGGGCCGCAGGAAGCTGGTCAGGCAGGAGACGATGGTGGCCCAGAATACCGACATGACGGGCGAGAATCCCCACATCATGAAGGCTACGATGGAGATCAGCGACAGGAAGTGGAACCAGTAGTGCCGGGTCAGGTTCCAGACGGTGTCGACCTTCTTGAAGACGATGTCGCCCATGCCGTACTTGCGTACGTCGATCTGCACCATCAGGAACAGCGCAAGGTAGAACAGCAGGGTGGGGATGACGGCCATCAGCAGGACGTCCAGGTACGATATCTTCAGGAACTCGGCGATGATGAAGGCGGCCGCGCCCATGACGGGGGGCGAGATGATGGCGCCCAGGCCGCCCGCCGCCAGCAGGCCGCCGGCCGCATTGCGCTCGTAGCCCACCTTGGCCAGCATGGGCCAGGCCACGGTGCCCAGCGTGACCGTGGTCGCCACGCCCGACCCCGAGGGGCCGCCAAGAAGGAAGGAAGCCAGCACGACGGTGCGCCCGGCCCCGGCGGGCTTGCCGCCCATGGCCGAGAAGGAGAAATCGATGTAGAACTTGCCCGCGCCCGAGAATTGCAGGAAAGCCCCAAAGATGGTGAACAGGATGATGAGCGACGACGACACGTCGACCGCCACGCCGTAGATGCCTTCCAGTGTCATGTACATGAAACCGACGATGCGGCCCACGTCGTAGCCTTTGTGCGTCCAGGGATGCGGCAGGTAGGGGCCCAGGAAGGCATACAGCAGGAAACAGATCGATATGGCGGGCAGTATCCAGCCTATCGTGCGGCGCATGGCTTCCAGCACCAGCAGAATGAGGGCCACGCCGAAGAAGATGTCCCAGGCATTGGGCATGGTATTGCGATCGGTGAAGTCGTCGCCGCCCATGATCAGGTAGACGACGATGCCGATGGACAGCAGCGCTATCAGCCAGTCCCACCACATGATGCGGTGGCGGAAGCGTTTGCCGACCGGAAAAATCAGGAAGCACAGGAAGAGCACGAAGCCCACGTGCACGGGCCGCAAGGTTTGGGTGGGCACGATGGAATAGGCCGCGTACATATGGAACAGCGACATGATGATCGCGACCGCCGTTAGAAAAATTCCCAACCAGCCGCCGATCCGGTTCGCCGCGCCTTCTTCCTCTTCGATGTACTGTTCCGCCTTGTTCAGGGCTTCTTCGCTGACAGTGGTGTTCGGATCCGATTCGATGCGTTCGCTCATGCTTGGGGTCTCGGTAAGTAAGTCCGGCATCTACGTGCCGTTGTTGGGCCGGTGGCGAGCAGAAAGAAAAAACCCCAACCGCGCGCGGGTTGGGGTGGTGGGCGGGGCGCTTAATCGAGCTTGGCGCCGCGTTCGGTGAAGTACTTGATGGCGCCCGGGTGGAAGGGGATGGGCGAGGCGGCCGACTTTTGGTTTTCGAGCTTGAACTCAGCCGTATCCTTGTGCACGGCGATCAGTTCGTCCCGGCTTTCGAAGATGGTCTTGACGATGTTGTAGGCGGTCTCGTCGCTCATTTTTTCGTTGGCGACCAGTATGTTCATGACGGTGGCCTGCTTGTTGTCGGCGTCCATGCCGCGATAAGTGGCCTTCGGTATGGTGTCTTCGACGTAAAGATTGCCGTACTTCTTGTTCATGGCCGGGACCAGGTCGGCGTTGTCGATCATCTTGATCTTGGTGCCCGGCGTGTTGGCAAGATCGGTGACGGCCGCGGTGGGCAGGCCGCCCACCCAGAAGAAGGCATCGATCTTGTTGTCCTTGACGCCGTTGACCGATTCGGCCACGCTCAGACGTTCCCGTTTGACGTCTTTGTCTTTGTCCAGGCCCGCGGCTTCAAGCATGCGAAAGGCCATGACCTCGGTGGCGCTGCCCGGCGAGCCGGTGGAAATATGCTTGCCTTTCAGGTCGGCGACGGTGTTGATGCCGCGCCCTTCCACCGTGACCACGTGCATGCGGTTCGGATACAGGATCATCAGCGTGCGCAGGGGCACCTTATGCCCCTTGAATTTATTCTCGCCCTTGTAGGCGTCCTGGCCTGCATCGGCCATGGACAGGCCGATGTAGGATGCGTCCCCATCGATGAGCTTCAGATTGTCGACGGAGCCGCCCGTGACTTCGGCCGTGGCTTCCATGCCAGGCACCTTCTTGGACAGGACCGAGGCGATGCCGCCGCCGATGGGATAGTAGACGCCGCCGGTGCCGCCCGTGGCGATGGAGATGTTCTCTGCCGTGGCCGCTTGCATGGAGGCCAGCGAAAAACACAACATAAAGGCGAACTGCTTTATTGAAGTCTTCATAGTGTCTCCTGGAACGCTGCTGTTGATGCCGCGCTGTGCCGCGCAACATATTCTTATATGAGTTATACGGGCAATCCGGTGCAAGCTGGAGTGAACTTTCAACAGGGTTTAACCCGCAAGGCCTGCTGCGTCAATTGGCGTTTGTATGGGGCTGGCAGGATGGGCGGGGACTTCCGGAGCAGGCCGACGCCGGGCGATCGCGGCTCCAGGCATGTACGGCGCGTTGGGGGGGTATTCTCACTTTCGGCTTGAGAGAAGGGTATGCAGGGCCAGGCCAAGGCCGAAGACGGCGTATACGCCCGCCAACGACTTCTTGCTCAGCCTGTGCTCGAAGCCCGGAGTGAATCTTCGCGGCGTGCATTGCATATCGACGACACAGGCCAGGGCGGCCACCGAGGCCGCATGCGCGGCGGCGGCCTGCCTGGGCGAGAGCCGGGTGGACCGCAACGACAGGCCTTCATAGGCAATCGCCCAGAAAATGGATGCGGCATGGTGGATTGCATACCCCAGCACGCTGTATCTGAGCGACGGTCGATGCTGGTACAGGGCCCGGTCATCCCAAAGCCAATGGCTGACAGCATTGACCGGAGCGATGGCGCTGCGGCAATCGCGTATCCCTCCGTGAACCAGTGCCGCGGTCGACGCGAGGCTGGCGCAACTGCCCGAAATTACCGCCCTTCTCAGTATCTGAATCGGAGTCTTCATTTTTCGGCACCCTTCTTGCTGAACGCAAGGCCTAGGAAGAGAGCTTGGCGGCGGTGCATGGCGGTTCTTGATAGGGCGGGGTGGCGATGAGAATACTGATCACGGGATCCTCCGGTTTCATAGGCCGGCATCTGGCGGCCAGGCTGGCCGAAGCGGGACATGATTTGACTTGCGTTGTGCGCCATTGCGAAGCACATTCCGTGCCCGGAACATGCCTGGAAAAGGATTTCGCAACGGCGACGCATCCGCAGGACTGGTCCGCGGCGGTGGCCGGCATGGATGTGGTGATCAACGCGGTGGGCATATTCAAAGAATCATCCACTCAGACATTCGACGCCATACACCGCGCCGCGCCTTGTGCGCTGTTCCTGGCGGCGGCGCAGGCCGGCGTGGCGCATGTGGTGCAGATTTCCGCCCTGGGCGCGGACGACGGGGCGCGGTCCGGTTTCCATAGAAGCAAGAAGGCGGCGGACGATTTCCTCATGGCCCTGCCCGGCGTCCGGGCCAGCATCGTCCAGCCTTCGCTGGTATACGGGCCCGGCGGCGCCAGCGCGGCTTTATTCGAGACGATGGCCAGCCTGCCGGTCATCGTTGTGCCCGGCAGCGGCAATCAGGCTGTGCAGCCGGTCCATATCGATGACCTGGTATCGGCCGTGGAGGCGCTTGTCCGATCCGGAAAAGCCTGCGGGCGGATCGCCATGGTGGGGCCCGTGGCACTGACATTGCGGCAGTTTCTTGCCAGCTTGCGCGCAGCGATGGATGTGCGGGGGCCGGTTTCTTATCTGCCCGTTCCCATGCCGTGGCTGCATCGGGCAGCGCGGCTTGGCAAACGGTTGCCCGGAGCCTGGCCGGATGAGGACGCGCTGGATATGCTGGAAAGGGGGAACACCGCGCCCGCGGTGGGGATATCTTCTTTGCTTGGCAGGAAGCCTGAAGCCGCGGAACGGTTCATACCTGCGTCGTACGCAGAGGCCGTGCGCAGCCATGCAACGATGCGCTGGCTGCTGCCCGTGCTGAGGGTCTGCATAGGCTTGGTGTGGCTGGTGACCGGCATTGTTTCCCTGGGCGTCTATCCGGTGGAGGACAGCTATCGGCTTCTGGCGCGTACGGGTACGCCCGAATGGCTCCAGCCGGTATTCCTGTATGGGGCCGCGCTGCTGGATATCGCACTGGGGGCGATGACCTTATGGCCGTATCGCCCACGCTGGCTGTGGCACATGCAGGCGGGGCTGGTACTGGCCTACACGCTGATCATCACCTGGAAGCTGCCGGAGTTCTGGGCGCACCCCTATGGGCCGGTGCTGAAGAATCTGCCCTTTCTGGCGGGCTTGTGGATACTGCGCGAACTGGATAGACGCTGATGGACTACCTTACGCTCAAATACCTGCACATCGTGGCATCCACGCTGCTGTTCGGCACGGGAATAGGCAGCGCCTTCTACCTGCTGCTGGCCACTCTGTCGCGCGATGCCCGTGTGGTGTCCGCCGTGGCCGCCTATGTCGTGGCGGCCGATTGGCTGTTCACCGCCACCACGGTTGTCATCCAGCCCCTGACGGGGTATTGGCTGGTGAGCAAGGCGGGTTTCCCGTGGACGGCGCCATGGCTGCAATGGTCGGTCGGCCTGTATGTACTGGCCGTTGCGTGCTGGTTGCCGGTGGTGTGGATACAAATGCGCTTGCGGACGTTTTCGAAGGCGGCCATGCAGGCGGGGTCGCCGCTGCCTCCCGTCTATTGGCGGCACTTCTATGCGTGGGTGGCTCTGGGCGTGCCGGCCTTTTTTGCCTTCCTGGGGATTTTCTATCTTATGGTGGCCAAACCCGTCGCGTTGTCCTGGCCGGTTTGAATGCCGGGATCCGCGCCGCCGCCATGCGGGCTATACGTCGGCGAACAGCAGATCCATGGCGGCAACGGATTTGGCCGAGCATATGGCGACCAGATCGAAGTCGGGCAGGTGGTGGGAGTCCGAAATTTCCAGGAAGGTGACACCGGGGAAATCCAGCGTGCGTATCCAGCTGGGCAGCAAGCCTATGCCCATGCCGCCCGCCACGCAGGCCATGACGGTGAGGGTCCGGTTGGCATGCATGTTGATCTTCACCTTATGGCCGGCCTTGCGGATGCCATCGGTGATGCCCGCGTAGAACACGGGCAACTGGTCTTGCGGATACATGACCAGGCCGATTTCCGCGATCCGCGCCAGGTCGATTTCCGACGGCATATAGCGGGCCAGCGTGGTGGGCACAGCGGCAACCAGCCTGTCGCGGCGCAGGATTTTCTCGTACATGTGGCCGGCCACTTTTACCGGCGCGTGCATCAGGCCGATATCCACCATGCCCAGTTCAAGGGCGGAGGCCAGTTCGTCATTGCCCATTTCCTTCAGGGTGATTTCCAGGTCGGGGGCATGGCGCCGCACATTATGCAAGGCCTTGGGAAGCACGTCGAACAGGGCGGACGATACCAGTCCGATAGCCAGCGAGCCGGCCAGGCCTTTGCGGGTGGCCCTGGCCTTGCGCGTGGCTTCATCGAGGCGGAACAGGCCGCTTTTGACATCATCGGCAATGGCCAGCGCCGCCGCCGTCGGCAGGGCGCCGCTGCGCGAACGCTCGAAGAGCTTCACGCCCAGGCTTTTTTCCATGCGGGCTATGGACTGACTGAGCGCCGGCTGGGCCACTCCCAGCTGCTGGGCGGCCTGGCTGATGGCGCCATGTTCCAGCACCGCCAGGAAATTCTTGAGCTGACTGATTTCCATACTTGAACAATATGCATAAATATTGTTTCCATAATAGATCAATATGAATCCGATCGCTAGAATGTGTTGAATGTTTACTGATCAAGACACGTTCCAGGGCGGGGTAGACAGCCACGCGCATGTCTTTGTGCCGGGCCTGCCGGTGGCGGCCCAGCGGCGCTACACCCCCGGGTACGCGGCGCCGCTCGAGCTCTACCTGGCACAGCTGGACGAACAGGGCCTGGCATACGGAGTGCTGGTTCAACCCAGCTTCCTGGGCACCGACAACACCTACCTGCTTGATGCCTTGGGGCAGGCGGCCGGTCGCTGCCGCGGCGTGGCCGTTGTGGACCCCGGCACGGACTTCGAGGCGCTTCGCGCCATGGACGGTTGCGGCATCGTGGGGGCCAGGCTGAATCTGTTTGGCCGCCCCTTGCCGGACTTCACGCAGGCGGCTTGGCAGGTTTTTTTCAAGAACCTGAATGTCCTGAGCTGGCACGTGGAAGTGCATTGCCCCTATCAGCACTTGCCGCAGGTCATGCCGGGCCTGCTGCAACGGGCGGACAAGATCGTGGTCGACCACCTGGGCCGTCCCGATTTCAAGCAAGGCGTCAAACCGGATCAGTTGGCGTATTTATGCGGCCTGGCGGCCTCCGGCCGCGTATGGGTCAAGTTGTCGGCGGCATACCGGATCTGGCCCCAGGACTCGATCGAAGGATGCGCGGCCATCGTGCAGCGCCTGATCGATTGTTTCGGGACCCGGCGCTTGATGTGGGGCAGCGATTGGCCCCATACGGAGCACGAGTCCTTTAATTCGATGCGCAAGTCGCTGCATTGGCTGAGCGATGCCGTGGCAAGCCGGGAAGACCTGGCTGAAATCTTGTTGCATACCCCTAAATCGTTTTTTAGATTCTGAAATGACCATGTTCAATACCAAGCACTCATTCAAGAAAGCCACCCTGACAGCCAAGCTCGCACTGGGCGCGCTGGCTTTGGGAAGCGCCGCAGCCGCAAGTGCGGCCTATCCCGAAAGGCCCATCACCATGGTGGTCAGCTATCCTCCCGGTGGAACCGTCGACCTGGTGGCGCGTTTGATGGCGCCCGAACTGGAAAAGGAACTGGGCCAGACCGTGATCGTGGACAACAAGGGCGGAGCCGGCGGCATGCTGGGCGGCGCTTACGTGTCGCGCGCCAAGCCGGACGGCTACACGATCTTGATGGATGCCTCCAATCATGCGCAGAACCCCGCATTGCGCGAAAAAATGACCTTCGACACCTTGAAGGATTTTTCGCCGGTGTCCTTGCTGATCAAGGTTCCCAACGTCCTGGTCGTGAATCCCTCTTCGTCGATCAAGACGGTGGCGGACGTCAAGGCCGAAGACAAGGCCAGCGAACATACGCTTTACTACGCATCGTCGGGCCCCGGCTCGGCTCAGCATCTGGCCGGCGAACTGTTCAACGTGCTGGCCGGCACCAAGCTGATCCATGTGCCTTATAAAGGCGGCGGCCCGGCCATGATCGACGTCATGGGCAATCAGGTTCCCATGATGTTCGCCAGCCTGGGCTCTTCGTGGACGCACATCAAGAGCGGCAAGCTGCGCGCCATCGCGGTGGGCGGCACGGAGCGGACCAAGCTGCTGCCCGAGGTTCCGACCATCGCCGAGGAAGGCCTGGCCGGCTATGCATCGTACGAATGGAATGCGATCTTCGCACCGGCCGGCACGCCCCAGGACATTCTGGATCGCCTGTCCGCCGCATTTGCCAAGGTGCTGCAAGACCCGGCGGTGCAGCAGCGCCTTGCCGATCTGGGCGCCGATACCATAGGTTCAAGCCCTGACGAGCTGCGCAGCTTCGTCCAGGAGGAAATCACCAAATGGAAGGGCGTGGCCACCAAGGCGAAGATCTCGCTGGATTGATGCCTCGTAAACCAGAACGCCTTGCCGGCAGTGACAATGCCGGCAAGGCGTTTTTTTATGCGCGGCCTATGCGTGGGCGGTAGGCCGCGCCACGGCGCTTCGATGGCTGGACGGCGGCTCAGTCGAACTTGACGATTTCGAACGTCAGGCGGTCTTGCTCGTCGCGCGCCACGCTGTAGCCCAGGCGTTCGTTGATGGAGTTGTCGGGATTGAAGGTAAGAATGGCCGGTTTGATCTCTTCGATTTCGCGCTCGGTCACGTACACCGAGTTGCAGATGATGATTTCGTCGCCGCGCTGGCAGGTGCGGGCCGCCGCGCCGTTAAGGATGCAGCAGCGCGAGCCGCGCTCGCCATAGATGACATAAGTGCTGATGCGCGCGCCGGAGTTCTTGTTCCAGATGTCCACGAACTCCATGGGGAGTATGCCGGCGGCTTCGCAGTGGTCGGGATCCAGGGTAATGGAACCGTGATAGTCCAGGTCGGCGCCGGTGACCCGTATGCCGTGTAGTTTGCCGCGTACAACTTTTCTCACGTTTTTCCTTTCAGGCGAGATTTTTCGATAAGCCCGCTATTTTAACGGCTGGGTCCGCCCGACGCCGCCCGGAGCCATGGGTATTTTGTAAATGCGCTCAGGCCCGCGACGGCCCCAGGGCGGATTCGAGCGCCCTGCCCACGCGCAGTATATGGGCATCGCGCATGGCGGGCCCGGCGATCATCAGGCCGACGGGCGCGGCGCCGTCCGGATGGCAGGGGATGGACAGTGCGCAGCCATCCAGGAAGTTGATCAGGGTCGGATTGCGCAAGATCAGCGCATTGGCCTTGAAGTAGGCCTCGTCCGAGGCCTGCAAAGATTGAATGGTCGGCGCAATGACGGGAACGGTGGGCATCAGCAAAGCGTCGTAATGGCGCAACCGCGCCTGTACCGCGGCGATCCATTCAGGCCGGGCCTGCGTCAGTTCGATATAGTCGGCGGCCGACATATCCTTTCCGCGCGCGATGCGCGATGCGACGCGCGGGTCGTACTGCGCGGCATGGTCTTGCAGCAGATCCTTGTGCCAGGCCCAGGCCTCGGCGCATACCAGGCCCCCAAGGCGGTTGATATGGGCCAATTGCTGGAATTCGGGAAAGTCGACCGTGTCGACCTGGGCGCCGAGGCGGCGGATCTCGCGCAGCGTGTGCTGAAAGACGGTCGATACATGATCGTCGGCTCCATCCAGCACAAGCGAGGCGGGGACGGCGAAGCGCAGGCGGGCCGGGTCGGGCGCCGGATCCGGCCGGAGCGGCTGGCCTGAGAGTATGGCGTCCAGTGTTGCGCAACAGGATACCGAAGCGGCCAACGGGCCGATGGAGTCCAGGCTGAAGGACAGCGGCAGAGCGCCCTGGCCGGGCACGCGGCGGGCGGTGGGCTTGAACCCGGCGAGTCCGCAGAATGCGGACGGTATGCGTACCGAGCCGCCGGTGTCGGTGCCTATGGCCGCGACGGACATGCCGTCGGCCACCGAGACGCCGGCGCCCGACGAGGAGCCGCCGGGAATCCGTCCGGCGGTGCGGTCCCAGGGGCTGGCGGGGGTGCCGTAATGCGGGTTGAGCCCCAGCCCCGAGAACGCGAATTCGGTCATGTTGGTCTTGCCGACAAGGACGGCGCCGGCACCGAGCAGCCGCTGCACCACCACGGCGCTGCCGGCGGCCGCCGGCGCCGCCTTCAACACCGTGGAGCCGGCCAGCGTTGTTTCGCCGGCGACGTCGAAGAGATCCTTGATGGAAATCGGCAGCCCTTCGATGGGGGAGCGTGCCAGGCCGGCGGCCCTCAGGATGTCGGAGGCCTGGGCCGCGGCCCGCGCCTGATCATGATAGACCCGGGTGAAGGCGCGGGCGCCTTCGCCGGAGGCATCGTCGATGCGCGCCAGGGCGGCCTGGGTCAGGTCCAGCGAGGTGAGCTGGCCGCTGGCCAGCGATTCTTGCAATGCGGTAAGGGTGGGCAGCATGGTATGGGCTAGATGAAACGGCGGATTACGCCTTGATGGGGCATGGGTTGAAGTCGGCCAATGTTTCCACAACGGCCCGCACCCGCTCGCGGTCTTGCCTGGACAGGGGCAGGATGGGCAGCGGCGGATTGCAGCGGGTCAAGTCCAGGCAATGGGCGGCGGCATACATGACGCGCAGGCTGGAAAGCTGGCGGAAAAGCGCCCACAAAGGCTCCATCGCCTCGTTCAGCGACCGCGTCAGGTCGGCCTGGCCGGCCTGCGCGGCGCGCACGATGGCCAGGCATTGCCGCGGGAAAAGGCCGGCGGCCACGCTGTACCAGGCCTGCCCTCCTGCAAGCAGGGCTTCCGACGCGTTCCAGTCGCCGCTATAGCCCAGCGAAAAGTCGGCCGGCACCCGCGCCTTCAGGGCGGCGTGCTGTTGGACGACCTTTGCGGGATCGGGCACGGGATTCTTGACGCCGATGATGCCTGGCAGGGCGCTGAGCCGGCCGATGAGGTCGAGGCTGAATGTAAAGTGGGTGGTGCCGGGATTGTTGTAGATGCAAATGGGAATGTCCAGCTCTGCGGCTACGGTTTCGAAGAGCCCGAACACTTCGTCGTCCGACAGGGGCGTATAGGAAACGGGGGCCAGCAGCACCGCTGCGGCGCCGGCTTCCTGAGCCTCTCGGCCCAATGCCAGGACGTCGTCGGTGCGCAGGGCGCCGATGCCCGCCATGACGGGAACCGGGCCGGCAAGGGACACCGCCGCCTGGATGGCGCGGCGCCTTTCGGGGCGGCTGAGGTAGGCATACGTGCCCGTGCTGCCCAGTACACAGATGGAGTCGACGTCAGCCTCGCGAAGGCGGGTCACCAGCATGCCCAGCGCCTGGGTGTCCACGACGCCCTCGGGACTGGCGGGAGTGATCGGAAAAGCGGACAGCCCTTGCAATAGCGGATTCATTCGTTGTGCGGCTCCAGGAATTCCCAGGGCGGCGGCATGGGTATTCCCGATTCTGCCGCAAGCCTGGATGTAGGATTGGAAATATATCGTAATGCGATCAAGCTTGCGGACGCTCTGTCACGCCCGCATGCCCTCTTTTCTATGGAGCCGGGGTGATGGAGTTTTTGGAGAACCTAAGCTGGATAACCGTATTCCAGATCATCATGGTAGATGTTTTGCTGGGCGGGGACAACGCCGTCGTGATTGCACTGGCCTGTCGCAATCTGCCGGCGGAGCGCCGCATGCAAGGCATCTTGTGGGGCACGGGCGGGGCGATCGCGCTTCGGGTCGTGCTGATCATCTTTGCGCTGACCCTGCTGGCGCTTCCTTTCGTCAAGCTGGTCGGCGGAGCGCTGCTGCTGTGGATAGGCGTGAAACTCATGGTCGGCGAGGACGGAACCGATGACATCCAGGGCGGCAGTTCGCTGATGTCGGCCATCAAGACCATTATCCTGGCCGATTTCGTCATGAGCCTGGACAACGTGGTGGCCATTGCCGGCGCGGCGCAGAGCGCGCATGCCGATCATCAGGTGGTGCTCATCATCTTCGGCCTGCTGGTCAGCGTTCCCATCATCATCTGGGGCAGCACCGTGCTGCTCAAATTGCTTGATCGCTTCCCCATCATCGTCACCCTGGGCGCGGGCTTGCTGGGGTGGATCGCCGCCGGCATGCTGATTACCGATGTCGCCGTCGTGAACCGCTTTGGCCCTGTGGACGGCCCGGCCAGGATGGCGATCGAGATTGGCGGCGCCCTGTTCGTGGTCGCGGTGGGGTATTGGCTGGGAACGCGCCGCAATGCGGGCGTCCAGACTGAACGCGAGTCCGCCTGACGTAGCGCGGGCGCAAGCCCTGTGGACGACCGGCCACCGCGCCGATTCGACTACAATCCTTGCATGCTGACTTTCATGGCCAAACCATGGCGGCTGTCCGGACACGATGCTGTCCCGTCGGCCCGTCCCCGATCGTTGCGCGCACTGTTCCTGGGTTCCCAGGAAGTGGCCGTGCGGTCGGCCTATGCGCGATCCAAGCCCGGCTAAGGGCGGCGGGGCCTTCCGGCCCCCATCCGGTTAACCGCCGCATCCCTGTTTTCGCATTCCCGAGACCCTTCCATATTGGATGGGCTTCAGCTTGCGACCGAGTCGGCGCAGCTGGCCCGGCGCCCTCAGGCCAAGCGCCAAAAAGCCAGGGCCCATCTTCCTTACGCCAAGCTTGTACATTGAATCGTCATGCAACTAACCAAGAAATTCGTCAAAGCCAAGAACCCCTGCGCCTCCGGATACCGGTGGTTTCTCCGCGACCGGAATGGCCAGGGGGATTACCAGGAAATACTGGATGCCCTGGTGGCCGACAACCGCGTCGATGACGCCTGTTGGCTGCTGGATCAGTTCGGTCCGACCGATGCGGTCCTGACGCTGGATTTCGTCGACGCGAATGCCCTTGTTTTCGCCGGCACGCTGGTGGTCAGGCAGGGCATCAATGTGGATACGGTGGCGCGGGCGGGCCGATGGATACGCACACAGGGCGGCATAAAGGCTGGCACCGATATCGTGGCCGGCGAAGGCATCGAGGCCCAGGGCGGCATCGTCAGCGGCGGGCACATACGCGCCGAGGGCGATGTGTCGGCGGGCTGGGGAATCGAAGCGCAATCCCGCTTCGAGTGCGGCGGCAATGTGCGCGCCAAATGGGACATCGCGGCGGGCCAGGGCATCTCCGTGACAGGCGACATACGGGCCGGGCAATGCCTGGTGGCGGGCGGCTCGATCAAATGCGATCAGGGCATCAGGGCGGGCGGCAAGGTGCAAGCCGAGCACGACATCATCGTGGCCAGGGGGATACAGGCGGGAGAATCAATCGTGGCCGGCAACCATATCGAAACGGGATGGGGGATGTTGTCCGGCTGCGATATCGTTGCGGACGGCTCGATCAAGGCGGGCGAAGGGCTGGCCGCCACGGGGCGCATCGAGGCGGGGCTGGGCCACGGCGTATATGCAGGACTGCGCGTGCGGCTGGATGCCTGGGCCGATGCGGCCAGGGTCGTGGCACAGGCGCGGCCCGATCAACTGATCAGCGGGCATTGGTGCGATCCCGCCATGCAGGCCTGAAGAGCGGCGGGTCTTTCGCCGGCGAAAGCAGGAATGGCCGCGATCGCGGCCATTCCTGCTTTCGGGCAAGGCGCATTACGCTTCGACTTGATGCGCTTGGCCAGACGAGACGTAGTTGAACAATTCCGCCTGCACCTGGGCGCGGGTCTTGACGCTGTCTGCCGAGGCAACGGGCGGATAGTCCAGTTCGCCGCTGCTGATTTCGTCCGCGGCCTGGGCGGCGGCCAGCTCAGCCTGTACCTGGCTGCGGCTGACGCTGTCGGTGGAGGCAGCCGTCACCGGATAAGCCTGTTCGCCGTAGCTGATCAGGCCTTGGGATTGCGCTTGCTGCAGTTCAGCGACGACCTGGGCGCGGGTTTTCGCGGGCTCGTCGGCGGCATGGGCGGCGCCGGCCAGAACGGAAAGGGAAATCATCAATGTGCTTGCTAAGGTTTTCATGCTTATAACTCCATCCATAAATTAAAGGGAACCGAATCACGCCCAATCCGGCGTGCTCCTTGCGATGCAAGGTGTGTTTCGATGGATGAAGTATGGGCCGATTGCGTATAGGGATAAACCCGTATTTTCTGTAAACATATTTCCAAAAACGTTAATAATGAATGGTGCCCCATGGGAAAATAGTCGGAACCTATTTCTGTTTTTGGAATAATTTATGAATGCATCGCTGGACGACATCGCCTTGTTCGTTGAGGTGGCCAAGAGCAGAAACTTCACGCGCGCGGCGGAATCCCTGAATATGCCCGCGTCCACGCTGTCCCGGCGCATCAGCGCGCTGGAGCGCTACATAGGTGTGCGGCTGCTCAACCGCAGCACGCGCAAGGTCGATCTGACGGAAGCGGGCGCTGTGTATTTCGAGCGCTGTCAGCACGTTATTGCCGAGGCGCGCATTGCCCACGAAGAACTGGACGAAATGGCGCAACGGCCCAAAGGCCGCTTGCGGGTGTCCATGCCCGTCAGCTTCGCCCTGCTGTCCATGCCCTTGATCATGCGTGATTTTGCCGAGCGCTATCCCGAAATCGAGTGCGAATACGACTTGGGCATCAAGCATATCGACCTTTTGGCGGAACCCTACGATATCGTCATCCGCATCGGGCGCCAGCCTGATTCCGGCGTGATTTCACGCCAGATGGGCAGCGTGAAGCTGGGCCTGTATGCGGCGCCCGCCTATCTGGCGCGCAAGGGCATGCCCGCCTTGCCTTCCGACCTGGCAAAGCATGAATGCCTGCGCGCCTCCACGGCCAGGGAGGATTCAGTATGGGAACTGCGGTCGGGGTCCAGGGTGGAGAAAATCGCTGTCAGGGGGCGCATGGCCATGAATAACGTGGCCGTGCTGATGCATATGGCGGGACTGGGCATGGGGATTGTGCCCTTGGCTTCCAGTACCGCCCTTCAGGGCGCCGCAGAAGAGGCACTGCAGCGCGTGCTGCCCGATTGGGAGTTCGACCCCTTTCCCTTGATGGCATTGTTCCCCTCGCGGCTGATGCCGGCGAAAACCCGTGTGTTCCTCGAGTTCCTGATGGCAAGGCTGGACGCCTGACTGAATCGGTCGTATCGGCGCTGCGTTCGCAAGACGGGCATGGCATCGACCTGTCGGCCCTGGATACCGACTTCGAAAGCGCCGGCGCTCAAGCCGCCCGCTGGGCCGCGAAGGGGATGCTTGCCCCACCTTTGGCCTGTACCTTGCTCCATAGCCTGTCGTGCAAAGGCAAAAGCACGACATTGCAGATCGGCTCCAATATGGCGGCCAGCCCTCCCGTGGCAAGCGAACCCGTGCATACATAGGTAACGACAAACGCCACCGACATGTGCAAGGCGACCTGGCTGGTTTTTCGGGCGAGCAGCAACATGAACTTCTCCTGACTAATGCTATGTGAATAAATGATAATGAATATCATTTAAAAGAAGAAGTTGGATGTTTATATCGCTACGATGTACTCAGGCTATCCGGGCGGTTCAAAAGCCTGCCATCGAATATCAAGCCCCTCAGGAGCACGTGACCAGTTCAGGATGGTCGGCGTTCTCCAGGATGCGGCGGACCCTGTCCTGCCAATCCTGGGCGAAAATGCGCTGTTGCTCATCGCTGGCCTGGCCCTCGAGAATTTTCTTGAGGGTGGGCATCGCCTCCGGCGAGCCGGGCACCACCTGAGCGTGGAAATTGACGGCAACGCTGCGACCTGTATCGATCCGCTGAAACTGGATTTCACCGTCGATGGGCGCATTGAAGGACAGCAGCTTGCGGCGGTCGTACTGGCCGCCCAGGCCTTTGAAACCGTTGTCGGCCGTGGCGCCGGTAATGAAGCTGACAATATTGGCGATGACGCCGGTGACGCCGTTCAATTGGTCGTCGCGGAACTGGACCTTGATGCTTCCGCGCTGGGGCAGCTCGTCGCCATATAACTGCTTCAGGGCGCGGCGGGTCATCAGGTAGGCGCCCGCCACCGTGGGGCAGGAGTGTCCCGCCAGCTTCACGATGTCGGTATACGAATAGTCGATGATGCCCTCGCTGGCGGCACCCAGAAGCCGGGACAGGGGGTCTTGCAGCGTGATGGTGGGAGCGGTATCGAAAAAGCCGGGATGGTTCATGATGATTCCATGCAGGGCGCGCTACGGCGCGGATGGAATGACTATAGCGCCGCCACCGGCGAAATCATGGATAGGCCGGGTTTGCTGTGGGGGCAATACTTTGCGCCGGCGATTTGCCCTGCCCGCCCGGGCGGCGCAGGACTGATCGTAAGCGATTGTTCCCTGATTGGGAACCGGCGCTTTCCTGCCCGGCGGCCGATTAGAATAGCTCTTTTCAGCGGGAACATGGCTGTGGGCATGGAAGAGCGTTTAATCGATATCGAACTGAAGCTGACGGCGCAGGAAGACCTGGTGCTGGAGCTCAACCAACGGGTGTACGAACAGCAAAAGCAAATCGACGAACTGCGCGCGCTGTGCACGGCATTGGTCAAGAGGCTGGGCGAAGCCGCCAACGAGGGCGGGGCCGATCCCTATGCGGTTGAAAAGCCGCCGCATTACTGATTGGCGGATTCAGATCGGCGTCATATGCATACAAAACATACAGGGTCATGGTCCGAGCTTTTATGGGGCCGCAACGGCTTGCGGTCGCTGGCGCTGGCGGGCGGCGTCGCGGTCCATGCCGTCAATGTGTACATCGTCACCACCATCCTGCCTTCCATCGTGGACGATATCGGAGGCCTTGAGTACTACGCCTGGAATACGACGCTCTTCGTCGTCGCGTCCATCCTGGGCTCCGCGCTTTCGCCCAAATTCCTGGATCAGTTCGGGCTGCGGCGCGCTTTCCTGTTGGCCATCGCCCTATTCGCGGCTGGCACGATAGGCTGCGCGCTGGCGCCCGCCATGCCCTGGCTGCTGGCGGCGCGTACGGTGCAGGGCCTGGGCGGCGGCTTGCTGCTGGGACTGAGCTATTCCGCCGTCCGCATGGTTTTCGACGAGCGCCTGTGGTCCAGGGCCATGGTGCTGGTTTCCAGCATGTGGGGCGTCGCCACGCTTGCCGGGCCGGCGATAGGCGGCATCTTTGCCCAGACGGGGCACTGGCGCCTGGCTTTCTGGGCGGTGGTGCCGATCGCGGCGCTTCTGGCCGTGCTGGTGCGGACTCAACTGGCGCAGGGCAGGCAGCGTGGGAGCAAGCGGAGCCAGGCGCCGCTGGGCAGCATTTTCCTGCTGGCGCTTTCGGTTCTCGTGGTGTCGGTTGCCAGCCTGAGCGCCCAGCCGGCATGGAAGGCGGTGGGCATCGCGCTGGGATTGCTTATAGCCGTCTTGATCGCAAGAATCGATGGCCGTGCCCGTGTACGCCTGTTTCCGACGGGTTCCTATTCGGCCCATACGGCGCTGGGCAGCCTGTATGCCTGCATCTGCCTCTTGAGCATCGGGGTGACGACGGAAATCTACATCCCTTATTTCCTCCAGGTGATACACGGCAAAAGCCCGCTGGCGGCGGGATACTGGACGGCGCTGATGTCGGCGGGCTGGACGCTGGGGTCGTTCGTCAGTTCCGGCCGATCCACCGGTACAGCCAATCGCCTTATCGTTATCGGTCCTGTTGTGTCGGCCGCATCCCTGGCCGTGCTGGCCTGGATGATGCCCATGGCCGGCTTGTCGCAGCAAGGCGGCGCGAACGGGCTGATGGCTCCGTTGCTGGGTGTGGGCGTGGGCGTGGGATTGTGCTGGCCGAACATGCTGACCCGCGTGTTCAAGTCGGCGCCCGAGGGGCAGGAGAATATCGCCTCGGCGGCGATCACCACCTTGCAGCTTTATGCCATGGCCATGGGTGCGGCGCTGGCCGGGATGGTGACGAATGCGGCCGGATTCACCGAGCCGGGGGGCGTGCAGGGGGCGCGGCAGGCCGCGCTGGCCCTGTTTGCGGTCTTTGCTTGCGCGCCGGGGCTGGCGGCGCTGATGACGCGGGGAGCGCGCCGCGCCGGCTAAGCCCCCTTGCCTTACTTGGGCAGCCGGAAGAGTTCGGGATCGGGGCCGTCGCGGCCACCGGGCCGGTCGAGCGCGGCAATGGCGGCCATGTCGTCGGCATCGAGCGTGAAATCGAACACATGGAAGTTTTCCCGGATGCGGCTGGGTGTGACGGACTTGGGAATGACCATATTGCCCAGCTGTGTATGCCAGCGGATCATGATCTGCGCGACGGACCGGCCGTGTTTTTTGGCGATGGCGGCCAGGGTGGGATCTTCCCATAGCTTGCCGCGGCCGAGCGGGCTCCAGGCCTCGGTGACGATGTCGTGCTCGGCGTGGAACTGGCGCAGCTCGGCCTGCTGGAAGTTGGGATGCAATTCGATCTGGTTCACCACCGGCAGCACGCCTGTCTTGTCCAGCAGCTTCTGCAAATGATTGATGTTGAAGTTCGATACGCCTATGGACTTCGCCCTGCCCTCGTCGCGCAGCTGGATCATGGTTTCCCACGCGTCGACGTAAAGTCCGTTCTTGGGAACGGGCCAGTGGATCAGGTAGAGGTCGACATAATCCAGGCCAAGCTTTTCCAGGCTTTCTTCGAACGCCGATTTGGAGAGATCATGCCCGTGCCGGTCGTTCCAGAGCTTGGTGGTGACGAACAGGTCTTCGCGCTTGACATCGGACTGAGCGATGCCGCGGCCCACGCCTTCTTCGTTTCCATAGATGGCCGCCGTGTCGATGGACCGGTAGCCGATATCGAGCGCCGTTTTTACAGCGCTTGCGGCCACATCGTTTTCGACCTGCCAGACGCCCAGCCCCAGTTGGGGAGCGCTGCGGCCATCGTGAAACGTAACGGTGTTCTGAATTGTAGACATCGGGTGCCCCTCCGTAGACATCGCGTTCGTTGATTTGTTCTTTCGGCTAATCTAGCCGATTATACGGTTGTTGCGTTGCGGTAAAGCTTCATTTGGTTTCACGCCAGGTGCTATTCAGGAAAGATCAGGAGAAAGAAAATGAGTGTTCACAGCCAGGCCAAGAGGGTCAGCGTGCCCCAGTTGATGGCATGCAAGGGCCGCCAGAAAATAGCTGCCCTGACGGCTTATACGGCGCCGTTCGCCCGGCTGCTGGACGAAGCCCTGGACATGATCCTGATTGGGGACTCGACAGCCATGGTGGGCTACGGCCTGCCCGATACCCTGTCGATCACGGTGGATCAGCTGGCCGCCCACGCGGCGGCGGTGGTGCGCTCGACCAGCCATGCCTGCATTATCGTCGACATGCCTTTCGGCAGCTATCAGGAATCACCGCAACAGGCCTTCGCCAATGCGGCACGGATGCTGGCCGCCAGCGGCGCCGACGGCATCAAGATGGAAGGGGGCGCCGCCATGGCGGAGACCACCCGCTTTCTGGTCGAGCGCGGCATTCCCGTACTGGCGCATGTGGGGCTGATGCCGCAGTACGTCAATACCATGGGCGGCTTCAAGGCACAGGGCATGACGGACGAATCGGCCGAGCGCATCCTGCGCGATGCGGTGGAGCATGAGCAGGCGGGCGCCTTCGCCGTCGTGCTGGAGGGCGTGGCCGAGGGACTGGGCCGGCGCATCACCGAAGCGCTGGCGGTGCCCACCATCGGAATCGGGGCCTCTCCGGCTTGCGACGGACAAATCCTGGTGACAGAAGACATCCTGGGCCTGAGCGGCGACCGGATTCCCAAATTCGCCAAACAATTCGCCGACGTCGGCGCGGTGGTGCGTTCGGCCGCGGAAAAATATGCCGCCGAGGTCAGGGAGGGAGGTTTCCCGGGACTGGAGCATTGCTTTGGTGTAAAGAAGTAAACAGCATGCCGATATTGCCATTCGGTTCTTGAATGGTTACATTTGGTAAATGTATAATTTGCATAGTGTCCGGTGCAATCGGGCCGTCCTTGTTTCTTCAGGCGTCCAATAATGGAAATCCGTCAACTCGAAGCCTTTGCCGCTGTGTATTCCGCAGGAAGCGTGACGGCCGCCGGGCGCTTGCTGGACCGGTCCCAGCCCATGGTAAGCCGGCAAATCCAGGACCTGGAGCAGGAACTCGGTTTCATGCTGTTCACGCGCACGCGGCCCCAGGTCACGTTGACCGAGCAAGGGCGCGAGTTCTACGAAGAGGTCCGCAACGTTCTGGCCGGCCTGCAGCAACTGGACAGCCGCTCACGCGAAATAGCGCGCGGCCAAAGCCGCCCGTTGCGGGTCGCCGCAACGTATTCGTTGGGCTCGAGCCTGTTGCCCGCCACCATAGGATTGCTCGAGCGCAGCCGGCCCGTGTTTGAGTACAAGCTGTATATCGAAACCTTCCAGTCCGCCGACGTCGTCCAGGCCGTGGCCGACGGACAGGCCGATATCGGCGTGGTCAGCCTGCCCATCGACCTGGGGCGCTGCGAATTGCTGTGGTCCGGGCAGGCGCCTTGCGTATTGGCCTTGCCCGGCGATCACCCGCTGGCGGCCAACCCCGTGGTCCGCCTGGGCGAACTGGGCGACAACACGGTCATCACCATGTCGAACCGCACGGGCTTGCGGCACCGTCTTTCAACGGCGCTGCTGCACAACAATCCCACCGCCAAGCCCCGGCGCCAGATCGAAACCAGTTCGTCGCTAAGCGCCCTGATGATGGTGCGCGCCGGCGTGGGCCTGGCGCTGGTCGATCCGCTGACCGCCACCACCATGTCGCCCGAAGGCGTGGTGTTCCGCGGCATCGACCGGCATGTTCCCTATCTAATGGGTGTGATCAGGCATCGCGACCGGGCCCTGCCCGACGAGGGCTCCCGGCTGGTCCAGGCCATGTGGGATTACGCCAGCGCCAACGTACCCCGTTTCGTGGCGGGCGACCCCAGCGGGCTGCCCAAGGATGCCGATCCCTTTCAGCCCGAACCCGACCAGGATGCCGCCTGAGCCAGCCTTGGGCATGCCGCATCGTTTCATTTCCTCTACGTTTGTTCCCGCATGATGACTGATACCCCCTCTATTTCCCCTGTACAGGGGCTGGACGCGCTCGAGCGGCGCCTCGCACAGGATCTTGCCTGGCTGGACCTTCCCGCCAAGCCGTGGGTGCCGCAGGCATCGATGAACGGACAGGAGCTGCTGGATGTCGCCATCGTCGGCGGCGGCATGGCGGGCCTGGCGGCGGCCGCCGCGCTGGGCCACAAAGGCATGCGGGCGCGGATTTTCGACGCTGCGCCGCAAGGGTTCGAAGGCCCCTGGGCGACCACGGCGCGCATGGAGACACTGCGTTCGCCCAAGCAGTTGACCGGTCCGGCACTGGGCTTCCCGGCGCTGACGTTCCGGGCCTGGTTCGAGGCGCAATTCGGCGCCGAGGAATGGAATCGCCTGGACAAGATTCCGCGCCTGCAATGGATGGATTACTTGCGCTGGTACCGCCGAGTGCTGGGCATCGACGTGCGCAACGAGCACCACGTGCTGGACATCATCCCCCATACCGGCCATGTCGAACTGAGCATTTCCTCGCCCGCCGGTCCGTGCGCGGTATACGCGCGCCGTGTCGTGCTGGCGACCGGCCGCGATGGCCTAGGCGGCGCGGCCATTCCGGATTTCGCCGCCGCGCTGCCGCGCCGGCTGTGGGCGCACTCGTCCGACGACATGGACTATGCGGCCTTGCGCGGCTTGCGGGTCGGGGTGGTGGGCGCCGGCGCATCGGCCATGGACAGTGCGGGAACGGCGCTGGAAAATGGGGCGGCCAGCGTCGACCTGCTCATACGCCGCCCCGACCTGCCGCGCATCAATAAAAGCAAAGGCGCGGGCAACCCCGGCTATACCCATGGATTCGTGGATTTGCCCGACGAATGGAAGTGGCGCTTGCGGCATTACATCAATGTGGAGCAGGTGCCGCCCCCGCGCGCCAGCGTCCTGCGCGTGTCGCGGCATGCGAACGCGCGTTTCAACCTAGGAGCTCCGGTGCTTCAGGTGCGTGAACACGGCGGCGAGCTGCGGGTCCTTACGCCGAAGAAGGAATTTGCGCTGGATTTCCTGATCCTGTCGACGGGCTTCGGCATCGATTGGCAAAACCGCCCGGAGTACGCCAGGATCGCCCCGCATTTGCGGGTCTGGTCGGACCGCTATGCGCCGCACGAAGGCGGCGACGACAAGGAACTGCGCGATTCGCCCGACCTGGGGCCGGTCTTCGAGTTCCAGGAAAAGAACCCCGGCGGCCTGCCCGGCTTGTCGCGCATCCACTGCTTTTGCTACCCTTCCACGCTGACGCACGGGACGGTCTCGGGCGATATTCCCGCCATCAGCGACGGAGCCGAACGCCTGTCCAAAGGCATTGCCAGCCTCTTGTACGTTGAAAACATCGACACGCACTTCGCCCAGTTGCGGGCATATGACGAGCCGGAGATATTCGGCGATGAGTGGACGCCCGCATAGGCCGGCGCCCAACAGTTTCAGGAAGAAGCTATGAACGACAACTACCCTTCAACGACCGGCGCGAGGCCCGGTTCCACCGACGCGGTGGATGCGATCGTGGGCTTGACGCCGTCCGATCCCTTGTTCGCCATACGCCATGCGCGGCACAAGGTCGTGCATGCCACGCAGGGCAGCTACGAGCTGTTCTTCGACCCCTCGAGCCAGGGGCTGCCGATACAGGAGCGCCTTCTGGTGGCATGGCATGCGAGCCTTCTGTCCCGCTCCGACGCGTTGGCGCGGCACTATCGCGACGCCCTGGACCGGTATGCGTCCGACGCCGAAGCCATGGCCGCCATCGAAGGAGGGCGAGTCGACAGCCTGCCGCCATCGCGCTTGCGCGCCATGCTGATCTTCACCCGGAAATTGATCCTCAAGCCCGTCGAGGGCGACCAGGCAGCGCTCGAGCAACTGCGCGACGCCGGCATGGCGACCGCCGACATTGTGACCCTGGCGCAATTGGTGGCATTTCTGTCTTATCAAATCCGGCTGGTGGCCGGCCTTTCGGCCATGAAGGCATTGGAGTCCCTATGAGCACCATCATCAAAAACAAGGGCTACACCAACGAAACGCTGGAGTGGAAGGCATGGCTGGACGTGGTCGATCCGGACAACTGCACGCCCGAGCAGACCGAGGTGCTGGAAATGAGCCATCCCAAGGCCAAGGTGTCCGACTACTATCTTTTCCTGGTGCACCAGCCGGCCATCCTGAAGCAGCGGTCCGAAGCGTTCAATGCCATCATGTACGCGCCCGGCGGCCTGGCCCGGGCCGATCGCGAACTCGGTTCGCTGGTGGTGTCGCGCATAAATGGCTGCGTGTATTGCGCATCGGTGCACGCCCAGCGTTTCGAGCAGTTGGCCAAGCGGAACGACACCGTTGCACAGGTCTTCGACGAGCCGCGCAGCGCCGGCGTCAATGAGCGCGAAAAGGCCATCGTGCAATTTTCCATACGTTTGACCGAAGAGCCGGAGAAAATAGGGCCGGACGATATTCAGGCGCTCAAGGACGCCGGGCTGGAGCAGGCCGAGATCCTGGATCTGCTGCACGCGGATGCCATCTTCGCATGGGCCAACCGGCTTATGCTGAACCTGGGCGAGCCGGTGTTTCCGCCGCCGCAAGCCTGACACGCCTGAAGCGGTCAATCGTCCAGCTGGCCCAGCATCTGGACGCCGGCATGCGCGCCGAAGCGCTCGCACGCCTTGTTCAGGCGCTGGACCGCGAAGTCAAGAAATTGGGACGGCCGCTTCTGCAGCTCCGCTTCGGCCTGGGCCAGGCGCAGGTCCTTGCGCAACAGGCCCAGGGTAAAGGTGATTTCGCCGCCGCCGGCCATCATGCGCTCGGCATACGAATTGAACAGCAGGCCCGAGGCCGTGCCGGCGCCGAGCGCGCCGGTGAGCAATTCGGTATCGAAGTGGCTGCCGCGAGCCAGTGCCATGCCATTGGCCAGGCCAAGGAAAGTGCCCGCGATGATGGTCTGATTGACCAGCTTCATGCGGTAGCCCGAACCGGCCGCACCGCAGTGGACGGCGCGCTGGCCCAGTTGCGCAAGCAAGGCCGCGCCGCGCTGGATGTCGGCGGCGTCGCCGCCTACGAAGTGGGTCAGCGTGCCTTTGGCCGCGCCCGCCACGCCGCCGGTGACGGGCGCATCCAGGAAGCGGGCGCCCCGCCGGTCCAGCGCCTGCCGGATATCGGCCGCGACCCAAGGCGCCGCCGTGGTCATGTCGATAAACAGGGTATCGGGCTGTATTCCTTGCGCCATGTCGCGGTAAACGCTTTCGACATCGCGCGTTTCCCCCAGAATGGTAAAGACCGTGCGCGATCGTTGGGCCAGTTCGATGAGGTCGGTGGCGATCTTGGCGCCTTGCTGGCGCAGGGCCAGGGTTTGTTGCGGATTGCGCGCCCAGATGTGCAGGGAATGTCCGGCATGCAGTAGACGCTCGGCCATGGGCAGGCCCATTTTTCCCAAGCCTATCCATCCGATAGTCTCTTGCATGCTGGCTCCTTGCGTGTGTGCCCGTCCATCCCAGGCCGGCAAACCATTGTAGTGGGCGCTCCGGCTTCCGCCAATGGGCATGCCTACTGCAGCCGGATATCCGCTCCGGAAACCACGCCGCGCCATTTCTTCAGGGAAGCGGCCAGCATGTCGTCCAGCTCTTGCGGAGAACCGCCCAGCACGATGGCGCCCATGTCGGCCAGTTTCTGTTTCAGGACCGGATCGCTCAGCGCGTCGTTCAGCGCCTCGTTGGCGCGTCCGATGATTTGCGGCGGCGTGCCTTTGGGCGCCAGCAGGGCGAGCCAATGCGAGGACAGCAGGCGGGGATGGCCCTGTTCGGCCATGGTCGGCACATCGGGCAGGGCGCTGGAGCGCGCCCTGGACATGATGCCCAGCGCCCGGACCTTACCGGCCTTGATCTGGCCATGAATGCCGGGAACCAGCTGGAACATGGACTGGATTTCGCCTGAAATCAGGTTGTTGGTGGCAAGTTCCGGTGAACTGTAGGGCACATGAACCATATTGGCCTCGATGTCGTTCATGTAAAGCTGGCCGGCCAGATGCGTGGAGCTGCCATGGCCGTTGGATCCGAAGTTGACCTCGCCAGGATGGGCCTTGACGTAGTCGTCGAACTCGGCAAGGCTGTGTACGGGCAAGTCGCTGTTGACGACCAGGATATGGGGCATGTCCGCGATCAGTCCGATTGCCTGAAAGCTTTCTTGCGGGTCGAAGGGAAGCCCCCTGAAAATGCTGGGATTCACCGCCAGTGTGTTGGATCCCGACAGCAACAGCCGCGTTCCGTCGGCGGGCGCCGAAGCCACCATGCCGGCGCCGGCATTGCCGTTCGTGCCGTACTGGTTCGACACGGTGAACCCGCCGCCCGGCCTGCCGCCGCCCAACCGCTCAGCGACCAGGCGGGCGATGGCATCGTCGATGCTGCCCACCGGCGCCGTCACCACCAGCTGCACCATTTGGTCGGCCGGTGGCCAGGTGTCTTGCGCCAGGGCCGTGGCGGCCAGCGCGAAGGCCAATGCGGCGGCTCCGGCCAAACGGGTACAGATTCTACGCATGGTGTGGTTCATACAAGGCAGTTGATGCCGATGCTTGCAGGAATTCGGATACAGAAGTTTACTTTAATGCGCCGGCGGTGTGAGCTAGAACAGATAGGGTTCAATTTCCCTGTAGTTGTCGATGACCAGTTGCTGGGCCTCCGGCTTGACGGACTGCTTATAGGGATCGATATCGAACGCCTGCAGGACATATACGACCTGGGAGGCCCGCGTAGGCACGTCCAGACGGCCGCCGGTCATGCCGTAGTCATGAGCGATGATCTCTTTCTGTACGGGACTGAGCCGGGTATCGGGCGCCAGCCGAATGATGATCTTCCTGTTCCACAGCTCATCGTCCGCTTTGCCGTTGGGCGAATCGCCTATGATTTCAGGCTGGCCCCGAAATCGGCTAAGGACGAAATCGCGGTAGCCCCGGTTTTTCTCGCAATAGGCCCGGACGTGCCAGCGCAGCGATGTACAGACCAGCGTGTGCGGCGCGATGACGCGCGTCTCCGCAACAGGCGAAGTCAATGATATGTAGCTTATTTCGACACGTTTCTGCTCTCTTGCCGCCTGGACCAATGGGCGCAGCACCGTGGGATGAATGTTGCGCAGGGGGACGTGCAGGATCTCGGTATTGGTGGACTCAAGGTTGAGCGCTTCGAAAGTATGGCTGATATCCTTGTTCCGTCCGAGGATGTGCAGATACTCGTCCGCGTTCCCCGTTGTCAGCCGGGGCCGGAAATCCGCCGTGGGCTTGTAGCCTTTCAGGTGGCGGTCGTACTCCAGGTTGCCGGGCGCCACATCCCTAAGGTAGCCGTTGATGTCCTTCGAGGCTTGCTGGCGCCCTATGCCCAGGCTATGGCACAAATGATTGGTGGTCAGCCGCCCCTCCCATTGGGCGATGATTTCGATCAAGCGATAGCGCAGCAGAAGGTCCCAGCGCAGCGGCCAGGGCGATTTTTTCTTGCTCATGAGTCTGCCTGAAAAGTGGACGTATATATGTATACAGTATGGATATGTAATCAATGGCGACATACTATACCTTCAATCCGGATAGAGATTGAAAAGAGATTGAGTCGAACAACGCGATGGCGCACAGCGGCATCGCCATAAGGAAAAAGGTATGGATCAACTACTCATGGGCACGGACGGCATATGGCTGCTGGCGCTTGCCGTCGCGGCCGGCTTCATCACGGCGGCTGCGTATTACCGGCGCATTCTTGCGCAGGCCCGCGCCGGCATGGACGACCTCCGCAATCTGGCCAAGCAGCGCGGCGAGATGCTGACCGAGCTGCGCGTGGAGCTGGATCAGGCCAAGAACCAGGCAATAGGCGTGGAGGCGGAGAAAGTGCATATCGACCGCCAGCTTGCGCGCAGCGAATCGACCGTGCAGAACTTGCAGGAGCGTCTGGAAGAGGCGCGCTTGAGCGTGACCGTCAAGGATGCCGACTATCAGCTTCTGGCGCAGCGCCACGCTCAACTGGACAAGGAGCTGGCGGAATTGCGGGTGGTCCATGCCGAAAGGCAGGCCAGCTTCCAGGAAATGAAAGCCGGCTTCGAGCATTCCCGCGCCCAGCTGAAGACCGAATTCCAGAACCTGGCCAATCAGATACTGGAGGAAAAGGGCAGGACGTTCGCGCAGACCAGCCAGAGCTCCCTGGATGCCCTGCTCAAGCCTTTTCGCGAACAGATCGATGGCTTCCAGCAGCGCGTGAACCAGGTCCACGATGAAACCCTGCGCGGCAATGTGTCGCTGGGCTCGGAGATCAAGCGTGTACTGGAAGTCGGCCTGAAGATAAGCGCCGAGGCCAATACCCTGGCCACCGCGCTCAAGGGCGACAAGAAAGCCACCGGCAACTGGGGCGAAGTGCAGCTGGAACGCGCCCTTCAATTGGCCGGTCTGGCCAAGGGCGACCATTACGAATCGCAGCCCCGCTTCAAGGACGGGCAGGGCAACAATCGCCAGCCCGATTTCGTGGTCAAGCTGCCCGACCAGAAGCATATTGTCATCGACAGCAAGGTGTCGCTGGTGGACTACGACCGCGCCATCGCCGCCGAGACCGATGCCCAGCTGCGGGATGCGCTGGATGCCCACGTCAAGGCCGTGCGCAATCATATCGACGACCTGGCAAGAAAGGACTACAGCAACCTGATCGGCATGCGTAGCCCCAGTTTCGTCCTGATGTTCATGCCCATCGAGCCGGCCTACATCGAAGCGATGAAGCACAACAGGGATCTGTTCGACTATGGCTACCAGCGCAATGTCGTGCTGGTGTCGCACACCACCTTGATGCCCATACTGAAGACGGTGGCCAACCTGTGGATGGTGGCGCGCAGCAACGAGCAGGCGCACGAGCTCAGCGCCCGCGCCGGCGAGATCTACAACCAGGTCGTGGTCGTGGCCGAGCGCCTGAAGAAGCTGGGCGAAACCCTGGACACCGTCAGCCGGCACTACAACAGCACGGTCACGGCCGTGGCCGGCCAGCAGGGCCTGTACGGCAAGGCATCGCGCTTCGGCGAGCTGTCGTCCAGGGCCAACCGGACCATGCCGGCACTGGCGCCGCTGCACGCGGATTTCGAGGGCGAAAAGCTGGAATTGATTGCCAGCGAGGCGGTGAGGGTGTCCGATCAGCCCGAGGATGAAACCGAGGCGAGCCGGGACTGACATGGCAAGCCCGTGCACGGCGCCTTACGCGTTAAGCTAAGGGTTTCCAAAACATCAGGACTTCGAACCGTATGGCATCCGACAGCAAGACACCGCTACTCATCAACAATCCATTCCTGGAATGGATGGGCGTCACTCTGGTGGAGTGGTCGCCCGGCTATGCCGAGATGCACCTGCCGATGTCGACCCGGCTGGGGAACCGCACGGGGCGGGTGCATGGCGGGGTCATCTGCACGCTGCTGGATTCGGTGTCGGGCTACAGCGGCTTGTATGCCGAACCCGGCGAGCCGCCGCTGCGCAGCCTGACCCTGTCGCTGACCACCAACTTCATCGGCAGCGGCGAGGGGGACGTCCTGGTCGCCAAGGGCTATACGGAGCGCAAGGGGCGCAGCGTGTTCTTCACCCGCGCCGAGGTCCTGCTGGACAATGATCTGCTGATGGCGACCGCCGTAGGGACGTTCAAGTATTCCCAGGCCAGGTAAGGAACGGCTCGGGGCCATCCCGCTCTCTGGAAATCCAGGCCTTGCGACATGCCTGAGCTATATATCAGATGATGGCTTGCAGGCCTTTGTCGCAATGACCTGGGCGCAACGATTCCAGTGCTGAAGCCATAAAAAAGCAACCCCGGTTGGGGTTGCTCGTTTGGTCGTTTCGGCTGCTTTATTGCACCGTCACGCCGGCGGTCTTCACGACTTCGGCCCATTTCGTCCGATTGTCGTGCACCGTCTGGCGGAATTTTTCCGGGGAGGACGTGTGTATGGTGTTCCCCGTGGAGGTCAGGCGCTTGGCCACATCGGGATCCTGCAAGGCCTGGGTGGCGGCGGCATTGATTTTCTGCACCAGCGCCGGATCCATGCCCTTGGGTCCGAAAAGCCCGAACCAGATATAGCTGTCGAAGCCCGGTATGGCTTTTTCGGCAATGGCCGGCACTTCCTTCACGACGTCGATCCGCTTGGCCGTCGAAACGCCCAGTAAACGCACCGTGCCAGCCTTGTACTGGCCCAGAACCGTTTGCACCTGATTGAAGATGCAGCAGGTTTCGCCCTTGACCACCGATTGCAGCGCTTCGGGGCCGCCCTTGTACGGTACGTGCACCATCTGCAGTCCGGCGCGGGCATTGAACTCTTCGAATGCCAGCTGTGTTCCAGTGCCCACCCCGGTGGATGCGAAATAGTATTTATTGGGGTTGGCCTTGACCTCGGCGATGAAGTCTTCGACGGTGCTCACATCGATGACCTTGGGATTGATGGTCAGCACGTTGGATACGTCGATCAGCGGCGCGATGGGCGTGAAGTCTTCTTCGACGTCGAACGGCAATTCTTTATAAATTGCAGGGTTGATGCCATGGGTGGCGGCGGTGCCCAGCAGAATGGTGTAGCCGTCGGGCTTGGCGCGTGCTACCGCTGCCGAGGCGAGGTTGCCGCCCGCTCCCGAACGGTAATCGATGACGACGGGCACGCCCAAGGCTTGCTGCAAGGGCTCCTGGATGCTGCGGGCAATGACGTCGACGCCCGATCCGGCGGGGAATCCCATCAGCATGGTTATGGGATGCTCGGGCCATTCGCTGGCTTGGCTGGGGGCGGCCAAGAGCAGTGCGGCACTCAGTGCGGCGCTTTTAAGCAACGCGGGCAGGGGGCGAAATAGGGATCGTATCGAGGCGGTCATGCTGTATGGAATTGTCAGGGGTAAACCAGTAAATTACCAGCCGTCGTATAAAACCACTACGACGTATAAGAAACTTGTATATAACTTACAGATATAAGCAGGGCAGCGTATGATTTTCCAATTGACTGCAAGCGGAGCATGAGCACATGGATGACATTCGGTTGATGCGGCCCGGCTTTTCCATGGGCTTGCTGATTTTTGCCATGGCGGCCATCCTGGTGGTGGTGGATTTTTATGCGCGGCTGGTGGTGGACAATCCCCAACTGGTGGGCGCATTGCGCTGGGGCTCCCTGGCTGCGCTAGCCACGGCGCTGGGAACATTGCCGGTGGTTTTTTCCATTCCGTTTTCCCAACGTGCGAACGACGCCATGTTGGGTTTCGGCGCGGGCGTGATGCTGGCGGCAAGCTCTTTTTCGCTGATCATTCCCGCCTTGAATGTGGCAAGGGAACAAGGTTCGGGTCCATGGGGAGCGGGCGCCATCGTGGGCGGCGGCATCATGTTGGGAGCCGCGCTGCTGCTTCTTATCGACCGTTCGGTTCCGCATGAGCATTTCGTGAAGGGGGTCGAGGGCTCGCGCGCCCGGAAGATGAAACGGGTCTGGCTCTTCGTGCTGGCCATCTGCCTGCATAATTTTCCGGAAGGGCTGGCCATAGGGGTGGGCTTCGCGGGCCCGGACGACATTGGCGCGCGGGCTCTGGCAATGGGCATTTCCATTCAGGACGTGCCCGAAGGCCTGGTCGTGGCCCTGGCGCTCAGCAGCGTGGGCTACGGGCGCGCCATCGCGGTGGGCGTGGCCGTGTTCTCGGGCCTGATCGAGCCCCTGGCCGCCGTCCTGGGTGTGGCCGTCATCGGGATATCGGCGGCGCTCCTGCCTTGGGGACTGGCCGCCGCCGCGGGGGCGATGTTGTTCGTGATCAGCCACGAGATCATTCCGGAATCGCACCGGCAGGGGCACGAGTCGCACGCTACGCTGGGGCTCATTCTGGGGTTCGTATTGATGATGCTGCTCGATACGGCGCTGGCCTGAACCGACGGCCGTCACGGCATATAACTTGCTCTCTTCTCCTCCAGGCGCCGTCGCGGCGCGCGGCGTTTTTCTTCTTGGATTTCAATGGAGGGCGATATGTCCAGATGCGATGCCTGCGGGAATGAATACGATAAGTCGTTCCAGGTTATGGCGGCCGGTAAAACCTACACATTCGACAGTTACGAATGTGCCATCCACAAGCTTGCGCCCACATGCTCGCACTGCGGCGTGAAAATCATCGGCCATGGCCTGGAAAAGGACGGCGCCATGTTCTGCTGCAAGCACTGTGCGGAGCAGCAGGGTGTTACGCAGTTGCGCGACCGCGTGTAAGCGTGGGTCTCAATTGAACGGGAGACTTGAACGGGAGACGAAAATGCAACAGCTTAAAGATGTGATGAGTCACGATGTAAAGGTCGTGTTTCCCGACGCGACGATCAAGGATGCGGCAAGGCAGATGCGGGACGGCGACTTCGGCCTGCTGCCCGTCGGTGAAAACGACCGCATGATAGGCACGATATCCGATCGGGATATCGCCATCAGGGCCGTGGCCGACGGCAGGAGTCCGGACACGAAAGTGCGCGATGTCATGTCCGAGGACGTGCTGTGGGCCTACGAAAGCGACTCGGTCGAGAAAGCGTGCCAGATCATGAGCGAGAATCAGATCCGGCGCCTGCCCATCGTCAATGCGGACAAGCGCCTGGTGGGCATTGTGGCGCTGGGCGATGTGGCTGTGGACGGAGCGGGAAGCGAGCCGGCCAGGAAGGCCCTGTCCGGAATCTCGCAGCCCGGCTGAGCCTTGCGCGGACGGGCTTCAGGCCTCAGGCGGATTGAGCCACCGTGCGATGGGCGCGGGGCGGGCGAAGAAGTAGCCCTGCATGGCATCGCACTCGAGAGCGGCCAGGAAGTCGGCCTGTTCCCGGGTCTCCACTCCTTCGGCCACCACGCGCAGCCCAAGCTGCTTGGCCATGGCCAATATCAGCCTGACGATGGCTGAATTGTCGGGATCGCTCGGCACATCGTGTATGAAGCTCTTGTCTATCTTCAGTTCGTACAAGGGCAGGCGCTTCAGATAGGTAAGATTGGAGTAGCCGGTTCCGAAGTCGTCTATCGAAAAGCGGATGCCAAGGTCGGAAAGCTCCCCCATGCGGTCGATGGCGCCCTGCAAGTCCTCGATCAGTATGCCTTCGGTGACTTCAAAGATAAGGCGATGCGCCGGCGCACCCGATTCCAGCACGATTTCTCGCACACGGCTCACGAAGTCGTGCTGGCGGAACTGGCGGGGGCTCACGTTGATGGAGAGCGGATAGTGCTTGCCCGATTGATCCAGCCGCAGCAGCGTGTCGCAGGCCTGCTGCAGCGTCCAGTCGCCCAGTCGCAGGATGACGCCGGTCTCCTCGGCAACCGGAATGAAGCGGGATGGAGAAATCTTGCCGCGCTTGGGGTGTTCCCAGCGTATCAACAGTTCGACGCCGGCGATCTCCCCATCCAGTCCGTATTGGGCCTGCGCATGCATGCCCAGCTGTTCGCTTCCTATGGCCAGCGACAAATCATGTTCCAGCGCCAGCCTCTCCTCGATTTCGGTCTGCATGCTGGTTTCATAGAAGGCGACCCGGTTGCGTCCCGATTCCTTGGCGCGATACATGGCTGTATCCGCTTCGCGCAACACATCGTCGGTGGACTTGCCGTCGGGGCGTAAAAGGGTGACGCCGATGCTGCCGCCGGAAAAATAAGGTTGCCCTTCGATGATCAGGGGATGTTCGAGCGCCGCCCGCACGCTTTCGGCGATGGTCATGGCGATACGGGCGCTTTCATCCTGGCTGCGGCCGAAATGATCGAGCAGGATGACGAATTCATCGCCGCCTATGCGGGCGACCGTATCGACGCCGCGCACCATGTCTTTCAGGCGTTGGGCGACTCCGCACAGCACGGCGTCGCCGATGACATGCCCCCTTGCGTCATTGATGCGCTTGAAATTGTCCAGATCGACGAACAGCACGGCGCCTATGCCGGCGCCGCCGCGCACGGCGTCAAGCGCATGGCCCATGCGCTCCAGCAGCAGGCGTCGGTTGGGCAGCTCGGTCAGCGGGTCGTAGTAGGCCAGCCGGTGCGCGGCGGCCTGTGCCAGCTTGTGGTCGGTGATGTTGGTGGAGATGCCGCACAGCGCTTCGATCTTGCCCCGCCTGTCGCGCAGCGGAATCTTGATCGAAAGGAAAGTCTCGGCGGCTTGGCCCCCCGGCTTGGAAACCTGTTCTTCCAGCGCCACCCGTTCGCCGTTGTTGATGACGCGCAAATCGTTCTGGCGTATCTGGGCCAGTTCGCCTCCGTCGAGGAATTCATCGTCGCGGCGCTCGATCAGGTCGGGTCCGTGCAGGCCGAAGAACTCGCACAGCTTATGGTTTCCGTAGCGATACTTCAGTTGCCGGTCCTTGATGTAGATATGGGCGTCAACGCTGTCCAGTATGGTGCTTAGCCGGTTCTCGCTGGCCCTCAGGTGCCGCGTTTGCCGGTGAACCTGCGCCTTGAACAAGGCGGCCAGGCCCAGCGCCACGATCAGCAGCAGCCCCAGGGACGATATGGCCCACCAGAACGACGAGGGGACGGCCGCGGGCGGCCTGGCCTGGCCCCAGCGCTGGAGGATGCCGAAGTAGACCGACTCGGGATTGTTCTGCCATTCGGCCAGGTTCCGGTCCACGGCGTCCAGCAAATCCAGGTTCCTGCCTTTCTTCGTGGCGTAGAACAGTTGGGACGGCTGGAACATGAGCGGCGTGGCGAACAGGCCCGACTCGGCCGCGTGCAGTTCCCCGTAATAGTAATTGGCCGCCACGGCGTCGGCCTGATTGTCGGCGACCATCGCGAAGCCTTCCTTCAGGTCGCTGACGCTGATGAGCCGGGCCCGGATCCCGAAGCTGTTCGCCAGCGAGGCGACATAGTCGCCCTGCACGGAGCCGGCCAAAGACACAATGCGTTTGCCTTGCAGGTCGAGCACCGAAGTGATGCGTTCGTCCTGGCCCTGGTACATTTGCGACCAGCTATGCAGGGACGGGATCTTGTGGAAGTCGTAGAGTTCGCGGCGGTCGACGGAGCCGGGCACATCAGGCATGAGGTCGATGCGGCCTTCCCGCAAGTCCTCCAGGCAATCCCGCCATTCGCAGGGGACCGCGGTCAGTGTCCATTTTTCGGTATTGGCGATGGCGACCAGCAGTTCGCCCAGAATGCCGCTGGGCTGGCCCTTGTCCATGTGAAGCTCGGGCGCGTTCTCGAAAATGCCGACCCGGACCTGGCGCTGCTGCGCGTGAGCCGGCGAACTGCCCAGCGTGAAGCCCATGAGAAGAATCGCTGCGTTGTGAAGCGTCCACCGCCAGAGGCACTGCGATCCAGCGTTCATAAGTAACTCGTGCTCGGTGGTAAGTGAAGCGAAACCATGGCTTTGCGACGGGTTGATGAAACAAATCGACAGTTCATGTCAACGCCTGTTGCATCGTAGAAGCGCATGCCTGATTCGTCAAGCATGCATACGGGTTATGTGAACGGCGGTCTTTTTTGCCTGCACGAAGCACAGCAGGCCTCAAACTAGGGCAAACCCCGATAAAAACATTTGTTTTAAATTTCTCAGTCGCTGTAGCATATGTTTTTTCAGCATTAAGCCCCGCGTCAGGCTATGACTTCCTTGCTCACCACCCCCCAGGAGCGCCTTCTGGCGATATTCGCGCAGCTTACGCCCGAGCTGCAGCGGGCGGCGCGCTGGGTCAGCGGTCATCCGGCTGAAGTGGGGTTGTGGTCCATGCGGCGACAGGCCCAGGCTTTGTCGGTCTCGCCCGCCACCATGCTGCGCCTGGCCCGGGCGGCAGGCTATGCAAGCTACGACAGCTTCCGCGCGCCCTTCCAGCAGGCCTTGGCCAGCGGGGGCTATGGCTTGCGCCAGCGGGCGGCCAAGTTGCAGGCCTCCGGAAGCCATAGGGGGATACTGCCGGCGCACGATGTGCTGGCCGGCTTGCAGGGCCGCGCGGTGCAGTCGGCCTGTTCGCTGAACACGCCCGCCCAGTTCGATGCCGCTGTCCAGGCCATGATCAAGGCCAGGCTGGTGGGCTTCCTGGGGTCGCGCTCCAGCTTCGGCACCGCATTCCAGATGCGCTATGCCTATCAACTGGTCCAGCGCAACGGCGTGCTGCTCGACGGGTCGGGCGGCACGCTGGATGAACAGGCGGAGATGCTGGGCCAGGGCGATGTGCTGATCGCCATCGGACAGGCTCCGTATTCGACGCCCACGGTGCGGGTGGCGCGCGAAGCGGCGCGCAGGGGGGTGGAGCTTATCGCATTGACCGACGGCGCGCTGTCGCCGCTGGCCCTGAAGGCGGCGCATGTTTTGTTGTTTCAGTCGGAATCGAGCGCGGGAGCGGGTTCGCGCAAGGGCCCGGGTTCTTTTTTTCACACCATGGCAGGGCCTTTGGCCTTGGCCGAGCACCTGATTGCCCGCTTCGCCGCACGGGGCGGCAAGGCGGTGCTCAATCGCCTGGACGAAGTCGAAGTGCGCTTGCGCGATGAACTGGCTTATTGGACGCCGCGAGGCAGCAGCCAGTGAAAGCGCATGCGTGGCGGCGTAAGGATTCGTTGTCAGCGTTGCGGCGCCTGCCGACGCTGCCAAGTGTTATCGCGGGTACTTGCACACCTTGGCAAGTGCCTGTGCAGTCACCGGTCATTAGCCGGAAATAAAACAGTGGGGAAACCCCAAGGAGATCGACATGCAGACGTTTTTAGCATCCTCTTTCAGCAAGCGACTGGCGATGACGGCCGGCGCGGCGGCCATGTTCGCGGCGCTGGCATCCCCCTTGCCGGCGGTTGCGCAGCAAAAGTTCGTCAGCATCGGCACAGGCGGAGTGACCGGTGTTTACTATGCGGCCGGCGGCGCCATCTGCCGCCTGGTAAACAAGGATCGCGCCAAGCACGGCGTGCGCTGCTCGGTGGAGTCCACCGGCGGATCGGTGTTCAACGTGAACACCATCAAGGCGGGCGAACTGGACCTGGGCGTGGTGCAGTCCGACGTGGGCTTCAACGCCTATAACGGCGAAGGCCAGTTCAAGGATGCGGGCGCCTACAAGAAGCTGCGTTCGGTGTTCTCCATTCACCCCGAGCCGTTCACCTACGTGGTCCGCAAGGACGCCAACATCAAGTCTTTCGACGACCTGAAAGGCAAGCGCTTCAACGTCGGCAATCCGGGCTCGGGCACACGCGCCTCCATGGAGCAGTTCCTGAAGGCCAAGGGCGTCGACCTGAGCTACTTCTCGCTGGCCTCCGAGCTTCGTCCCGACGAGCATGGCCCCGCCCTGTGCGACGGCAAGATCGATGGCTTCATGTACGGCGTGGGCCACCCCTCGGCGAACATCCAGGATCCAACCACCACCTGCGGCGCGCAACTGATGTCGCTGACCGGCCCGGTGGTCGACAAGCTGGTGGCGGACAATCCCTACTACGCCAAGGCGACCATTCCCGCCGGCCTGTATCCGAACAATCCGCAAGAAACCAATACCTACGGTGTACTGGCCACTTTCGTGACCTCGTCCGATGTTCCGGAAGAAACGGTGTACCTGATCGTGAAGGCGGTGTTCGACAACTTCGAGGACTTCAAGAAGCTGCATCCGGCCTTTGGGCATCTGGTCGCCAAGGACATGGTCAAGAACGGCCTGTCCGCTCCGCTGCACCCGGGCGCGGAAAAGTACTTCAAGGAAAAAGGCTTGCTGTAAGCCGGCGATGCGCCCCTGGCGGGCGCATCGATAGAATAACGCAGGACCGGGCGGCTACAAGCCGCCCGTATAGGTATGACAGTCCAGGCGCCGTACCGGCGCGTTGTTTGCCTGACGGAACATAATAGGAATCAAGCATGGGTACGACATCCCCGCCGTCCGCTGCCGCGCAGCAGACCAATGCCAATCTGGAACAACTGGTCGCCGACGTCGATCGCGGCGGACGCAACGTAGGCGGAATAACCGGAGCGGTCCTCTTCTGCGGCGCCATTGCCTGGTCCCTGTTCCAGCTATGGTATGCCTCGCCGTTGCCATTCGCGTTCAACTTCGGCATCTTCAATGATACCGAGGCCCGCGCGCTGCACCTGGGCATCGCCATGTTTCTGGGCTATCTGGCCTATCCGGCGCGCAAGAGCTCTCCGCGCGACAGTATGCCCTGGTTCGACTGGGTCTTCGCGCTGATCGCCGGTTTTTGCGGCGCGTATCTGTTCCTGTTCTACAAAGAGCTGGCCACCCGTCCGGGCATACCCACGACCATGGACATCGTGGTGGCATCCGCGGGGCTGCTGCTCCTGCTGGAGGTGACGCGGCGCGCGCTGGGCGCGCCCATGGCGGTGCTGGGCGCGGTCTTCGTCATGTATTCATTCCTTGGGCCCTGGCTGCCCGACGCGCTGGCGCATCGCGGCGCCTCCATCGAGCGGCTGGTGTCGCACATGTGGCTCACGACCGAAGGCGTCTACGGGGTGGCGCTGGGCGTATCGGTTTCCTATATTTTCATTTTCGTCCTGCTCGGCTCGCTGCTTGACCGCTGCGGCGCCGGCAATTACATGATGCAGGTGTCGTTCGCGCTGCTGGGCCATCTGCGCGGCGGTCCGGCCAAGGTGGCGGTGGTGTCCTCGGCGGTGAACGGCATTGTTTCAGCTTCCTCGGTGGCCAACGTGGTGACCGGCGGCATATTCACCATTCCGCTCATGAAGAAGGCGGGCTACGGCGGCATACGCGCCGGCGCCATCGAGACCGCCTCGTCGGTCAACGGGCAGATCATGCCGCCCGTCATGGGCGCGGCGGCCTTCCTGATGATCGAATACGTGGGCATACCGTATACCGACATCATCCGGCACGCGCTGCTGCCGGCCAGCATTTCCTATATTGCCTTGTTCTACATCGTCCACCTCGAAGCATTGCAGCTGGGCATACAGCCGATGATGTCGGCGGGCAAGCCCCGCACGGTGCTGCAGAAGCTGGCCGGCTGGGGCATGGGGATCGCGGGCTCGCTGGTGGTCATGGGCCTTGTCTACTGGATAGGCGTGGGCGTGCAGGCGGTGGCCGGCGGCGCGGCCATCTGGATATTGTGCGCCATGCTGGTGGCGCTGTATCTGTGGCTGCTGCGGATATCGGCATCGCATCCCGACCTGCCCACGGAAATCAGCATCACCAATCCCACGCGTCCCGAAGCCTGGCCCACGGTGCGTGCAGGCCTTTATTTCCTTATTCCCATCGGCATCCTGGTGTGGTGCCTGTCGGTCGAGCAGTTGTCGGCCGGCCTGTCGGCGTTCTGGGCCGTGGTGTCCATGGTGATCCAGATGCTGACCCAGCGACCGCTGATCGCCTGGTTCCGCAAGCAGGAAGTCCTGGAGCCCACGCGGCTGGGCCTGTCCGAAACCGTGAACGGCCTGCAGGAAGGCGCGCGCAACATGATAGGCATCGCCATCGCCTGCGGTACGGCCGGGCTGATCGTGGGCGCGATCACCTTGACCGGCCTCGGCCTGCGCATGACGGCCTTCGTGGAGATGATCTCGATGGGCAGCGTGCTGGCCATGCTGTTCTTCACGGCGGCGGTCTGCCTGGTGCTGGGGCTGGGCATGCCCACGACCGCCAATTACATCCTGATGGCGACGCTGATGGCGCCGGTGGTGGTGGAGCTGGGCGCGCAGAACGGCTTGGTGATTCCCCTGATCGCCGTGCACATGTTCGTGTTCTATTACGGCATCATGGCCGACATCACGCCGCCGGTGGGCCTGGCCACCTTTGCCGCGGCCGCCATTTCGGGCGAAGACCCCATCAAGACGGGCATCCAGGGCGTAACCTATGCCATGCGCACCGCCGTGCTGCCCTTCATGTTCATATTCAATCCCTTGCTGCTGCTGATCGACGTGAATGGCTGGGGCGAACTGATATTGGTGGTAGGGGGCGCTACCCTGGCTTCCCTGACGTTCGCGGCGGCCACCATGAAATGGATGCGCGTCAAGGCCACCTGGATGGAAGTGGTCCTGTTGCTGCTGGTCACTTTCATGCTGTTCCGGCCCGACTATTTCATGGACCACCTGGCGTCCAAGTATGAAAGCCGGCCGCCGGCCGAATTGCTGAAGACGGCGGCGAATATGCCGGAGAAGGGCCGCCTGGTGGCGGTGCTCAAGGGCATGAACCTGGAAGGCGATGAACTGCAGAAGACCGTGGCCGTGCCCTTGCCCGCCTTGCCGGAGGGCAGCACCGCGACCGGCGATTCGGCCGGATTGCAGCGCCTGTCGGCGGCCGGCCTGACCGTCATGGCCATGGGCGACCAGGCCCAGATCGCGGCGGTCCGCTTCGGCAGCCAGGCGCGCCGCGCCGGATGGGAGCAGGGCTGGGATGTGGCGGAAATCAAGATCCCCAATCCGGCCCGCCCGTCGGAGTTCTGGATATACATACCGGCCTCGCTGATCCTGTCATTGATATGGATGCGACAGGGAGCCAGGCTGCGGCGCGAAGGGCTGACGGCCGCGGCCGCCTGAACGTCCTTGCGGCATTGAAAAGCCAGGCGACGCGGGTTGCCTGGCTTTTTTTTCCTTTCGGGCTTGCAGTATATTGACGGCTGAAGCAGGTTCTTTCATTCGGTTCGACCCGGGATTGTTTTTATGCGGAACTCCTTTCTAGATCATGTTCAAGGCCAGATACGGCAATTGCGCGCCGATGGGTTCTACAAGGCCGAGCGCGTCCTGGACGGCCCGCAAGCTGCACAGATACACCTGGCCGGCGGCGATTATGTGTTGAATTTCTGCGCCAACAATTACCTGGGCCTGGCCAACGACAGGCGCCTTGTCGAAGCGGCCAGGCAGGGCCTTGAAACGGCGGGTTTCGGGCTGGCGTCCGTGCGGTTCATATGCGGAACGCAAGCCGGCCACAAGCAATTGGAGCAGGCGCTGGCGCGCTTCCTGAAAATGGGCGATGCCATCTTGTATTCCAGCTGCTTCGATGCCAACGGCGGCCTGTTCGAAGTGCTGCTCGACGAAAACGACGCGGTGATCAGCGATGCGCTGAACCATGCCAGCATCATCGATGGGATACGGCTGTGCAAGGCCCGGCGCTATCGCTATGCCAACAACGACATGGCCGACCTGCGGGCTCAGTTGCAGGCCGCGGATGCGGCCGGCGCACGCTACAAGCTGATCGCCACCGATGGCGTGTTTTCCATGGACGGCATCATTGCCGATCTGAAATCCATCTGCGACCTGGCCGACGAGTTCAATGCCATGGTCATGGTGGACGACTCCCACGCCGTCGGCTTCATCGGCGAGAACGGCCGGGGCACGCCGGAGTATTGCGGCGTCGAAGGACGCGTCCACATCATCACCGGCACGCTGGGCAAGGCCATGGGCGGGGCCTCGGGCGGTTATGTGGCCGCGCACGAATCCGTCGTCGAACTGTTGCGGCAGCGCTCGCGGCCCTATCTTTTCTCCAATACCCTGGCGCCGGCCATCGTGTCGGCGTCCTTGCGGGTGCTGGAACTGCTGGAAAGCGACGAAGGCCTGGCCTTGCGCAGGCGCGTGCACGAAAATGGTCAGCTGTTCCGGCAGGCGATGCAGAGCCTGGGTTTCGACCTGGTGCCGGGCGGGCATCCCATCATTCCCGTGATGTTCGGCGATGCGCAGTTGGCCGGGAAGATGGCCGATGAACTGTTGCGCGAAGGTGTCTACGTAATCGGCTTTTCGTATCCGGTCGTGCCCATGGGCCGCGCGCGCATCCGCACCCAGATGAGCGCGGCCCATACGCCCGAGCAGATCTCGCGGGCCGTTGCCGCTTTCGAGCGCGCCGGCCGCAAGCTGGGCGTCATCTGACGCATTCGTACATACACCACGCCTTACCGGAGCATCATCATGCGAGCCCTCGCGAAACTCGACGCCGCGCCCGGCCTGACCTTGACGGACGTGCCGCGCCCGGCCGTCGGCCATAACGACATCCTGATAAAAATCAGGAAGACCGCCATCTGCGGCACGGACATCCATATCTGGAAATGGGATGACTGGGCAAGCAAGACGATACCGGTCCCCATGCACGTCGGCCATGAATACGTGGGCGAGATCGTGGAAATCGGCCAGGAAGTCAGCGGCTTCAAGATCGGCGACCGGGTTTCGGGCGAAGGACACATCACCTGCGGCTATTGCCGCAACTGCCGGGCGGGCCGGCGCCACCTGTGCCGCAATACCTCGGGCGTGGGAGTCGATCGGCCGGGCGCTTTCGCCGAATACCTGGCTTTGCCCGCCTTCAACGCATTCAAGATACCCGACGACGTTCCGGACGAGCTGGCGGCGATCTTCGATCCCTTCGGCAATGCCACCCATACCGCGCTGGCCTTCAACCTGGTGGGCGAAGACGTGCTGATCACCGGCGCGGGCCCGATAGGCGCCATGGCCGCGGCCATCGCCCGGCATGTGGGGGCGCGCAATGTCGTCATCACCGATGTGAACGACTACCGCCTGGAACTGGCCGCCCGCATGGGCGCAAGCCGGACGGTGAACGTCAGCCGGGAGTCCCTGCATGAGGTCATGGCCGAACTGGGCATGGCCGAGGGATTCGACGTGGGACTGGAGATGTCGGGCGTTCCCAGCGCGTTCGAATCCATGCTGGAAGAAATGAACCATGGCGGCAAGATCGCCATGCTGGGCATATTGCCCAGCGGCTTCGGCATCGACTGGAACAAGATCATCTTCAAGGGCCTGGAGATCAAGGGCATCTACGGGCGCGAAATGTTCGAGACCTGGTACAAGATGGTCGCCATGCTGCAAAGCGGGCTGGACCTGTCGCCCATCATCACCCACCGCTATTCCGCCGACGACTATCGCCGGGGCTTCGATGCCATGCTGTCCGGGCAGAGCGGCAAGGTCATCCTGGACTGGGCGGCATAGCGCCTTGAAGAAGGGCCGGCGTATCGATTTCGCGCGCAACGCGCCGCTGCCCATGCGTGGCGGTGTCGCGCCCAGCCGGGTCTACCTGCCCAAGGGGCCCTGGACGACGCTGCTGGATTTCCTGGTCGAACGTTTCAGGCATGTGCCGCCCATCGTCCTGCAAGGCCGGCTGGAACGCGGCGAAATCGTCGATGAAGCGGGCGTGCCCCAGTCTCCCGACAGCCCCTACACCGGGTTGCGCTGGCTTTGGTATTACCGCGAAGTTCCGCAAGAGGCCGACGTGCCTTTCGACCTGCCCGTGCTGTACCGCGATAGATATCTGGTGGCGGTGGACAAGCCGCATTTCCTGGCCAGCACGCCGGGCGGCCGCTATCTGCGCGAAACCGCCCTGACGCGGCTGCGCCTTGCGCTGGACATGCCCTTGCTCAGTCCGATACATCGGCTGGATAGGGATACGGCCGGCGTCCTGCTGTTCTGCGCCGATCCGGAAAGCCGGGGCGCCTATCAGGCCTTGTTCCAGAGCCGTGAAGTGCGCAAGGAGTACGAGGCCCTGGCGCCGCCGAGTGGCGACGTGGTCCTGCCCCTGCTGCGCCGCAGCCTGATCCAGCCCAGGCCGGGCCATTTCACCATGCAGGAGGTGGATGGCGAGCCCAACAGCGAAACACATATCGAGCTGGTGGAGGAAAGCGGCGGCCTGGGCCTGTTCCGCTTACGGCCGCATACCGGGCGCAAGCATCAATTGCGTGTCCATATGAGCGGCCTGGGCATGCCGATATGCAACGACAACTTCTATCCGGAGCTGAAGGCGTATGCGGAGTCCGACGATTTCAGCCGGCCCCTGCAACTGCTTGCCCGGTCCATTGAATTCACCGATCCCGTCTGCGGCCGCAAGCGCCGTTTCGAAAGCCTGCGCCGGCTCGGAGGCCGGAGCCAGGCGTCGCCCGGCGCGAATGGCTTGCCTTCCCGCCATGACGGGCTCCGATGCCCGGCTACGGGATGCTAGCAGCGATCGAAGCAGGATTGAATCACGCTCCGGTCATGGCTTAGCGTCAAGGCCAGCATCAGGAGTATCCGCGCCTTCTGCGGATTCAGCGAGTCGCCCGACACCAGGCCCCGTCGGCCGTCGTCCTGGCTGGGCGTGACGATGCCGGACCCGCTGCGGCTGCTGCGCACGCAGGCGATGCCCTGCTTGACGGCCCGTTTCAGGCCTTTCTGGGCCTGCGGCGACAAGCTGCCATTGCCGCAGGCCGCCACCACGATGCCCTGGACTCCCGCGGCAATCGAGGCATCGTACAGATGCGGGCCGGCGTCCTGGTGATCGTAAATGATGTCCACCGAGGGCAGCTTGCGTATGCCGGCCAGATTGAATTCCGTGCCCAGGGTGTGCCGTTTTTCGATGTGTTGATTCAGATGCAGGCGGCCATTGACGATCTGCCCAAGGCTGCCTCGGCCCGGCGATTGAAAGGTCTCGACCTGCGTGGTGTCGGTCTTGGTAACGAAACGCGCCGCATGGACGCGATCGTTCAACGCGACCATCACGCCCCGACCCTGGGCTTCGGCCCTGGAGGCCAGGAGAATGGCGTTGTACAGGTTGAGCGGGCCGTCGGCGCTCAGTGCCGAGCCGGGCCTCATGGCGCCCGTCAGCACGACGGGCTTGCTGCTTTTTGTCGTCAGGTTCAGGAAGTAGGCGGTCTCTTCCAGGGTGTCCGTGCCATGGGTGATCACGATGCCGTCGACGGCCGGGTCGGCCAGCAGCGTGCCGACACGCGCCGCCAGTTTCAGCAGCATTCTGTTCGTGATGCCGCGGCTGTCCACATTGAAGACCTGCTCACACCGGATGTCGGCCAGCGTCGTGATCTCGGGCACGGCAGTCAAAAGGGTTTCGATGCCTTCGGTCACCGTGTAATCGGTCAGGGCCGTGGCGGCTCCCGCCGTCGAGGCGATGGTGCCGCCGGTTCCCAGCAAGACGATGCAAGGCAGTGGTGCGCGCTTCATGGAAAGCTCCGTGGCCGCCGCCCTGGGGCGGAAGTCAATGTTTAAGCCGGCGTTCGAGCAGGTGCACGCAGGCCAGCAGGAAAAAATTGATCATCAGGTACAGCATGCCCGCCAGGATGAAGGTTTCGATGATGGCGTAGTTCTGGTTCATCAGGCGCTTGGCGTGCCCGGTCAGTTCCATGACGGCGATGGTGGAAGCCAGGCTGGTGCCCTTGATGACCAGCACGATCTCGTTGCTGTAGGCCGGCAGGGCCTGGCGGATGGCCAGCGGAAAGACCACGCGGCGAAAGCGCAGCGTGGCGGACATGCCGCAGGCCTTGGCCGCTTCGATCTGCCCCCTGGGCACGGACTGGAACCCGCCCCGCAGCACTTCGCTGACATAGGCGCCGCTGTTCAGGGCGATGGCCAGCACCGCGCAGCGTCCGCCATCGCTGAACAGCCACCACAGGGCCGGACTCTCGCGCACGAAGGACAGGGTGCCTATGCCATAGTAGAGGATGAACAGCTGAACCAGCAGCGGCGTGCCGCGAAAGCAGGTGCTGTAGACAAATGAAAAGCGCGATGCCAGCGCATTGGGCGATATGCGCATCAGCGCCAGGCCCAGGCCGATGAGCGAGGCCAGGAAGATGGACGTCAGGCCGATATAGACGCTAAGGCCGAAGCCCTGGAACAGATTGACGACGGTGTGCTGGAAGAGGGCGGCGTCTATCATGGATCAATGCCCTTTCATGCCGCGGCCGAAATGGCGTTCGGCCAGTACGAACACGCCCTGGCTGCCCACGCCGACGACAAAGTACAGGGCGCCGGCCATCAGGTAGAGCGCCAGCGGCTCGCGCGTCGCGGCGGCGCCCAGCACGGCGGCGCGCATGATCTCCACCAGGCCCACCAGCGAGATGAGCGCCGTGTCCTTGAGCGCCGTTTGCCAGACGTTGTTGGCGCCCGGCAGGGCGTACCAGAACATCTGCGGGATGACGATGCGCAGCAGGCGCTGCCACGGCGCCATGCCGATGGCCTTGGCCGCTTCGATCTGCCCGGGAGGGATGGCCTTCAAAGCGCCCCGAAACACCTCTACGCTATAGGAACCGGCAATGAGCCCGATGGCCAGTATGCCGACCAGGGCGGGAAACCAGTTCGTCATGGCCTCTTGCCAGTCCAGCGCGTCGGCCAGGTCGGCGGCCGCCTGGACCGAGCCGAAGAACAGCAGGTAGATGATGAGCAGTTCGGGGATGCTGCGAACCACGGTGGTGTAGCCGCTGACCAGCAGGCTGGACCAGCGGGCCCCGGCGGTCTTGACGCTGGCGCCCGCGATGCCTATGGCCACACCCAGGGCCATGCCGAGTATCGATATGAGCAGGGTCATGGCGGTGCCGCGCAGCAGGGTCCAGCCCCATCCTTCGCGCAGCACCGACTGTATCGTCTCGAGCATGGACGTTTACTTCTTGCAGACCTCGTAGTTCGAAATGTCGATATCGAACCATTTTTCGCTGGAGGCCTTGATGGTGCCGTCGTCGATCAGCTTGCACAACGCGGCGTCGACTTTCTGCTTGAGCTCGGTTTTTTCTTTGTTGATGCCCACGCCGATGCCATAGCCCAGTACTTCCGGGGCGGACGAGCCTTTGATGACCAGCTTGGACAGGGCGAAGTGCTTGTCGCCGACTTTTTTCAGAAACTTGGATTGCGAGGTCAGGTCGGCGAAGGTCGCGTCCAGGCGTCCGGCATCCAGATCGATCTGCATCTGATCCAGGGTGTCGTAATTCTTGACCTTCAGGCCGGGTGCCGATTTGCGCAGGTAGTCGCCATGGGTCGTGCCGCCCTGCACGCCGACCGTCTTGCCGGCCAGGCCCTGGAATATGGCATCGGCGCTGGCTGCCGAAACCAGGGCGCTGTCCTTGGGCAACACGAAAATCGCGTCTTCGACCGCATAGGGAATGCTGAACGAAATGCGCTTGCTGCGCTCGGGCGTGACCGACATGCCCGAGATGATCAGGTCGAAGCGGTTGGCGTCCAGGGATGGAATCAGGCTGTCGAAGGCTTGCACGACAAAGCGGCAGTCCGCATTCAGCTCCTTGCAAAGCGCATTGCCCACGTCGGCGTCGAATCCGCTGACTTTGCCGGCGGCATCGACCATGCTCCAGGGCGGATAGCCGCCTTCGGTGCCGATCTTGAGGGTGTCGGCCGAGGCGATGTTCAGCCCCAGCAACGCCAGGCCGGCGCACAGCGCGGCTTTCTTGATAATGGGTGTGATCACTTGAGTCTTCCTAGATGAGGCCGCTCGAGCGGCCGGCAATTGTTGTGGTTCGTCTGCCATGGCAGGGGCGATCGCAATGGACGGTGTCGTCCCGGAACCAAGATCTTACCAAAGTGTCGGGGGGGCCCGCCTGGGCGCGGCGGGGTTGCCGGCACTCCGCCGGGGCTTAATGAGCGGGACGCAGGAACTGGCGCAGGCGCTCGGATTCGGGATGGCCGAACAGGGTTTCGGGTGCGCCTTCTTCTTCTATCCGGCCGTTATGCATGAACAGGGTCCGGTCGGAGACCTCGCGGGCGAACTTCATTTCGTGCGTGACCAGCAGCATGCTGCGGCCTTCGTCGGCCAATTGCCGGATGACGCGCAAGACCTCGCCCACCATTTCGGGATCCAGCGCCGAAGTGGGCTCATCGAACAGCAAGACGTCGGGATTCATGGCCAGCGCGCGTGCAATGGCGACGCGCTGTTGTTGCCCGCCCGAAAGCTCCGCGGGGTAGGCGTCTTTCTTTTCAGCCAGGCCGACTTTGGCCAGCAGCTGCAATGCATGGTCGCTGGCCTCATGTCTGGAGACGCCTTGCACATGCACCGGCCCCTCGATGATGTTTTGCAGCACGTTGCGATGCGACCACAGATTGAAATTCTGGAAAACCATGCCCAGGCGTGCGCGCACGCGTTCCAGTTGGCGGGGGTCGCTGCTGACCGCCACGCCGTCCTTGCGCTTGTGGCTGCGCAAGGTCTCGTTGCCGATATGGACCAGGCCCTGGTCGGGCACCACCAGATGGTTGATGCAGCGCAAAAGGGTGCTTTTCCCGGAGCCCGACGCCCCGATAATGGAAAGCACATGGCCCTGGCGAGCCGAGAACGAGATTCCGCGCAGAACCTCGTTCGAGCCAAAGGATTTATGGATGTCTTCCACCCTGACGGCGTAATCGCTTGCGGTCATGGAGTAAAACGCATCGCGGCGGGCATTGGGACGGGCGGGATCGGCATGGCTCTTGCGTCGGCGCAAAAGCGTTCATTTTACCCTGTCGCGTGACGGTTTCATGGCGCCTCTGCGCGTCCCCGCCGCCGGCGCCCGCCCGGGGTGCCCCGGCGCATCAGGCGGGACAAGGCTAGAGCGCGCGCCGCAATTCGGCGGGCGGATATTTGATCTGGGCCCGGTATTTGGAAACGGTCCGCCGGGCCACGACCACGCCTTCCCGCGCCAGCTTGCTGGCGAGCATGACGTCGGACAGCGGCGCCTGCGGGTTCTCCTCGGCGATCATTTCCTGGATCAGAGCCCGTACCGCCACGGCGGAGCAGGTGCCCCCCGAGCGGGTTGCCAGCTCGCGCGAGAAAAAATGCTTGAACTCATAGATGCCGCGCGGCGAGGCCAGGTATTTGTTGCTGGTTGCGCGGGAGACGGTGGATTCATGCAAGCCGAGTTCGTCGGCGATCTCGCTGAGCATGAGCGGCCGCAACGCGATCTCGCCATAGTCGAAAAAGGTCTGCTGACGCGCCACGATGGCTTGCGCGACGCGTTGTATGGTCGTGCTCCGCTGCTCCAGACTGCGCATCAGCCAGCGCGCTTCCTGCAGTGCCTGTGCCATCAGCGAGCGGCCGTTATAGCGGGTTTCCTTGAACACCTGCGCATAGACCGTGTTCAGGCGGGCCTGGGGGATGGCGCTGTCGTTGGCGACGGCGACCCACGACTTGCCCACCTTGCGCACGATAACGTCCGGCACAATGTAGCAGGACGGGTCGACGGCGCTATACCGCCCTCCCGGCCGCGGATCCAGCGAACGTATCAGGGCGCATGCCTGCTGCAAGTCTTCGGACGTGCAGTCCAGGGCCCGCGACAGGCCCGGGTAGTCGCAGCGGCCCAGCCTGTCGAGCTGTTCATTCACGATACGCAAGGCCAGCGCGCGGCCGGCGGTGGACGGCGGCCGCGCATCCAATTGCAGCCTCAGGCATTCGGCCAGGTCGCGCGCGCCCAGGCCGGGGGGTCCGAGTTGCTGCACCAGACGCAGCGCGACTTCCCATTCCTGCTCCTGCGGAACGGAAGAAAACTGCGTGGCATCGGCCAGATCCGAAAAAGGAATCCGAAGGTAGCCGTCGTCATCGAGGGCTTCGATGATGTATTGCACCAGCTCGTAATCGCGTTCGCTCAGCTTATAGGCGGAGGCGTCGGCCAGCAGGCTCTCTTTCAAGGAGGTCTCGCTGCGCGCCCACTGGCCCACATCCGTGGCGGGCTGGTCGGCGTTCCGGCTGGCGGGGTAGTCGCCGGAATATCCGGAGGGCGCTTCGGCCTCGATGTGCTGGGTGGCCGGCATGATGTCCGGTTCACCGCCTCCGTCCACGGAGGCCTGCGGCGAAGGCGGCGCTTCCGGCTCGGCCTCGGGGCGGGCGGGCATCGCGTCGGCCGGCGGCTGATCGTCCTGTTCTTCCAGGAACGGATTGTTGGCAATCGCTTCGGCCACTTCGCGGCTGAAATCAAGGGTGGACATCTGAAGAAGTTTTACGGACTGCTGCAGCCGGGGCGTAAGCGTGGTTTGCTGGCGGGTCTGCAATTCATAGGAAATCTGGGCCACTTCGTGTCTCCCTGTCTAAGGTTATGCGTATCGAGTGCAATGGATGTTCAAGCAACATCCATGCCAGAGTGTGTAATCCAATGCTGTGGGGGTTTCGGGATGTTTCCGAAAGAGGCGGGCGCCTTGGAACGCTTCAGGATTCTCTTATGCGCGGCGCGGTTGTTTCCACCCGTTTGGCGCCGCTTGGGCGCCATTGGGGGCCTGCGGAATTGCGCCGTCCCATCCTAATTTACCGGCGTTTGTAAGAAGTGCCTCGCGGACCGTCGCCAAGGCCCAGCCCGGCTTGCACTTCCGGTATGTCGGCACATTGTTTGCTAAGAGGCGGCTGAGACGGCCCGGCCTTCGCCGCGGCTGCCAACGTAAATGCAAGGAGACGCTATGGGCAAGAATCAGGGAGGACGGCGCGCGCACACGGGTGGCCGGACTGACAGGCGCGATGGCGAGCCGGACTTCGAGGCGGGCCACGGCTATGCCGGAGCGCATGCCGCGCGAAGAGGCGAGCCCATACACAGCCGCAGCGCGGATCCGGGGCAGAGCAGCTATGGCGGTTTCACCAACGAGGACACGCGCCTGCAGCGGCAGCAGCTCGGCTCATATCCCGAAAGAGGCGGCTACGGAGGATATGGATATGGCGGCTTCGAGCAGGGATCCCAGCGGGGGCGCCGGATATTGCCCAAGGGATACACGCGCTCGGACGAGCGCCTGCGCGAGGACATATGCGAACGGCTCAGCCATAGCGGCCTGGATGTGAGCGAGGTGTCGGTCACGGTGTCCCAGGGCCAGGTGACGCTGGAAGGCACCGTCGAGGACAGAAGGCTGAAGCACGCCATCGAGAACCTTGCGGACGATTGCCTGGGCGTGCAGGACGTCGATAACCGGATGCGGGTTCAACGCGCAGGCAGCGGCAAGGGCGACGTGTCCATTGGAGAACCATGATGCGAAAAATAGCGATAGTCAGCGAGCATGCCTCTCCCATTGCACAGGCCGGCGGCGTCGATAGCGGCGGGCAGAACGTGTATGTGGCGCAAGTGGCGCGCCGCCTTGCGGCGATGGGCATGCAGGTGGACGTGTTCACGCGCCTGGACAACCCCTACTTGCCCGCGGAAATGGAGTGGGATGAAAAACTGCGCATTGTGCATGTTCCGGCGGGGCCCGCGCGGTCGCTGCCCAAGGAGGCGCTGCTGCCCTACATGGGCGATTTCAGCGCCTACATGGATCGATATTTCGCCCGCAGCGAAGGCTATGACCTGATACATGCCAACTTCTTCATGTCGGCCATGGCGGCGTTGCCCGTGGCTCGGCGCGCAGGCATACCTCTGGCCGTCACCTTCCACGCTTTGGGCCGGGTGCGGCGCCAGCATCAGGCGCAGGCCGATATGTTCCCGGATGCGCGCTTCGACATCGAGGACGACATTGTCCGCCGGGCCGACCGCATCATCGCCGAATGCCCGCAAGATAAAAAGGATCTGATCGATCTGTACCATGCCGATCCGTCCCGCATCAGCATGATCCCTTGCGGATTCGACGATCACGAAATGTGGCCCATGGACAGGGCCGCGGTGCGCGCCGCCCTGGGGTGGGATCCCGACGCCTTCTACTTGCTGCAACTGGGGCGCATGGTGCCGCGCAAGGGCGTGGACAACGTGATCCGCGCATTGGCGCGTTTGCGCAGAAACGGAACAGTGGACGCGCGCCTTTGCATCGTGGGCGGCGAGACGGGAGATCCCATGGATGCGGCCACGCCGGAGCTGGTCCGCTTGAGGGACATAGCCCGGGACGAAGGCGTGCTGGACTTCGTGGACTTCACCGGCCGCAAGGCGCGGCACCAGCTACGCCGATACTACTGCGCCGCCGACGTCTTCGTGACGACGCCCTGGTACGAGCCGTTCGGGATTACACCGGTCGAAGCGATGGCATGCTCGCGGCCCGTCGTGGGAGCGGATACCGGCGGCATACGCTATACGGTGGTCGATGGCGAAACCGGCTTTCTGGTCCCGCCCCGCGAACCGGCCCAATTGGCGGCCAAGCTGGATGTGCTTGCACGCGATCCGGCGCTGGCGGCCCGCATGGGAGCCGCGGGCCTGCGCCGGGCACGGAAGCTGTTCACCTGGGACAGCGTGGGCATGCAGCTGGCACGAACCTTCGAGGAACTGGCCGGACATGCCGGCGTGCCGATTCCGGCAAGGGAAGTGCCGGAAGGGCAGGCATTGAGGGCATAAAGCACGCCGGCGGGCGTGCCGCCGATCACGATAGAAGGAAGAAACATGGATGCGTATGAATACGATACGTTGAAAGGGCGTGTCGTCCTTGTCACCGGAGCGGGGCGCGGATTGGGCGCGGCGATCTGTGAATGCCTGGCCTCGGCCGGTGCGCATATCGCCGCGGCGGATGTGAACGAAGCGGCAGCGCGGCAAGTGGCTGAGCGCATGGCAGCGGACGGCGGCACCGCAAGCGCTTTTGCGCTGGACGTGGGCGATGAGGAACAGGTGCGGCGTGTCCTGGCCGACGCCGCCCGGCAATTGGGGCGGCTGGACGCGGTAATCAACAACGCCGGAATCGATGTCACCACCGACATCGGAAACCTGGGCAGCGGAGATTGGGACCGCGTCATACGCACCAATCTGACCGGCCCCTTCCTGATGGCCAAGCATTGCCTGGAGCATCTGGCGCCCGGCGGCCATATCGTCAACATTGCCTCGACGGCCGCAAGGCGCGCCTGGCCCAATGCCAGCGTCTATCACGCCAGCAAATGGGGGCTGATGGGACTGACCCATGCCCTGCATGCCGAACTGCGTTCCGCCGGCGTCAAGGTTTCGGCAGTGATTGCGGGCGGCATGCGCACGCCATTTCTCCTGGACCGTTTTCCCGATATCGACGCAAGCCTGCTGCAGGATCCCCTGAACGTGGCCAAGGCGGTCAAGTTCGTCTTGACGCAGCCGCCCGAGACCGTGATTCCAGAGGTCATGGTGCTGCCCATGAAAGAGACCTCATGGCCATGAGACCCGCAATCTTCCTGGACAAGGACGGCACGGTGCTGGCCGATGTGCCGTACAACACACGGCCCGAACGCATGTGTTTTGCGCCCGGCGCGGCGGTGGGCCTGGCCCTGCTGGCGACGACCGGCCTGCCCCTGGTCGTCATCAGTAATCAGCCGGGCGTCGCCCTGGCCAGATTCTCCATCGATGAACTCCAAGGCGTGCACAAGCGCCTGGAGGAAATGTTCGCCGAGGCGGGCGCGCGGCTGGCCGCGTTCTATTTCTGTCCGCATCATCCCGACGGCGTGCATCCGGACTATGCCAGGGTCTGCGATTGCCGCAAGCCCGCCCCGGGGCTGCTGCACGCGGCCGCGGGCGCCATGTCCATCGACCTGGCATCGTCATGGTTCATCGGGGATATCCTGGACGACGTCGAGGCCGGCCGGCGCGCCGGATGCCGGACGGTACTGCTCGACAACGGCAACGAAACGGAATGGCGCGGCGGCCCTTGGCGCTGGCCGGATCGCATGGAAAAAAACATGGAGGGCGCCGGGCGATGGATTGTCCACTGCCTTGCCGGCGGCGATAGGCGGGGCAGCCCCGCCCATGCAACAGGAGCGCCAGCATGAGCGGACAAGCGCCATGGAGCGAAGTGCGCCGCATCGTATGCATACGCCTGGACAACATGGGCGACGTGCTCATGACGACACCGGCCTTGCGGGCCTTGAAGGAATCCGGTTCGGAGAGGCATCTGACCCTGCTTGCATCGCCCTCGGGCGCGCTTCTGGCTCCCTTCCTGCCTGATGTCGACGAGACGATGAGCTACGAGGCTGCCTGGGTGAAGAACGGCTCCAGCGGCCGGGCGCAAGACCGGGCCGTCATCCGGGCCTTGCGGCGCGGCAACTTCGATGCCGCGGTCATTTTCACCGTATACAGCCAAAGCGCGCTGCCGGCCGCATTGATGTGCCATCTTGCCGGCATTCCCCGGATACTGGCGCATTCGCGCGAGAATCCCTACCGGCTGCTCAATCCCTGGGTGCGCGATACCGAGCCCGGCGAAGGCATCCGGCATGAAGTGCAAAGGCAGCTCGACCTGGTGTCCGTCGTGGGCGCGCGCTGCGAAAACACACGCCTGTCTTTCGCCACGCGCCAGATGGACCGAGACGCCCTGGAGGCCGCCTTGCGCAAGAAGGGGGTGAGCCGTTCCCGGGGCTACATCGTGGCGCATTGCGGGGCCACCGCGGAATCGCGCCGCTATGGCGCCGAGGGGTATTCGCAGGCCTTGTCGCTGCTCAAGGACCTGGGCCGGCCCATCATGTTTACGGGCACGTCGGCGGAATGCGCCCTGGCAAGCCGCATTGCTTCGCGCTGCGAGCCTGGCCTGGAACTCGTGGACTTGACCGGCGACCTTGCCCTTGGGGAGTTCGCCTGCCTTATCGAAGGCGCCGATCTGCTGATTTCCAACAATACCGGTCCGGTGCATATCGCCGCCGCGGTGCAGACGCCCGTAGTGGATCTGTACGCACTGACCAATCCGCAGCATACGCCCTGGCAGGTCGCGCATCGGCTGCTCTATCACGACGTTCCGTGCAAATATTGTTATCGCAGCGTTTGCCCGCAAGGCCACAACGCTTGCCTGAACGGAGTGCCCCCCCAGGATGTGGCGCGGGCCGCCTGGGAACTGCTGGAGGAAAAAGCATGCATACTCTAGGGATCAACGCAGCCTTCCATGATTGTTCGGCGGCGCTGCTGCGGGACGGCAAGGTGCTGGCCGCGGCCGAGGAAGAGCGCTTCACCCGCATCAAGCATGGCAAGCGTCCCGTGCCATTTTCCACATGGCAGCTGCCTTACCATGCCATCGACTATTGCCTGCGGGTGGCGGGCATCAGCCTGGGCGACGTCGACCATATCGCCTATTCGTTTGATCCGGCCCTGCTGCAACCGGCGCTGGCGCCCGATGGAATCCTGACCCTGCCCCTGGAGCACTCGGCCGCCCGCCGGCCTGAAGGCCAGGGGTCGCCCTGGGATCCGCTGTTCCTGTCCTACATCATCAATGCACCCCGGCAACTGGTGGACGGAGTTCCCCACCATTTGCGCCAGCGCTTTGCAGGAGCGAGCCTGGAACGCATCATGGAAAAATGGCAGTTCGTGGAGCATCATCTGACCCATGAAGCCAGCGCCTTCCTGGCCAGCCCCTATGACGAAACGGCGGTGCTGACCATGGACGGGCGCGGCGAGCGCGCGTCGACCAGCTATGGGCACTACCGCGACGGCAAATACGACCGGATCAAGCAGATCAATCTTCCCCATTCGCTGGGGCTGCTCTACGAGGACGTCACCCGCTACCTCGGATTCCTCCATTCATCCGACGAGTACAAGGTCATGGCGCTGGCGTCCTATGGCAAGCCGGTGTACGTGGACGATTTCAGGGATATTCTTCGCGAAGACGGAGCGGGCGGATATACCGTGCAGGCCGCGGACCTGGCCGCCCGTTTCGGTCCGCCCCGCAGACGTGGCGAGCAGTTCGAGCAAAAGCACATGGATATCGCCCATTCCCTGCAATGCGTGCTGGAGGAAACGGTGCTGGCCATGGCGCACTGGCTGCATGGCGTAACGCGTTCGGACAAGCTGTGCATGGCCGGCGGCGTGGCGCTCAATTGCGTCATGAACGCCCGGCTGGCGGCGCAAAGCCCATTTCGGGACATCTGGGTGCAGCCGGCCGCCGGCGATGCGGGCACCTCGCTGGGGGCCGCCTTGTGGGTCGATCTGCATCAGCGTGAAGGCGGGCGGCAATGGACCATGGATCACGCCTACCTGGGTCCGGAATACAGCGATGAAGAGATCGAATCCTTCCTGGACTACGCCGGCTTGCGCTATACACGCCTGACCCAGGTCGCCGAGGCCGCCGCCGAACTGCTGGCCGACGAGAAAATCATCGGGTGGTTCCAGGGGCGCATGGAATTTGGCCCCCGGGCGCTGGGCGCGCGCTCCATACTTGCCTCCCCGCGCGACAGCGCCATGCAGTCACGGCTGAACGCGCTGAAAGACCGTGAGGATTTCCGGCCCGTCGCTCCGGTGGTCCTGGCCGAGCGCGCGCACGAATGGTTCGATGCGCGAGGCCGGTCCGCCATCGACGCGCCTTTCATGCTGTTTGTATTCGATGTGCTCCAGGACAAGGCCGACATGATTCCGGCGGTGCGGCATATCGACGGGACGGCGCGGGTGCAGACCGTCACTCACTCCCAGAACGCTTTGCTGCATGAACTGCTGACCGCTTTCGGTGAGAAGACCGGCGTGCCGGTGCTGGTCAACACCTCGTTCAACACGCGGGGCGAGCCGGTCGTATGTTCGCCGCGCGATGCCCTGGAGTCGTTCTGGACCTCGCCCCTGGACGCCCTGGTGATAGGCCGCTATCTCGTGGAGAAGCCATGATGGGGACTGAAGGCTTGCTGATCTCGGTCGTTGTGCCGACCTACAAGCGGCCCGACCTGTTGCAGCGCTGCCTGTCGGCGTTGCTGGTGCAGTCGCTGGCCCACGATACCTTCGAAATCATCGTTTGCGACGATGGGCCGAGCCGGCAAGCCAGAGAGGTAGCCCTGCTTGCGGACCGCCGCGGCAATGGCCGCCCCTGCGTCCGCTACCTCGAGATCCGCGGCACTCAAGGGCCGGCGGGCGCCCGCAATCAGGGATGGCGCAGCGCCAGGGCGCCCATCATCGGGTTTACCGACGACGATACGGTGCCGGAACCGGGCTGGCTGCAGGCCGGCCTGGAAGGCATGGCCTCGGGCGTGCAGGCGGCGGTAGGGCAAATCGTCATGCCCTTGCCCCCTCGCGCCAGCGATTACCAGCGCGATGCCGCGCGCCTGTGCCAGGCCGAATTCGCCACGGCGAATTGTTTTGTGCGTCGAGAGGCCCTGGAGGCGGTGAATGGATTCGACGAGCGTTTCACGCAGGCCTGGCGCGAAGATTCGGACCTGCATTTCTCCCTGATCGAAGAGGGATTCAGCGTGGCGCCAATACCCGGCGCCGTCGTCATCCATCCCTTGCGGCCGGCGCGCTTCGCGGCCAGCATCGGCATGCAGAAAAAGGTGATGTTCGATGTGCTGCTGTACAGGAAGTTTCCAGTGCTTTACCGGGAGCGGATACGCAGCGGCCCGCCCTGGTTCTATCTGTCCGTGACGCTGGCTCTGTTGCTGGCCATTGTCGGCTTTCTGGCAGGCGCGCCAGGCTTCGGAGCCGTCGCGCTGTGGCTCTGGGCGGTGATGACGCTGGGCTTCTTCTTGCGGCGGCTCTGGCTCAGCGCCTTTACCTTGCGCAACATCGGCGAGTTGCTGCTGTCATCCGTACTGATTCCGCCGCTGTCGGTATTCTGGCGGGCGGTGGGCGCGGCGCGTTTCGGTTGGGCGCTGCCATGACGGGCGGTACCGTCATGCACCCGGCGCCGCGACGGGTGGCCGTGTTCCGGGCGCTGAACCTGGGCGATCTTCTGTGTTCGGTGCCGGCCCTGCGCGCGTTGCGCAAGGCCTTGCCGGACGCCTGGATCGCCCTGGTGGGCCTGGACAGCGCACGGCCGGTGGTGGAGCGCTTCCATCACTATCTGGACGAACTCATCCTGTTTCCGGGGCACGACGCATTTCCGGAGCAGTCGGCGCGTCCGGCCGAGCTGCCCGGGTTCTACCGCCGCATGCGCTCGCGCCGCTTCGACCTGGTCTTGCAGATGCATGGTAGCGGCGCGCAGTCCAACGCCGTGGCCAGCGCCATGGCCGCGCGCGACTGGGCCGGCTTCGTGCCCGAACCGCGGCAGCAAGAGGAAGGGCGCCTGCTGGCCTGGCCGGACGACCAGCCCGAGGTCCGGCGCTACCTATCCCTGGTGTCCTTCCTGGGCCTGCCGCCAGGCAGCGCGGATCTGGAGTTTCCGCTGAACGACGATGACCGCAAGCAGGCCGACGCCCTGGCGGCGCAGCTGGATCTGGACCCGGCGCGATGCATCTTCGTGCATCCCGGGGCGCGGCTGGAATCCAGGCGCTGGCCCATCGAGCGCTTCGCGGCCGTGGCCGGCGCGCTGGAGAAGGAAGGCTGGCGGATAGTCATTACGGGCAGCAGCGAGGAAGAGGCTTTGGCTCGACGCCTGGCGGAGCAACTGTCGCCGCGCGCCGTGAACCTGTGCGGCAAGACCCCGCTGGGCGCGCTTGCCGGCCTGCTGCAACGGGGGCGTCTGCTGATCTGCAACGACACGGGCATATCGCACATCGCGGCGGCGCTCGCCACGCCCAGCGTGGTCATCGCCTCCGGCAGCGACGTTGCCCGCTGGGCGCCCTTGAACCGGGACCTGCATGCCGTGCTGCACCACAGTGTGCCGTGCAGGCCTTGCGCGTACCGGCAATGCCCCATCGGACATGTCTGCGCGAAAGCCATAGGCGTCGAGCAGGTACTGGCCAAGGCGGCCCTTCAGCTTCGGAAGGGGAGGCGCCATGGCTAGGCTTCATGGGCAGCGCTGCTTCCTTGCGCCCATCCGCTACGCCGGCTTTTTCCTTGTTGACGGAGGACCGCTGCCATGAGCGATGCCGATGGATTCCATGAATGCGTGCTGGTGGCGGGCGGTGCGGGCTTCATCGGCGCCAGCCTGTGCCGGCGCCTGCTGCGCGACGGGCATGCCGTGATATGCATGGACAACTTCCTGACGGGCGACCGGGAAAATGTCGCCCAGTTGCTGGACAATCCGCGCTTTACGCTGATCGGCCACGATGTCATCGAGCCGATAGGCTTCGGCTTGCGTCCCACGCAGATCTACAACCTGGCCTGCCCCGCGTCGCCCAGGCATTATCAAGCCGATCCCATCCATACTTTACGATCCTGCGTGGACGGCGCTTACAACTTGCTGGAGCTGGCCCGCCATAGCGGCGCCCGTATCCTGCAGGCATCCACCAGCGAGGTTTACGGCGACCCCAGTGTCAATCCGCAGCCCGAGGCGTACAGGGGCAACGTCAACATGGTCGGCCCCAGATCCTGCTATGACGAAGGAAAACGCTGCGCCGAAACCCTGTTCGCCGATTATGGCAAGTGCAGGCAGGTCAAGGTGAAGATCGCCCGCATCTTCAATACCTATGGACCATACATGTCGCAGCAGGATGGCCGGCTGGTGTCCAACCTGATCGTGCAGGCGCTTACGGACCGCAACTTGACCATATACGGGGATGGCAGCCAGACGCGCTCGCTTTGCTATGTGGACGACCTGGTGGAGGGGCTGATACGCCTGATGGGCAGCGGCGACGAACTGGACGGTCCGGTCAACCTGGGCAATCCCGACGAGGCCACGGTGCTGGATATCGCCAAGGCGGTGCGCCGGCTGACGGGCACCCGCGCATCGTTCGAATTCCGGCCCCTGCCGGTCGATGACCCCTTGCAGCGTTGCCCCGACATCACGCGTGCGCGCACACTGCTGGGGTGGCAGCCCCGCGTCGACAGGGATGCCGGCTTGCGCAGGACGGTGGAATACTTCGCGGAAAGGCTCAGGCGGGTTCGGCCGAATTCGGCGCCTTCCGGAATTGCTCCAGCCGGTTATAAAGCGTCTTTGGGCTGATGCCCAATGCCAGCGCCGTGCGCCGCTTGTCGCCGGAATAATGGTCCAGAGTGGCCATGATCAAGGCGTGTTGCGCATGCGTCAGCGATGTGCCGATGGGAATCTTAAGGAACCCCTGCTTCAGTTCCGGCGAACCGGAACGGCGGCCGGAATTGAGCGGTTCAATGCTGATCTCGTGGTCGGCCATTATGTAGGCGCGCGTGATCACATTCTTCAGTTCGCGGATATTGCCGGGCCAGTTATGGGCTTCCAGCACTTCCATGGCCGTGGGAGAAAAGACTTTGGCGGCGTTTTCCTGGTGATTCAGCTCGTCCAGAAAACGCTGGGCCAGGTAGGCGATGTCGGACCGGCGTTCGCGCAGCGAGGGTACGCGAATGGGAAATACGGCCAGCCGGTACAGCAGGTCCATGCGGAAGGTGCCCGCCAGGGCCGCTTCCTTGGGATCGCGGTTGGTGGCGGCGATAATGCGCAGGTCCACGCTTAATTGTTCTGTGCCGCCCACCCGGTGGTATTGGCCGGTTTCCAGCACGCGCAACAGCTGTACCTGCATGGCCAGCGGCATTTCAGTGACTTCGTCCAGGAACAGGGTTCCGGGGTGGGCGCGCTCGAAACAGCCCATGGTGGTGGACGACGCGCCGGTAAAACTTCCTTTCTCGTGACCAAACAATTCGCTTTCGGCCAGCGAGGGCGAAATGGCTCCGCAGTTCAGGGCCACGAAGGGCGCATCGCGCCTGGCGCTGCGGTCGTGGACCGCCCTGGCGACGATTTCCTTTCCGGTGCCGCTTTCCCCTATGATAAGTACACTGGCGTCGGTGGGAGCCGCTTTGACGATCGAACGCGCCAAGGCGAATGCCGCGGGCGAACGGCCAAGTATTTTGGACGATTTGATCATGCGAAGCAGTCTAGTACGAAAATCTTCACGTGTAAAAATATTCGGGTTTTGTTTCAATTGAGATGTATGTTTACGGGAACCTGCGTGAAAACCGCGTACGATTAAGTCAAGAATCGTAAAGCACAAGCCGAAAAGGCGGAGAACGCGAACACGAGGTGGCGGTTGCGGCCCGCACACACGGGCAACGCGCAACAGCACATGGGAAAACTTTGTTGACTAAAGCTGATATGCCGCATCTTTTGATTGTTGACGATGAGCCGGCCATAGGCGAGCTCATTGCTGAAGTGGCCGTCGAGGACGGCTATACGGTGGCCCTGGCGGGCGACATCCGCCAGGCCCGTATACAAATTGAACGGCAGAAACCCGACGTGGTTCTGCTGGATATGCAGTTGCCCGATGGTGACGGCATGACCTTCTGGACGGATGCCGCCTTGCCTGACACCCAGGTGGTGTTCATTACCGGCTATTCCAGCGTCGACAGTGCCATTGCGGCCTTGCGCTGCGGCGCGGTCGACTATCTTTTGAAGCCGCTCAGCCTGCGCAGGCTGAAGGGTGTGCTGAGCGAACTGAAGCTGATGCTGCAGCAGCACCCCATGCCGGGGGCCGCAGACTGCTTCGCCAAGATGATAGGCCGGTCGCGCGCCATGCAATTGCTATGCGCGCATATCGAAAAGGTTGCGCCCACCCAGGCCACGGTGCTGCTGGTGGGGGAAAGCGGAACGGGCAAGGAATTGGCCGCCGAAGCCATACACCTTGCCAGCCCGCGCCATCAAAAGCCCTTTCTGCCGGTCAATTGCGGCGCCATTTCGCCCAATCTCATCGAAAGCGAGCTGTTCGGCCACGAGAAAGGCAGCTTCACCGGAGCCGATCGCCAGCACAAGGGCTTTTTCGAGCGGGCGCGCGGCGGCACGCTGTTCCTGGACGAGATCACCGAGATGTCGATGGATCTGCAGGTGCGTTTGTTGCGCGTATTGGAAACGGGCCGCTTCATGCGGGTGGGCACGCACGAGGAGATCGTTGCGGATGTGCGCGTCGTTGCCGCCACCAACCGCAACCCAGAACAGGCGGTCGCCGACGGCACGCTGCGCGAAGACCTTTACCACAGGCTGAGCGTTTTTCCGCTGGAGCTGCCGCCGCTGCGCGACCGCGAGGACGACGTCATCCTCCTGGCCGATTATTTTCTCCAGAAGCTGAACGAGGAAAACCGGACCGCCAAGTCCTTCGCCCCCGAAGCGGTGCAGGCCATGAAAGATTATTCCTGGCCCGGCAACATCCGCGAGTTGCGCAATTATGTCTATCGCAGCTATATCCTGGCGGACGAGATCATCAAAGGCGATTTCAACTCATTCGAGCTGCATGGCCACTCGGCGGGATGGGGCTTCGAGATTCTGGTTCCTGTCGGCGTGCCGCTGGCGGACGCGAACCGGCAACTGATTCTTGCCACCCTGAAGCAGTGCGGAGGGGTCAAGAAGGCGGCTGCGGAGGTCCTGGGCATAAGCCTGAAGACCTTGTACAACCGCCTGGAGGAGTACGGCGCAAGCGGCGAGGTGGACGAGTCGTCATCGAATTTCCGCTGAAGGCGGATGGCCTGGCACGCGATATGCTGCCCGCTGCGCGTTGAACTTGACGCAAGGTGAAAGCCGATGAGGGCTGAAGGCCGGGCGACGATCGTCGTCCTTTCATACAACAGGCGCGTGCAACTGTTGAGCACGCTCGAATCATTGCAGAAGCTTCCCGGACAATGGCCCATCATCGTCGTCGACAATGGTTCGACCGATGAGACCGCCGCGGCCGTTGCGCAACGCTTTCCATCGGTGATGCTGATACGCTCCCAGCGGAATCTGGGCGCGGCGGCGCGCAATATCGGCGTGGCCTATGCGCATACGCCCTACGTCGCATTCAGCGACGACGATACCCAGTGGGATCCGGGATCGCTGGAGCGGGCCGTGGAGATGCTGGACATGGCACCCGACGTCGGGGTGCTCAGTGCCTGCATCCATGTAGGGCCCACGCGCCAGCTCGATCCCGGCTGCCTGACCATGGAGCACAGCCCATTGGCCCGTGAAAGCCTGCCGGGCCCGCAACTGCTGGGCTTCATGGCGGGGGCTTGCGTCATGCGTACACGCGCCTTCTTCGAGGTGGGCGGCTATTGGCCCCCCCTTTTCATCGGCGGCGAAGAATCCCTGATGGCGCTGGACATGGTGGAACAGGGCTGGCGCATCATCTATGCGGCCGACGTCGTGACCCGGCATTTTCCGTCCAAGATCCGCGATTCGAGCCTGCGGGAGCGCCTATTGATACGAAATGCGATCTGGGTGGCGTGGATGCGCCGTCCTGTGCGCGCGGCTTACCGGGAAACCTCGCTGCGCATGCGGCAGGCGTATTCCCGGCACATTCTCTGGCCCGTTCTATGTCAGGTGCTGCTTGGAATGCCCCGGGCGCTGCGGCGCCGTAGAGTCATTTCGCCCGCCGTGGAAAAAATGCAGCGGCTGCTCGATATGGCCGCCGCCGATTTTTCCCCGCAGGGCCCCGGCCGCCATCCGGCCTGACCCCAGTCAGTGCAGCCTCGGCTCTTCGTGTGCCCGCATCGGAGGATCCTCGCGCGGCGGCCTGACCGGATCGCGTATCTCGTCGGGATCCTCCCGAGGCGGCAAGTCCACTTCCTTGCCGGGCTCGTCCGGAGGGGGAATGTCCGGCGGTATGGAGGGGTCGTGCTCCGGCGGCTCGGGTACATGAGCCCATAGCCCGGGTGCAGGCAGGGTTGGAAAACGTGCGATATTGAAAACTTGCATGGCGGCCTCCTGGTTAAGCGCGGATTCGGTGCCGCGCGGTGCCGCAATACGGGGGCAATCGCCATGCCTGCGCGCCGGGCACGCTGCTTGCTTGAATACAGCCAGAAGCAGGCAGGCCTGATGGGAGCATTCGAACTGCACGGGAATCGCGTTTCAGCAGGAATTACGTTTCCACGCAGTTTTTACCAGCGAATTTCAGGCACGGCTTCGGCGCACGCCCGGCCATCGGGGCAGATACTGGAGAACGATCGTGGCATTGAATATTCTGGCTGTTTCATCCGAAGCTTTTCCCTTGGCAAAAACCGGAGGACTGGGGGACGCGGTCAGCGGGCTTTCGCAGTCGCTGGGCGAATGCGGAGTGCGTGTGACTCTGTTGTTGCCCGCTTACCGCGATACGCTGAGGCATGTGCGCCACGTGCGCCGTGCCGCCGTGCTCCACGGCATACCTGGCGGGGAGGCGGTTCTGCTGGCCGCCGAATGTCCGGAACTGAAAATGCCGGTATTGTTGTTGAAGAACGATGCCCTGTATGACCGCGAAGGGCTTTATGCGGCCCCGGACGGCACCGATTACGGCGACAACGCCGTCCGGTTTGCGGCGCTGGCGCATGCGGCCGCGCACATCGCGCAAGGGGTGGACACCGTGGCACGCCCCGATATCGTGCACGCGCATGACTGGCATGCCGCCCTGGCGCCCCTGGTAATGCGCCAGCTTGGTGTGGAAGGCGTGAAAACGGTGCTTACCTTGCACAATGTGGCCTTCCAGGGCATCTTTCCCATGTCGCTGGCCGGCGAATTGGGCATAGCCGATCGTTATTGCAATGATGCGGGGCTGGAGTTCTGGGGGCAGCTGAACTTTCTCAAGGCCGGCATACGCTGTGCCGACCTGATTACCGTGGTAAGCCAAAATTACGCGCGTGAAATATTGACTCCCGAATTCGGCTGCGGCCTGGAGGGAGCCCTGGCGGATCGGCGCGGCGACCTGGTGTCCATTCCCAATGGCATCGATACGGCGCTGTGGAACCCCGAAGCCGACGAATATCTGCGTGGCTGCAGCTTCGGCGTGGGCAGGATGGCCGGCAAGGTAGCCTGCAAGCACGACCTGCAACAGGCTTTTGGATTGGCGCGGAACCCGGACGCCACGGTGATGGCCATGGGCAGCCGGCTCACCACCCAGAAAATGGCCGACGTGGCGGTCGAGGCCATTCCGATCGCGCTGGACAAGCATCCGGATCTGCAAGCCTGCATAATCGGGCAGGGAGAAAAAAGGCTGGAAAAGGCGCTGGCGGAACTCGCCCAGCGCTATCCGGGCCGTTGCAGCGTGCATATCGGCTTCGATGAAGCACAGGCGCATTTGCTGCATGCGGGCGCCGACATCCTGTTGCATGGAAGCCGGTTCGAGCCTTTCGGGCTGACGCCCTTGTATTCCATGCGCTACGGCACGGTCCCTATCGGGTCGCGGGTCGGCGGGATGGCGGACACCATCCTGGACCCCGGCATGCACAGGCCGGCCGGCGCCATGCGCAGCGCAACCGGCATTCTTTTCGAAGGCGCTCATCCGCGCGATATGGCCCTGGCCATAGATCGCGCCATGGCGCTGCGCGGCATGCCTGAAATCTGGAGCGCGATGCAGGCCAATGGCATGCGCGCCGACTTCAGTTGGGCCAAGACCGCGCCCTCTTATCTGAGCGTTTACCAGTCCCTCAGGCCGGATGTCTCGCTGGGTCGCATTCCGGAGCGCTATCGTCGAATCCTGCCGGGACGTGTCTGGCAGCCGGCGGCGGCCAATGCGGCGCTTGCCGGGTATTTCCCCGAGTCGGCCGGTGGCGTCCTGGCGGGTCACCTGCGCAAGGACGCCAGGACAGCGTCCACGGCCGGCCATGAGGCCTCGGCCGCATGACCGCCATGCGCATCTATCACGCCTCGCCGCCTCCGGCCTCGCCCGAGGCTGGCGCGCTGGAGCCCCATTGGTGGGATGCGCGATGCGCGCGGGCCAGGGCACTGGGGTTCGACTGCGTGCTGGCCGGCCCGCTGCGGGAGCCGGCGCCGGCGGCGGGCGCGGCCCGACGCCACGGCGTCCAGCTGCTGCTGGACCTGACGCTGGACGATGCCGGCGAGGCCGACCTGGAGCGCTGGGCGCAAACGCTCGCTGGAGCGCTGGATGCCGGCGTCGGAGGCTTTCGCTGCCTGGATCCCGCGTCGATGTCCGCCCAGGGTTGGCAAACCCTGATAGGCCGGGCGCATGCGGGACATCCCGATTGTTCCTTTCTGGCCTGGACGCCCGGCTTGGCGCCACGACGGGTGGACGCATTGGCGGCTGGCGGATTCGACGCCACTTTCGGTTCCGCGGCATGGTGGGATTACCGGGCGCCGTGGCTGCTGGAGGAATCCGATCGCTTGCGGCGGGTGGCGCCCGTGATCCAGACGGTGGTCGCCGAGGACGCGCGCCCTGGTCCTGAGTCATGGAGTGCGGGCCCGCGGCAGGCAGGCAGGCGGCTTTGGGCGGCAGCCTTCTTCGGCGGCGGCATCCTGATGCCGGAAGGCTATGAAGAGGCGGCGGGCGACGAGACCGTGATCGCGGTGAACCGCTGGCTTGCAAAGCGCAGCGCGGCGGATTCCCGTGCATGGCGCCGCTTGTCGGGGCCGGCCGCGGACTTTACCGCCTGGTTTCGGGAAGGCGACCCGGCGCAGCTGCTTCTGCTGAACCCCGGCGACGCAGCGCCGGCTGTGCTGGACCGGCGGGTATTCATGTCTCGCATGCCCGGCAGCCATACCTTGTCCGGAGAGGCAAGCGAAGCGCTTCCGGCGGCGCTGGAAGCGGCGGGGGCGATGGTGCTGCCTGTGGTGGCCGCCTCGCCGGTCAAGGCAAGCGGGCGCCAGCCGGATCCGTCCGCGCCAAGCGAGCCGCCCATGCACGGGCCGCGCATCGCCATCGAAGATGTCATGCCGCGCATTGCCGGCGGGCGGTTTCCTGTAAAGCGGGCGATCGGCGATGCCTTGCGGGTGCAGGCCGATGTATTCATGGACGGCCATGACCGCATTGCCGTATGGCTGTTGTGGAAAGCCGCCGATGAAGCCCAGTGGCGCCGGGTCGCAATGCGCTCGCTGGGGAATGACCGGTGGGAAGCGGAGTTCATGCCCGAACGCCTGGGCCGGCACTGCTATACCGTTCAGGCCTGGCATGACGTCTGGGGCTCATATTGCCACGGCCTGATGAAAAAGCGGGACGCCGGCCAGGACGTGTCGCTGGATGTCGAGGAGGGCCGCATTCTTGTCGCGGCGGCGCTGGAGCATACGCAGGACGATATGCCGGAGGTCGCGGCGGAAGTTGCAGCGCTGCTGCGCGCCGTGGGCCGTCCCCAGGGAAACAAGCCCCGTCCGCGGCGTGGATTGTCGCTGACGGGCTTATCGGCGCAAAAGCCGGACGCCCGCCCCTTGCCGCCCGCCACCCCCGAGCAGGTCCGCATTCTGCTGTCCGAGTCGTCCGAGCGTGTCATGCGCGCCGCCGATCGTCGCCCGTTCGAGGCTTGCGCCGCCGTTTATCCGCTGACCGTGGACAGGCGGGAAGCGCGTTTTTCCAGCTGGTACGAGCTCTTCCCGCGTTCCCAAAGCCCGTCCCCGGGCGTCCATGGGACTTTCCGGGATGTGATCGGCCGGCTGCCGGCCATTCGGGACATGGGGTTCGATACCTTGTATTTCCCGCCCATACACCCCATCGGGCAGACCAACCGCAAGGGCCGCAACAATGCCTTGTCGGCGGCTCCGGACGACCCCGGCAGCCCCTATGCCATCGGTGCCGCCGAAGGGGGGCACGATGCGGTGCATCCCAGTCTGGGCACGCTGGACGACTTCCGGGAACTGCTGCGCGCCGCGCACGATCATGGCCTGGAAATCGCGCTGGATTTCGCGATTCAGTGTTCGCCCGATCATCCCTGGTTGACGGAACATCCCGACTGGTTCGATTGGCGCGCCGACGGGTCCCTGCGCCATGCCGAGAATCCTCCAAAGCGCTACGAGGACATCGTCAACCCGGACTTCTATGCCGACCCGGCCGACGCAACGCCGCAAATGGCCTTGTGGCGGGCCTTGCGCGACACCGTGCTGTTCTGGATACGCCAGGGGGTGCGCGTGTTCCGGGTGGATAATCCGCATACCAAGCCGCTGCCTTTCTGGCAATGGCTGATTGCGCAGGTTCAGGCCGAGCATTCCGACGTGCTGTTCCTGTCCGAAGCGTTTACGCGGCCGAAGATGATGTACAGGCTGGCCAAGCTTGGATTCACGCAGTCTTATACCTACTTCACCTGGCGCCACGGCAAGCAGGAACTTACGGATTACCTGAACGAACTGAACTCGCCGCCGGCGGCGGACTGCTTCCGGCCGCATTTCTTCGTCAATACCCCCGACATCAATCCGGGCTTCCTGCACACTTCGGGCAGGCCGGGCTTCCTGATCCGGGCTGCGCTGGCGGCCACGACATCCGGCTTATGGGGCATGTACAACGGCTTCGAGCTTTGCGAGGCGCGCAGCCTGGCCGGCAAGGAGGAATACCAGGACTCGGAGAAATACGAGCTGCGTTCCTGGGACTGGGACCGTCCTGGAAACATCATTGCGGAAATCACCCGCCTGAATCAGCTGCGCCGCCAGAATCCCGCGCTTCAATCCCATCTGGGGATACGGTTTCACAAGGTCGACAATGACCGGATTCTCTTCTTCTCCAAGACGGCTCCGGAAGGGGACAGCACAGTGCTGGTCGCCATCAGTCTGGACCCGTTCGCCCGCCAGACCGGGACGCTGGAGCTGCCTTTGTGGGAATGGGGCTTGCAGGACGAGGAGGCGACATTGATGCGCGAGCTGTACGACGACCGGCGTTTCAGCTTGCGGGGCATGCACCATCGCATCGAACTGGCGCCCGAGCGCCCCTTCCTGTTGTGGAGTATGGAAGGAGCCGGGAATGGGCGCTCCCATGGCAGGACAGGGCATTGAAAGAGGGGCTTCATGACCCAGGCAACAAAAGACAGGGCCGAGCAAATGCAGGATCCGCTCTGGTACAAGGATGCGGTCATCTACCAATTGCACGTCAAGTCGTTCTTCGATGCGAACGATGACGGCCAGGGCGATTTCGCCGGATTGATCGCCAAACTGGACTACATCGCCAGCCTGGGCGTCAATACGATATGGCTGCTGCCTTTTTATCCCTCCCCCAGGCTGGATGACGGCTATGACATCGCCCAATACCGCGGCGTGCACGAAGATTACGGATCGCTGGCCGACGTCAGGAAACTCATACGGGCCGCCCATGCGCGCGGCTTGCGCGTCATTACCGAGCTTGTCGTCAATCACACATCGGACCAGCATGCCTGGTTCCAGCGCGCGCGGCGCGCGAAGCCGGGGTCGGCGGCACGTAACTTCTACGTCTGGTCCGACAACGATCAGGCTTATGCGGGAACGCGCGTTATTTTCTGCGACACCGAAAAATCAAACTGGACCTGGGACCCTGTGGCGGGCGCCTATTTCTGGCATCGCTTCTATTCGCACCAGCCCGACCTGAACTACGATAATCCGCGGGTGCTGGAATCGGTGATCGGCGTCATGCGATTCTGGCTGGACATGGGGGTGGACGGCTTGCGGCTGGACGCCGTGCCCTATCTGGTCGAGCGCGAGGGAACCAACAACGAGAACCTGCCGGAAACCCATGAGATTCTCAAGCGCATACGCGCAGCCCTGGACAAAGAGTACCCCGGCCGCATGCTGCTGGCGGAAGCCAACCAGTGGCCCGAGGACGCGCAGGAATACTTCGGCCAGGGCGACGAATGCCATATGTCGTTTCATTTTCCATTGATGCCGCGCATGTATATGGCCATTGCCCGGGCCGACCGTTTGCCGATCACCGACATCATGCAGCAGACGCCGGAGATCCCGGAAGGCTGCCAGTGGGCCATTTTCCTGCGCAATCACGACGAGCTGACGCTGGAGATGGTGACCAGCAGCGAACGCGACTACCTTTGGGACGTCTACGCCGTCGATCGGCGCGCGCGCATCAACCTTGGAATACGCCGGCGCCTGGCGCCGCTGCTGGAGCGCGACCGGCGCCGCATCGAACTGATGAACAGCCTGCTGCTGTCCATGCCGGGCACGCCGGTGCTGTATTACGGCGATGAGATCGGCATGGGCGACAATATCCATCTGGGCGATCGCGACGGCGTCCGAACCCCCATGCAATGGAGCCCCGACCGCAACGGCGGATTTTCGCGGGCGGACCCCGAGAGGCTGTCGCTGCCGGTGCTGATGGGGCCTCTCTATGGGTATGAGGCGGTCAACGTCGAGGCGCAGCAGCGCGATCCCCATTCCCTGCTCAACTGGACGCGCCGCATGCTGGCCAAGCGCCAGCAATCCCATGTTTTCGGACGTGGCAGCTTGCGTTTCCTGTTTCCGGGCAACCGGAAGATCCTGGCCTACCTGCGCGAGCACGAGGGAGTCGTGCTGCTATGCGTGGCCAATCTCTCCGATGCTTCGCAGCCGGTCGAGCTGGATCTGGCCGCCATGGCGGGCAGGGTGCCCATCGAGCTGCTGGGCGGCACTCCATTCCCCACCATCGGCACATTGCCTTATCTGCTTACGCTCCCGCCTTATGGCTTTTACTGGTTCCAGCTTAGCGACAGCGCCGCGCCGCCCGCCTGGCATGCGAGCAGCCCGCAGCAAATGCCGGAATACCTGACCCTGGTATTGCGCCGCAAGGCGGGCTATCAGCTGGTGGAAGGATCGCGGAAGGCCTTGTGCAATCAGGTGCTGCCGCTCTATCTTGAGCGTCAGCGATGGTATGCCGGCGGGCAGGCTCCCGCTTCCGTCGGAATTGCCTACATCGTCCCGCTGCCGGCGAGCTCCGCCGATCAGGGCGAGCTGTTCCTGGCCGAATTCGACGTGCCGGGCGGAGACGGCTCCGAACGCTATTTCCTGCCGCTGGCCCTGCTTTGGTCCGAAACGGTCGAAGGCATGCCGGCTCAGTATGCCATGGCCCGTGTACGCCGGGGTTCGGAGCTGGGCCTGGCCACCGATGCCTATTCCATGCCCGAATTCACGCAGGCCTTGCTGGAGAACTGGCGGGAAGAGCGGCAGATATCCATCGATGTCAGCCGTGGACGTTTCGTGCTGCATTTCCGGGCGGAGCCCGGGCTGCGGGCCGTGGACTGGCCTGCGGACCTGACCGTCGATTGGTTTCATGGAGAGCAATCCAATAGTTCGATGCTGTTGGGCGACCTGGCCGTTTTGAAACTGTTGCGGCATGTGACGGCGGGCGTGCATCCCGAGGCTGAAATGACCCGCCAGCTGACTCAGCTGGGCTACGGCAACTCCGCCGCGCTGCTCGGCGAACTCGTGCGCGTGGATGAGGACGGAACGCCGCATACGCTGGCCCTGCTGCATGCGCGCATACCGAATCAGGGCGATGCCTGGGGCTGGACTCAGGACTATCTGAAGCGCACGCTTGAAAATGCCGCGCTGACCGGTGAAAGCCAGGCCGACTACCGGGAAGATCTATTGGGCTATACGACCATTGCCTCGACCATAGGGCAGCGCCTGGCGCAGTTGCATGCCATGCTGGCCCTGCCCAGCGACGACCCGGCCTTCACGCCTGAAAAGGCCGGCAGGGACGATGCGCAGGCATGGGCCAGGGATATCCGGGATCTGGTGAACGCCGCCCTGAAGGCCGCGGCCGCCGGCAAGTCCGCGCTTTCGGAAGCCGCGGCCCTGCAGCTTGAAGAGCTCAAGTCGCTGAAGAAGATATTGCTGGAGGAAATCGGCATCCAGGCACTGGCGCTGGCCGGTACGATGCGTACCCGCATCCATGGCGACTTTCACCTGGGCCAGGTGCTTATTGCCCAGAACGATGTGTATCTGATCGACTTCGAGGGCGAGCCGGCGCGTTCCCTGGAGCAGCGCCGCGGAAAAAGCTGTCCGTGGCGCGATGTGGCCGGCCTGTTGCGGTCCTTTGACTATGCCTGCGCGGCTTTTCTGGCATCGGGCTCAAGCGCGGAGTTGGGCGCCGCGGATGCCGCGTCCGGCGAGGGCGGCGGCCTGGTCCCCGTTCCCATGGGGGCGGCCGCGCTGCCGCAGCAAAGACGCATACTGCTGGAGCAGTTCTGCTCGAGCGCCACGACGTCATTTCTGGAGGGGTATCGGCAAGGGGCCCGGGAGGCCTCGGGCCATCCGCCCGACGGAGCCCCTGCACATCCCGCCAACGACCGTGGGCCCTTGCTGGAGTTGGCCTTGCTGGAAAAGGCCGCCTACGAAATCTGCTACGAAGCCGCACACCGTCCCGACTGGCTGGGCATTCCGCTGGAGGGCCTGCTTCGCGCCGCCCGGCGCCTGCTGGCGGGACGAATCGACCATGACAAGGACAAGGCCCAGCCATGAAGCGGGAAAACACGAAACCGTCCAGAGGCGACACGCGCAAACCGGCCGTTGGAGAGCAACCGCTGTTGGGCGAGCTTGACATGCACCTTATCGCGGAAGGGCGCCACTGGCGGCTTGCCGACTGCCTGGGGGCGCATGTCATGACGCTGGACGGAACCCAGGGAACCCGCTTTGCCGTGTGGGCGCCCAATGCCCGACGCGTTGCCGTGGTGGGAAGTTTCAACGATTGGGACGGCCGCCGTCATCCCATGCGCCTGCGTCCGGAATGCGGCGTATGGGAACTGTTCGTTCCGGGCGTGGCTGCGGGCGCACTGTATAAATTCGAGCTGTTGGGCGCCGGCGGCGAACTGCTGGCGCTGAAGGCCGACCCCCTGGCGCGCCAGACCGAACTGCCGCCCGCCACGGCCTCCGTCGTGAGCGATCCGGCCGATTTCGACTGGACGGATGCGGAGTGGATGCGCGAGCGCGGCGGCAGGCAGGCGGCGGATGCGCCGATCTCCATCTATGAGGCGCACCTGGGCTCATGGATGCACCCGGCGGAGGAAGGAAGCCTGTGGTCCACGGTCGGCCCGCGCCTGATCGAGCATGCGACCCGCATGGGCTTCACCCATCTGGAGCTGATGCCGATCACGGAGCACCCTTTCGGCGGGTCCTGGGGCTACCAGCCCCTGGGCATGTTTGCGCCCTCGGCCCGTTACGGGACGCCCGCCGAGTTTGCGGGATTCGTGGATGCCTGCCACCGGGCCGGACTGGCCCTGATCCTGGACTGGGTGCCGGCGCACTTCCCATCGGATCCCCATGGCCTGGCCTGGTTCGACGGCACGGCGCTGTACGAGCATGCCGACCCCCGGCAGGGCTTGCACCCGGACTGGAATACGCTGATCTACAACATGGGCCGCAACGAAGTGCGCAACTTCCTTCTGGCCAGCGCGCTGGAGTGGCTGAGGCGCTATCACGTGGATGGCCTGAGGGTGGATGCCGTGGCGTCGATGCTGTACCTGGATTACAGCCGCGAACCGGGGCAATGGACGCCCAATCGCCATGGCGGGCGCGAGAACCTGGAGGCGGTGGACTTCCTGCGGCAACTGAACGCCGGCGTGGCCCAGGCCTGCCCGGGCGCGATCGTGATCGCGGAAGAATCCACCGCCTGGCCGGGCGTAAGCCGCCCCGCCGGCGAAGGCGGGCTGGGCTTCCAGTACAAATGGAATATGGGCTGGATGCACGATACCTTGCGCTACATGGCGCACGATCCGGTGCACCGCCGCTACCATCATCACGATATGACGTTCGGAATGATCTATGCGTACTCCGAGAATTTCATCCTGCCGCTTTCACACGACGAGGTCGTGCATGGCAAGGGCTCGCTGGTGGGCAAGATGCCCGGCGACCGGTGGCAGCGCTACGCCAACCTTCGCGCCTACTACGGATTCATGTGGACGCACCCGGGCAAGAAACTGCTTTTCATGGGCGGCGAGCTGGCACAGGAAAGCGAATGGAACCACGATGCGCAACTGGATTGGGGCGCCCTGAACGATGACATGCACTCGGGCGTTCTGGCGCTGGTGCGCGATCTCAATATGCTGTACCGGAATACGCCGGCGCTTTATGGGGGCGACGCCGTTCCCGAAGGATTTGCATGGATCGTGGGCGACGACGACAGCAACAGCGTCTTCGCATTCCTGCGCCGCCATGAGGGGCAGACCGCGCTGATCGTCAGCAATATGACGCCGGTGCCGCGCATGGGCTACCGCATAGGCGTGCCCATCGCAGGGCGCTGGGCCGAGCGCCTGAACACCGACGCGCAGGCGTACGGCGGGTCGGGCGTGGGCAATGCGGGTTCGGCCGACACGGCGGCGGAACCCGCGCACGGGTACGGACAGTCGCTGGAGCTGACGCTTCCGCCGCTGGCGACCCTGGTTTTCATCGCGGAGGGCGGATCATGATCATTGGTGCATTGCCGGAACGCCTGGCGCCCGGGCTCCCTTATCCGCTGGGCGCGATCAGCGACGGCCTGGGTGTGAATTTTGCCGTTTTTTCAGCCAGTGCCAGCAAGATCGAGCTTTGCATTTTCGATGCCAGGGGCCGCAAGGAACTGCGGCGCTACACGCTGCCCGAATGCACCGACGAGATCTGGCACGGCTACCTGCCCGATGCCGAACCGGGCTTGCTGTATGGGTATCGGGCATACGGCCCCTACGACCCGAAGCGGGGGCATCGCTTCAATCCGCAAAAGCTGCTGATCGATCCTTATGCGCGCAAGCTGGACGGCCCGCTGCGCTGGTCGGACGCTCTGTTCGGCTATCGCGTCCAGCATCCCAAGGCGGACCTCAGCCTGGACAGGCGCGATTCGGCCGCCCTCGTGCCCAAGTGCGTGGTCACGGGCGAGAACTTCAATTGGGGCATGCAAAGCCGCGCGTATACGCCATGGGCGGAAACCGTCATCTACGAGGCCCATGTGCGCGGCGTTTCCATGCGCCGGGACGATCTGCGGCGCGAGCTGCGCGGCAGCTGCGAGGGGCTGGCCAACCCGCGCTTCATCGATCATCTGCACAAGCTGGGCGTAACGGCCATAGAGCTGATGCCCATACACGCCTTCCTGCAGGATCACTTCCTGGTCGAACGCGGCTTGCGCAACTACTGGGGCTACAACACGCTGGCCTTCTTCGCGCCGGAGCCGGCCTACCTGACCCACGGCAAGACCAACGACTTGCGCATGGCCATCCGGCGCCTGCAAAGCGCCGGTATCGAAGTCATCCTGGACGTGGTCTACAACCATACGGCGGAAGGCAACGAGCTGGGTCCGACGCTGTCGTGGCGCGGGCTGGACAACGCCAGCTACTACCGGCTGATACCCGGCGAGGAGCGCTACTACATCAACGACACCGGTTGCGGCAACACGGTGAACCTGTCGCACCCGCGCGTCCTGCAAATGGTGATGGACTCCCTGCGCTATTGGGCGCAAAGCTACCGCATCGATGGTTTCCGGTTCGATCTTGGCGTCACCCTGGGACGCGAGGGTACCGGCTTCGACCCGGGTTCGGGGTTCTTCGACGCCATCGTCCAGGACCCGGTCCTGTCGCGCCTGAAGCTGATATCCGAGCCCTGGGACACGGGGCCCGACGGCTATCAGCTGGGCAACCACCCGCCGGGCTTTGCGGAGTGGAACGACAAGTTCAGGGACGGCATCCGCCGTTTCTGGGCGGGCGAGGCTGGCCTGCGCGGCGACCTGGCCGGATGGCTGATGGGCACGCCCGACGTCTTCGACCGCCGCCACCGCCGGCCCTGGGCCTCGGTGAATTTCCTGGCTTCGCACGATGGCTTCACGGCCCGGGACGTGGTCAGCTACAACGACAAGCACAATGAAGCGAATGGCGACGACAATGCCGATGGGCATGGCGAGAACTTCAGCAACAACTGGGGCGAGGAAGGACCCGCCACAGACGAGCAGGTGTCGGCTCTGCGCGACCGTGTGCTGCGCTCCATGCTGGCCACCGTCTTTTTCTCGAACGGCACCCCGATGCTGCTGGCGGGCGACGAATTCGGCAACAGCCAGGACGGCAACAACAACGCCTATTGCCAGGACAACGAGACATCATGGCTGGACTGGGCCCAGGCCGCGGAGCCCGAGGGACGCGCCTTGATGGCCTTCATGGGCAGGCTGGCCGCGCTGAGGCGCGCGCATCCGTCCTTGCGCATGCCCCGTTTCCTGGATGGGGACGCAGACGTCCTGCCCGGCCTGGCGCGGGTTGCCTGGTTCGACATGGACGGCCAGGCGATGAGTCCGCCGGCATGGGATTATGCCGAGGGGCGTGTTCTGGGCCTGCGGCGCGCCTGCGTGGCGGATGAGGACGTGGATATGTCATTGTTGCTGGTCAACGCCGGAGACGAGGACATCGAATTCCAGCTGCCCGCGCAGGACTTTTCCTGGACTCGTGAACTGGATACGGCCCACCCCGAGGCCATGCCGGGCCCTGTGCGGGCGGACAGCCAGACCGTACGCGCCCATGGCCTGGTGCTGCTTGCCTTTACCGGCCAGGCGGAGCATCGCCATGTCTGACGTCGGCCAGGGCGATTGCTACGACTACAGCTTCGGCGCGGTATGCGTGGGAAAAGGGCTGACGCGCTTTCGTCTATGGGCGCCCAGCGCCCGCCAGGTCTGCCTGGAGCTGGACGGCCAGCCTGCCCGGCCCATGGAGGCCGTCGCGCAGGGCTTTCACGAACTGACCTGCGCCTGCGCGCCGGGCACGCGCTATCGGTACCATGTCGACGGAACCTTGCGCGTGCCCGATCCCGCTTCGCGATTGCAGGATGGCGACATCCACGATGCCAGCATCGTCTCCGACACCACGGCCTATTCATGGCGCAACAAGGAGTGGCGCGGGCTGCCCTGGGAGCAGACCGTGCTGTACGAGATCCATGCCGGGCTGGCCGGCGGTTTTCGCGGCGTCCAGGAGCGGCTGGCCGACTTGTCCGAACTGGGGATAACGGCCATCGAACTCATGCCGGTGGCCGACTTCCCCGGTCCGCGCAATTGGGGCTATGACGGCGTGCTGCCGTATGCGCCCGACACCGCCTACGGCAGTCCCGACGATCTGCGCCTGCTGGTGGATACGGCGCATGGCATGGGCATGCAGGTATTCCTGGACGTGGTCTACAACCATTTCGGCCCGGAAGGAAATTATCTGTCCGGCTATGCGCCCGAATTCTTCCGGGAGGATCGGATGACCCCATGGGGGCCGGCGATCGACTTCCGCAGAAATCAGGTGCGTGCTTTCTTCGCCGAGAACGCCCTGTACTGGCTGCGCGAATACCGTTTCGACGGTTTGCGCCTGGATGCCGTGCATGCAATCTCGGAGCCGGGATGGCTGCCCGAAATGGCCGATTTTGTCCGCAGCCATCTCGATCCGGGGCGTCATGTGCACCTGGTGCTGGAAAACGACGACAATGCCGCCAGCCTGCTCGGAAAGGGGTTCGACGCGCAGTGGAACGATGACGCCCATCATGTGCTGCATCGGATCCTGACGGGCGAGAGCCAGGGCTATTACTCCGCTTATGGCGGGGATTGCGCAGGCGAGCTGGCCCGCTGCCTGGGAGAGGGCTTCCTGTACCAGGGACAGCCCAGCGCCTGGCGCGATGGCCGGCCGCGCGGCGAGCCCAGTGCCGGCCTGCCCCCCTCGGCTTTCGTTTTCTTTTTACAGAACCACGACCAGACCGGAAATCGCGCTTTTGGCGAACGCCTGACCACGCTGTGCGCCCGGAAGCCCGATGCGCTGCGGGCGGCCATCGCCCTTCAGTTGCTGGCGCCGCACATCCCTCTGGTCTTCATGGGCGAGGAGTACGGGTCGACGGCGCCGTTCCTGTATTTCACCAGCTTCAACGATGCGGAACTGGCGACGGCGGTGCGTGAAGGGCGGCGCAATGAGTTTGCCGCATTTCCGGCATTTTCGGATCCGCAAGCGCGCGATCGCATACCCGATCCGAACGATGAGCATGCCTGGGAGCAATCCCGGGCACTGCCGGGCTTGAGAGGCGCGGGCGGCGTGCAGTGGCGCGAGGAGTACCGGGCCTTGCTGGCAGCGCGCCGCGAATTCATCAGCCCTTGGCTGAGGGGCGCGAAAAACCTTTTCGCCGAGGTGGCGGGGCCGCTTGCCGTGCGTGCCGGATGGCGATTGGGCAACGGCAGCGTGCTGCGGATCTATTGCAATCTGTCGTCGGATGAGGTGGCATTGAAGACGGGCATGTCCGCAGAAGAGCGGATTTTTTCTTCGATGGGCGGACATGCCGAGGCGGCCCTGCGGGAAGGAGGCATGGCGGCCTGCAGCACCGTGGCCACGCTGGAGCCGTGCCATCGGCCGGAGCAGGTCGGCGGGCCAGGCAATGGAGCGCGGGCGTGAACGCGCATGCCGGAGCCGATGCGGCGCTTCTTGCACTGGCGCGGGAAGCGGGGCTGGAGGCCGGGTGGACGGACGCTTTCGGGAACCGGCGCCAGGTGCGCGACGAAATCCTGCGCAGGCTGCTGGACGCGCTGGAGCTGCCTTGCGCCAGTCCGTCCCAGATCGCCGAAAGCCGGCTCAGGCTGGAGCGGGAGGCGCGGCCGGGCGGGGCCGGGATGGTGATCGTCCAGGCGGACGAGGCGCCGGTATTCGCCCACGCGGGTCCTCTGGCGTATAGCCTGGAACTGGAGGGGGGCGGGCAGCGCAGCGGGATGGCGGCGCAGGCCGGGAACGGCATGGTGCGCATCGATCCGGTAAGCCGGCCCGGCTACCACAACCTTTCTATCGGGAACTCGCAACGGACCTTGGCGGTGAGCCCTCGCCGCTGTCCCTCGGTTCAGGAATTGGCGGGCCATCGGCCGGGCCGCCCATGGGGGATGGCCGCCCAGGTCTATAGCCTGCGCGGCCGGCATGCCGGCCAATATTCCCTGCTTGCCCAACTGGCCGGGCAAGCGGGCAAGCGGGGCGCCGCCGCCTTGGCGATCAGCCCCGTCCATGCCATGTTCAGCGCGGCTCCGCAACGCTTCAGCCCCTATTCTCCCTCGAGCCGCCTGTTTCTCAATGCCGCCTATATCGATCCGGAACACGTGCTGGGCAAGGATGCCTTCCTGGCGGCGCTGGATCCGGACGAGCCGCAAGACGGCCATGGCATGGCGACGGACACCTTGCACATCGACTGGGCGCAGATGCTGCCCCGGCGCCTGCGGCTGTTCAGGCGCATGCACGATGCCTTCCGCCGGTGCGGCGGCAAGGCGCTGCATGAGGATCTGGATGCGTTCTCCCGTGAAGGCGGCGAGGCCTTGGCAAGCCATGCGCGATTCGAGGCGCTGCATGGCAGCCATGTGCCCGAACTGGGGCCGGAAAGCGGCTGGCAGGACTGGCCCGACGCCCTTCACGATCCCTCCGGGCCGGGCCTGCGCGCCTATGCCGCCTCGCAGGAAAAGGAAATCCACTTCCATGTGTTCCTGCAATGGCTCGCTCACCGGGGCATGCTGGATGCTCAGCGCAGCGCCCTCGATGCCGGCATGCCTCTGGGGCTGATCACCGATCTGGCCATCGGCACCGACGCCCGCGGCAGCCATGCCTGGAGCCGCCAGAAGGAAATCCTGGCGGGCGTATCGGTCGGCGCGCCGCCGGACCTGTACCAGTCATTGGGACAGGACTGGGGCCTGACCGCCATGTCCCCCCGTGCCTTGCGCGATACCGGCTATGCGGCCTTCATCGAGATATTGCGGGCGGCATTCCGTTACGCCGGCGGCGTCCGCGTCGACCATATCCTTGGCCTGGCGCGCATGTGGCTGGTGGCGCAGGGCGAGTCGCCCGCCGACGGCGCGTATCTGCGCTATCCGACGGAGGACATGCTGCGCCTGCTGGTGCTGGAAGCATGGCGGCACCAGGCCATCGTGGTGGGCGAAAACCTGGGCACGGTGCCCGAGGGCTTCAACGAGCAATTGCAGGAAAAGAACGTGATGGGCATGAGCGTGCTGTGGTTCCAGCGGGACGGCCAGGCGGGCGAGGACGAAGGTCCTCCGCCGTTTACGGCGCCCCGGCAGTGGCCGGCCTGGACCATGGCGACGCCCACGACGCACGATTTGCCGACGATCGCGGGCTGGTGGCAAGGGCGCGATCTGTATTGGCGCGAACGGCTGGGAGAAACGCCGGGCCACGGCGCATGGCTGGCTGCCGCGCAATGGCGCGAGGGCGAGAAAAAGGCGTTGTGCAATGCCATGCGGGCGGCGGGCAGCCTGCCTGAAGGGGCGCCCGACCCGCAGGCCGACGCGCCGCGCGATGCCATCCTGGGCTTCGTGGCCGCCACGCCCAGCCCCCTGGTCATTATTGCCATGGAGGACCTGCTGGGCATGGAGGATCAGCCCAATCTGCCCGGCCACGGCGAGACCGGTGCAAACGCGCATCCCAACTGGATGCAAACGCTTCCCATGAGCGTAGAGCAGATATTCAGCGATCCCGGGGTGGCATCCAGCCTTGCCGGGATAGCCCGGGCAAGGGGCGGCGCATGAGCATGCCGCGCGCCACCGTCCGCTTGCAGCTGCACCGCGGCTTTACCCTGGACGACGCCCGCGCGCAGGTGCCGTATTACGCGCAGCTGGGAGTCAGCCATTTCTATCTCTCGCCCATCACCCGCGCACGCTCCGGCTCGCTGCATGGCTACGATGTGGTCGATCATTCGACGGTCAATCCGGAGCTGGGCGGCGAACCGGCACTGGCGGCGCTGGCTCAGGTCCTGCGCCGCCATGGCATGGGGCTGGTTCTCGATATCGTGCCCAATCACATGGCGGCGCACCCGGACAATGCATGGTGGTGGGACGTGCTGCGCCTGGGCACCGCCAGCCCCCATGCCCAGTGGTTCGACATCGACTGGCAGCCGGCCGATCCGGCGCTGCGCGGCAAGGTGCTGGCTCCGTTCCTGCCGGAGCCCTATGGAAGCTGCCTGGGCAAGGGCGATATCCGGCTGGTCCTGGATGGGGGGGGGATTTCCCCTGAGATCGAAGCCTGCGGCATGCGCTATCCGATCGCTCCGGATACCTTGCGGCTTGCAGGCATGGACAGCTGCGTTGCCCGCAAGCAGTACGATGGCAGGCTGCCCGATGGGCGCCAGCGCCTGCATGCCCTGCTGGAGCGCCAGCATTATCGGCTGGCCTGGTGGCGCTGCGCCGCCGACTGCATCAACTGGCGCCGCTTCTTCGAAATCAATGAACTGATCGGGGTTTGCGTGGAACGGCCGGAGGTGTTCGATGCCGTCCATGAGCTGCCCCTGCGCCTTTATGCCGAGGGTTTGATAGACGGCTTGCGCATCGACCATGTCGACGGCCTGGCCCGGCCACTGGACTATTGCCGCCGGCTGCGCGCCGAACTCGATGCGCGCAGCGCGCTTCGGCCCGCCGGACTGGCGGGCGACCGGCCCTGGCTGATCGTGGAAAAGATCCTGGCCGCCGGTGAGGTCCTGGGTGAAGACTGGCAGGTGGATGGCACCAGCGGCTACGATTTCATGGACCAGGCCGGCGCCGTGCTGCATGATCCGTCGGGCAAAGAAGCCTTGTCGCAGGTATGGGAAGACGTCTCCGGCGGCGGGCGTTCGGCGCAGGACTATGTAAAAGACGCCCGATGCCTGATGCTGCGGCGGCACTTCGTGGCCGAGCGCAAGGGCCTGCTTCGCGTTCTGTCCGGCCTTGCACAGGCCGGCGTGGATTCCAGGGACTGGAGCGTCGAAGCGCTGGGGCGCATGCTGGATGAACTGCTGATCGCTTTTCCGGTTTATCGCAGCTATGCCGGCGAAAGCGGCAGGAATCCGTCGGACGCCCGTCTGTTCGCGGCGCTGGTGAAGCAGGTCAGGGACAGCCTGGCGCCGGATGAATATGAACTCAAGCTGCTGGACTGGCTGGACAATTGCCTGGGCGGCGCCCCCTTGTCGACGGACGAAGCCGTCCCGGGCGTATCGCCGCGCTTGCTGCAGCGCGAGGCGGTCAGGCGATTCCAGCAGCTTACGCCGCCCTTGGCGGCGAAGTCCGTCGAGGACACCGCTTTCTATCGCTTTGGCCGCCTGATTTCGCGCAACGAGGTGGGAGCGGACCCCGATGTGTTTTCAATATCGCCCGAGGACTTCCACCAACGCAATGCCTGGCGGGCCGAGCATGCCCGGTACGCCCTGCTGGCGACCGCCACGCACGATCACAAGCGGGGAGAGGACGTTCGGGCGCGGCTGGCGGTCGTCAGCGAGATTCCCGATGAGTGGGCCGCCGCCAGCGGCCGATGGATGCGCTGGCCGGAAGCCGGCTATGTGCCGGACTCGGGATCTGGCCGGGCGCAGCGCTACATGCTGTTCCAGACCATGGTCGGAGCCTGGCCCCTGGATCTGGATGCGGACGATGCGGCGGGGGTGGACGGCTATATCCAGCGCCTGGGGGAATGGCAGGTCAAGGCCATGCGCGAGGCCAAGCTGGATTCAAGCTGGTTCCAGCCGAACGTGGCGCATGAAAATGCCGCCATGGACTTCTTGGACAACTTGCGTCCGGGCCGGGCGCTGCATGCCTTGCTGCGCGATATCGCCGCTTTTGCCGAAAGGCTGGCACCGGCGGGCGCGGTCAACAGCCTGTCCCAAGTGGTGCTGCGCATGATGTCGCCGGGCGTGCCCGATCTGTATCAAGGAACGGAATTCTGGGATTTCAGCCTGGTGGACCCCGATAACCGCCGTCCGGTCGACTACGATGCCCGGCGGGCCGCGCTGCATGCCCTGGACGGTGGCTTGCCCGATCTGCGCGCCGTGCTGCCGGACTGGAAGACCGGCCGCATCAAGCAGGCCGTGCTGGCCCGCCTGCTTGAGATCCGGCGCCGCGTGCCCCGGGTATTCTCATCGGGAAGGTATATTGCGCTGCCGGTCCAGGGCGCCCGCCAGGCGCATGTGCTGGCCTTCCTGCTCTGCGGCGAGGGTCAACATGTGCTTGTGGTGGCGCCGCGCCTGGTGGCGGGCGGGATCGATACGGCGTCGGGCGGAGCTCTGCCCGCGATATCGCCGGACTTCTGGGAAGATACGGCGCTGGTGCTGCCGCGCCGCCACTTGGGGGCGGCGCTGCGCGACAGCTTGCGGGGCAGCGTCATGCGCAGCGGCCCCGACGGCACCCTGAGGCTGGCCGATGTGCTTTCCGGCCTGCCCGTGGCGGTGCTGTTGCCCGATCAGGGATAGAGCCCACGCACCTCGCGCGATTCCAGGATGCGCGTGCAGGCCGTGATGAAGGCCGCGGTGCGCTGGCTGACCTGGTGCTCTTTGGCTACGGCGGACACCGAGGAGTAGGCGGCGCGCATCATGGCTTCCAGGCGGTGGTTGATTTCCGGCTCGGTCCAGTAGAAGCTGGAAAAGTCCTGGACCCATTCGAAGTAGCTGACCGTGACACCGCCCGCATTGGCCAGCACGTCGGGGACGATGAGCGTGCCGTTCGAGGTGAGGATGTCGTCGGCTTCCGGCGTGGTCGGGCCGTTGGCGCCTTCGATGACGATACGGGCGCGCACGGAATTGGCGTTGTGCTCGTTCAATTGCCCTTCCAGCGCGGCCGGAATCAGAAGTTCTGTTTCAAGCGCCCAGAATTCGGCGGGTGTCAGGTTTTCGGCGTCGGGCGCGCCGGCAATGCCGCCATGTTCTTCCGAGTGCTTGAGCAAGGCCAGCACGTTCAGGCCGTTGGCGTTATGCAGGCATCCCGTATGGTCCTGGATGGCGATGACTTTGGCGCCGGCTTCATAGAAAAGCCGGGCGGCGGTGCCGCCCACGTTGCCGAAGCCCTGTATGACCACGCGGGCGCCCTCGATGGGTATGCCGGCATCGCGCGCGGCCTCGCAGCCCACCACATAGACCCCGCGGCCCGTGGCTTCGACGCGGCCCAGGCTGCCGCCCAGCGAAACCGGCTTGCCGGTGACCACGCCGGTGGTCGTGGCGCCTTCGTTCATGGAATACGTGTCCATCATCCAGGCCATGGTCTGCGCATTGGTGTTCACGTCGGGCGCGGGTATGTCTTTGTGGGGCCCGATGATGACGCCGATTTCGCTGGTGTAGCGGCGGGTGATGCGCTCGAGCTCTCCACGGGAGTAATTGCGGGGATCGATGCGTATGCCGCCCTTGGCTCCGCCGAAAGGCAGGTTTACCGCGGCGGTCTTGACGGACATCCAGGCCGCCAGCGCCATGACCTCGGACAGGGTGACGTCCTGGTGGAATCGGACGCCGCCCTTGCCGGGGCCGCGCGTGGTGTTGTGCTGCACACGATAGCCTTCGAAGTGGGCGATGGTGCCATTGTCCAGTTCGACGGGCACGTCCACGATCAGCGAGCGCTTCGGGCGTTTCAGGGTTTCAACCCATTTCGCGAGCTTGCCCAGATAGGGAGTCACGCGCTCCACTTGCTCCAGGTAAATGCCCCAGGGACCCAGGTCGTCGGAGTGCAGGTAGGAAGGGAGAGCATGCGTCGGGTGTTCTGACATGATGTGGACCTTAGCGTAAGAGGAAGGCAAACAGGAAGGCGCCGGGCCTTCCGCCCGGCCGAACGCGGTTATTTTAGTGCGAGAGCTTACTACGTCCCCGATTAATAGTTAATTCCAATTAATTGGGGACGCATTGAAAGCGGGATCCGGCGGCTTTCCGCTCTCGGCCCTGACGATTGTGCTACCGGGTGACCCCCGAGGCAAGGCCGGACCCGGCGCGGCATGAGCTTATGTCGATTTCTATTAATGGCCGCTGGTGATAACTACTTAACTATTAAGTCGTTCCCACCAGGCCGCCGGCCGGTCAGACTGTCGTTTTATTTGCCTGTGGCGGGCCGGTCTCGAGTCGATGGGAAGGCGGCGCGGCGGGTGCAAGAGCGAGCGAATCATGAGCGCGGTTTTCTCCCCGGCGCCGGACCCATCCCCGGCCAGTTCGTGGGCCGTATTGCAGGACGTTCTGCAAAACATTGCCCGAAGCCATCCGGATGCGGTGTTTGCCTCTTCATTGGGCGCCGAAGACATGGTGCTGACCCATGCCATTTTCTCGGCCGGCCTGCCCATCCAGGTTTTTACGCTGGACACCGGCCGCCTGCATGCGGAAACGCTGGCCCTGATCCAGGCCGTTCACGACCGGTATGGCGTGGCGATACGCCGTGTGCAGCCCGAACCGGGTGCGGTCAAGGCGCATGTCGACGCCCATGGCGCTTTTGCCTTCTATGAAAGCGTCGCCTTGCGCAAGGAATGTTGCGCCCTGCGCAAGGTGGAGCCTTTGCGCAGGGCGCTGCATGGGCATTCGGCCTGGCTGACCGGGCAGCGCCGCGGCCAGTCCCTGACCCGGGCGGACTTGCCCGAATCGGAGCTCGACCCGGTTTTTGGCTTGCGGAAGTACAACCCGTTGGCCGCCTGGACGCATGATGACGTGTGGGCCGCCATCAGGCGGTTTGCCATTCCGTACAACCCCCTGCACGACAAGGGCTATCCCTCGATAGGCTGCGAGCCCTGTACCCGGGCGGTGCGCCCGGGCGAGGACGAGCGGGCCGGGCGGTGGTGGTGGGAACAGAAGCTGAGCAAGGAATGCGGCCTGCATGCGGGCAACCTGAAGGATTGAAAAGGAAGAACATGGGCGATATCTCATCAAGAACTCATCTGGACTGGCTGGAATCGGAAGCCATCTATATTCTTCGCGAGGTGGCGGCCGAGTGCGAACGCCCCGTGCTGCTGTTTTCGGGCGGCAAGGACTCGGTCGTGCTCCTGCGCCTGGCCGAGAAGGCCTTCCGGCCGGCGGGGTTTCCGTTTCCGCTGATGCATATCGATACAGGCCACAACTTCGATGAAGTCATCGAGTTCCGCGACGGGCGGGTCGCCGAGCTGGGTGAAACGCTGATCGTCCGCCAGGTCGAGGACTCCATCGCCAGAGGGACCGTGGTGCTGCGGCGGGCGACGGATTCGCGCAATGCCGCTCAGGCCACGACCTTGCTGGAAGCCATCGAGGAATTCGGCTTCGATGCCTGCATAGGCGGCGCCCGGCGCGACGAGGAAAAGGCCCGCGCCAAAGAGCGGGTATTTTCCTTTCGCAACGAGTTCGGGCAATGGGACCCCAAGGCGCAGCGTCCGGAGCTCTGGAATCTGTTCAACACCAAAGTGCATGCGGGCGAAAACATGCGCGTATTCCCGATCTCGAACTGGACGGAACTGGATGTGTGGCAGTACATCGCGCGCGAGAAACTCAGCCTGCCCTCGATCTATTACGCTCACGAACGGCTGGTGGTGCAGCGCAACGGCCTGCTGGTGCCCGTAAGCCCCATTACGCCGCCGAAGGCCACGGAAATTCCCGAAACCCGAACGGTGCGCTTTCGCACCGTGGGCGATATTTCCTGCACCTGCCCCGTGGCATCGGCGGCCGCCACGCCTGAACAGATCATCGCCGAAACGGCCATCACCACCATTACCGAGCGCGGAGCCACGCGCATGGACGACCAGACGTCCGAGGCCTCGATGGAGCGCCGCAAGAAACAGGGATACTTCTGATGAATGCAATCAACGAATCATGGGTGTCCGCCAGCGGCACCGAGGTGCTGCGCCTGATCACCGCCGGGTCGGTGGATGACGGAAAGTCCACCCTCATAGGCCGACTGCTGTATGACAGCAAGGGCGTATTCGCCGACCAGCTGGCGTCCATTGCCAAGTCCAAGTACAAGCGCACCCCGGCCAGCGAGATCGACCTGGCCCTGCTGACCGACGGTCTGGAGGCCGAGCGCGAGCAGGGCATCACCATCGATGTCGCCTACCGCTACTTTGCGACGCCGCTGCGCAAGTTCATCGTGGCCGATGCGCCCGGACACGAGCAATACACCCGCAACATGGTCACCGGGGCGTCCACCGCACAGGTGGTCGTCATCCTGGTCGACGCCAGCCGCGCCGCCGACGGCCGCCTGCTGCCGCAAACCAAACGCCACAGCGCGCTGGCGCAATTGCTGGGCTTGCAGCATGTGATCGTGGCCGTCAACAAGATGGACCTGGTCGGCTGGGACGGCCAGGTCTTCCAGCGCATCGCCGACGCCTATGCCGAGCTGGCCCGGGCGCTGGGCATCCCCGACTTCCACATCGTGCCGATCTCCGCCCTGAAGGGTGACAACGTGGTCCAGGAATCGGGCAATACGCCGTGGTATGACGGCCCCCCGCTGTTGTCCCTGCTGGAAACCCTGCCTGTGGCGGCGGCCGCCCCAAACGCCGCAGCGCGCTTCTTCGTGCAGTGGGTCATACGTCATGATGGCAGCCGGGTGGATGGCTTCCGGGGCTATGCCGGCCAGTTGGCGGGTGGCGCGCTGAAGGTGGGAGACGGCATCAAGGTATTGCCTTCCGGCCTGACGGCTACGGTGGCCCGACTGCTGCGCGGCGATGCCGACGTCGCCGAGCTGGTGGGCGGCGACAGCGCAACCGTGGTGCTGGACCGGGACATCGATGTGTCGCGCGGCGACCTGATCGTTCCCGCCGACGCGCAGCTCAGGCTGGCCCGGGAATTCGATGCCGAGCTGTGCTGGCTGGACCAGCAGGCCTTGAATCCGGCCCGCCAGTACTGGCTGAAGCAGGGAACCCGCCTGACCCAGGCGCGCATCAAGGCGGTCCATACCCGGCGCGACATGAATGCCTTGCAGCAGGTGCCGGCCGGCGACGTGCTGAACATGAACGATATCGGCCATGCGACGCTGGTGGCGCGCGACCCGCTGGCGCTGGATCCCTATACGGGAAACGCGGCGACCGGCGCCTTCATCCTGATCGATGCGGCCACGCACCAGACGGCCGCGGCGGGCATGGTGCGCTGACGCGATACTCGCCGGCGCGGCAGGCGGGCGGGAAGGGGAATCTCCGTATTTGAAAATGACTTGATCCGTTGCATAATCGCAAGCGTAAAAATTCTTCGCTTATACATTTCACGGAGCAATCATTCATGTCTAAACTATTTAAGGGCCTGGTGGCGGCCTCTTTGCTGGGGCTGGCCGGCATGTCCCAGGCAGCCTCCTGGCCCGAGCGGGCCGTCCAGTGGGTCATTCCGTATCCGGCGGGCGGCGGCTCCGACGTCATAGGCCGGCTGGTGGCTTCGGGCCTTGAGAAATCGCTTGGGCAGACGGTCGTGGTCGAGAACAAGCCCGGCGCGGCGACGATCATCGGCGCCAGCTTCGTGCAGGCCGCCAAGCCCGACGGCTATGTGGTCGGCACGGCCGATTCCGGCACGCTGGCCTTCAATCCGTCCCTGTATTCCTCGCTGCAATACGATCCCGCCAAGTTCACCTATGTCGGCGGCCTGGCGCGCTTTCCCCTCATGCTGGCCGTGAAGGACGATTCGCCCTTCAAGTCGCTCGACGATGTCCTCGAGGCCGCGCGCAAGGAGCCGGGCAAGCTTACCTCCGCCTCGGCGGGCGCGGGCTCGCCCCACCATCTGGCCCTCGAGATGTTCAAGCAGCGCGCGGGTGTCAATATCACCCATGTTCCCTACAAGGGCGCCGCCCCCGCGCTGCAAGACATCCTGGGCGGGCAGGTCAGCCTTGGCTTCGTCGATTCGGCCGCAGCGCAATCCAACATCAAGGCGGGCAAGCTGCGCGTGCTGGCGGTCGCCACGCCCAAGCGCATCGACCTGCTGCCCAATGTGCCCACCATGGCTGAAGCGGGCGTCCAGAACTTTACCGCCTATGCCTGGCAAGGCCTGGTCGGCCCCGCCGGCCTGCCGGCCGAGGTCGTCGACAAGCTAAGCGCCGACCTTCAGGCGGTCTTGAAATCGTCCGATGTCGCCACCAAGATCCGCGCCATGGGCGTGGAGCCCCTGCCCATGACAGCCAGCGACTTCAAGGCCTATGCCGAAGCGCAGCGCGGCGAATGGGCCGACGTCATCAAGAAGGCGGGCATCAAGCTGGATTGATCGCCTTGCGGAACCGCAGCGGACGCCCTTCGGGGCGTCCGTTTTGTTTCATCTCGGCTGCGCGGGTGGCTGGCTGGATGGTGCAAGCGGGCCGAATTTTTCGCTGTATATGTCGCGGGCCCAATCGATGAATACGCGCACCCTGGGCGAAAGCTGTCGATGGAAGGGATAGAGTGCGCAGACGGGCAGGTCGGGGCAGCTCCATTCAGGCAGGACCTGGACCAGGCGTCCGGACCGCAAATGCGCTTCCAGGCGGAAACGGGGGACTTGGATCAGCCCGCAGCCAGCGAGTGCCGCGCTCGTGTAGCACTCGGCGTCGCTGACCGAGATCCAGCCGCTCGCCTCGAATTCCGCCACCTCTTCATCCATGACGATGGTGAAAGGATAGCGGCTGTCATTGCCGCGGGCGAAGAAGCCGATCCCCTGGTGCTCCGCCAATTCGCGCGGATGCCGGGGAGTGCCATGCCGAGCCAGGTATTCGGGGCTGGCGCAGATGATCTCGGGCATGTCCGCCAGTCTTCTGACCACCAGCGATGAGTCGCGTGGCCGGCCCGCCCGCACCACGCAGTCGATGCCTTCCCTGATCAGGTCCACCAGGCGGTCGCCGCTGCTGATGACGACATCGACCTGGGGGTAACGTTCCCGGAACTCGCCGATGCGCGGGAGGATGATCATCGTTGCATGCGCCCCATGAAGATCCAGCCGCAACGTCCCATGGGGATTGGCGATGTGGGTGCTCAGCGAGGTTTCCGCGTCTTCCAGTTCTGCCAGGACGCGCTTGCTGCGTTCGTAGAAGGCCTGCCCATCCAGGGTGGGCTTGACCTGCCGTGTGGTGCGATCCAGCAGGCGCGCGCCAAGCCGCTTCTCGAGCTCCTTGATTGCATGCGTTGCCGTGGCGCGCGGGATATCCAGCACGCTTGCCGCTTCGGTAAAACTGCCGAGTTCCACGATCCGGGTAAAGAGCTGCAAGGCATCGAAACGGTCCATGGCGGTCCAATTGTTGATTGCTTTTGAATTAACTAGCTAATTTAAACCCATTTATCCATCCGCAATCAATCGTCATCATGGCTTCCGTGGCGTCAACACAAAGCTTGGCCCTACTTACCAAGGAAACCATCATGATCACCAGTCAGTCGTCTATCGCAGCATTGCCCATTAAGACCGCCATCGTTACCGGAGCCTCTCGCGGCATCGGGCGCGAGATCGCTCTGCGCCTGGCAGCGGACGGCTTCAAGGTCGCCGTCAACTACGCGGGAAACGCGACCAAGGCGCAGGAAGCCGTTTCAGCCATCCAGGCGGCGGGCGGGGAAGCGATTGCCGTACAAGCGGACGTATCCCAGGCCGACGACGTGCGTCGGCTCTTTGCCACCGCACAGGAGGCCTTCGGCAACATCGGCGCCGTCGTGCACAGCGCCGGCGCGATGCCGCTGGCCCCTATCGTTCCCGACAGCATCGAGCTATTCGACCGTACCATCCAGACCAACCTGCGCGGCGCCTTTCTGGTGCTGGCCCATGCGGCTCGGCACGTGAACACCGGCGGCCGCATCGTGGCGCTTTCCACCAGCGTGATTGCCAAGTCCTTTCCTCAGTACGGACCCTACATAGCGGCCAAGGCAGGTGTCGAGGGCCTGGTGCATGTGCTGGCCAACGAGTTGCGCGGCCGGAACATCACGGTCAATGCGGTGGCTCCGGGCCCGGTCGCCACCGAGCTGTTCCTGGAAGGCAAGACCGGTGAACAGGTGGTCCAGCTCAGCAAGGCCGCTCCTTTGGAACGCCTTGGGCAGCCCGGAGACATCGCAAGCGTTGTGTCCTTCCTGGTTGGCGCCGATGGGGGCTGGATCAATTCCCAGGTCATACGTGCCAATGGCGGGTTTGCCTGAGCGCAGCCTCCTTTCAACTTCAGCAGGAGATGGCTTATGAGCTATACGATTTTGATTACCGGTGCCTCCAGCGGCTTTGGCGCGCTGAGTGCGCGTGCCCTGGCCGCGGCGGGCCATATTGTCTATGCCGGCATCCGTGACGCCCAGGGGCGAAATGCCCGACAGGTGGAGGCCTTGCACGCCCATGCGGCCCGCCACAAGGTAGCACTGCATGCGGTTGAGCTGGATGTGCAGTCGGATGCCTCGGCGCAAGCGGCGGTCGATCATGTCATTGCGGCGCAAGGGCGGCTGGATGTGCTGGTCCAAAACGCCGGACATATGGTGTTTGGGCCGGCGGAAGCCTTTACGCCCGAGCAGTACGCACAACTTTACGACGTGAATGTCATCGGTACGCAGCGCGTCAACCGTGCCGCGCTACCGCAACTGCGCAAGCAGGGCCGGGGGCTGGTACTGTGGGTTGGCAGCAGCAGCCACCGCGGCGGCACGCCTCCCTATTTGGCCCCATACTTCGCGGCAAAGGCGGCGATGGATGCCTTGGCGGTCAGCTACGCGGGGGAACTGGCCCGCTGGGGTATCGAGACATCCATCCTCGTCCCTGGCGCGTTCACCCAAGGCACCAATCATTTTGCGCATAGCGGCCGCCCGGCCGACATCGGGCGCGAGCGGACTTACGCCCAGGGCGCCTATGCCGGATTCGAGCAAGAGGTCTTGGCGGGCCTGGCCGCATGCGAACCGGAAGATGCCGATGTTTCAGCGGTGGCCCAGGCGATGGTGGACATCGTGGACCGGCCCTATGGCCGCCGCCCGTTCCGAGTGCATGTCGACCCATCGCGCGATGGCTGCGAAGAGGTCAATGCCGTAGCGGATCGTATCCGGGCGGAGTTCCTGCGCCGTATAGGGCTGTCGGACCTTCTGTCGCCGCGGCTCAATGCCCTGTCAATGGAGGCCGGCCATGGCCAGTAACGCATTTTCCACCCATCTGAAAGTGGTGATCGGCGAGTCAGTCATCGCATCGTCGGCTGCGACACTCAGCGTGATGGCATTCGAGGTGCCCGTATGGGCGATGTTCGTCGGCTGGATCTCCTTCTTCACCCGCGGGCTTAACTTGAAGCAGGGGGCGGTCAACCTGGCCTGCGTGCTGATCGGCATCATCCTGGGGGTTGCCGCGGCCCAGGCGGTGGAAGTATCGACCCCCGTCCTGGGCAGCTATGCCATCAGTGCCGTGGTGTTCGCCATCACCATCATTGCGCTGTCATTGGCCAGGGCGCCGGTGTTCAACAACCTGCTGGGCTTCTTCCTGGGCCTGGTGGCGTACTTCGCCTCGCATCAGCCCCCGTCGTTCACCGCCTTCGGGATGCTGGCCCTGGCCGCGACGGTGGGTGCAACAGCCGCATTCCTTGCCCATTCGCTGCAGAAACGGATCCAGCGGGCCACGGCCCACTGACCAGGAGCAGGCATGAGCCGGGTCGGGGCCTTTTGTCCCCCACATTCCTTTCAAGGACTTGCAAGATGGAAACATTACACGCCACACCTGAGATATCTTCCGACGAGACAGGGGCGCCCCGCCCGCGCTTGCTGTTCCCTGCATTGGGCGCACTTTATGCCCGCGCGGAACCTGTCCTGTATGCAATGCTGCGTTTTGCCTTCGGGGCCGTCATGTTCACCCATGGCGTACCCAAGGCCTTGCGGACATCCCATGGTTCCATGGCGGACCCGATGGGCGGCTCCATAAACCTGATCCAGAACGTCATGGGCTTGCCGTTCGCGCCACAGCTGGCATTCCTGGTCATGCTGCTGGAAACCATCGGCGCCATCATGCTGGCGCTTGGCTTATGGGCGCGCCCCGTGGCTTTCTTGATTGCCCTGCAAATGGTAGGCATCAGCTATGCGCTTGGCCCTACCTGGCCCTGGATTGATCGCGGCATCGAATTCCCCGTGTTGATGGGGTTCCTGGCCCTCTATATCGCCGTGCGGGGCAGCGGCCGCTTTTCGATGGATCAGAAGCTGAGGCTTTCCATTTGAGATCGTTGTGGGCATTGCGAAGGAATGAATGGCGGTCCCTTTTTTACCGGGCCGCCTACATCCCGTAATGCTTCAGTCCTTCCAGGTTCAGCACCTGGACGGCGCCGTATTCCACCTTGAGCAACTGGGCCGCTTCCAGCGTTCTTAGCGCCTGGTTGGTGCGTTGGCGCGATATGCGCGCCAGATAGCCGATTTCCTCTTGGGTAATGTCCAGGCGCATGCCCTTGCCAGGGTAGAGCAGTGGGTTGAAGAGCTCCGCCAGGCAGCGGGCCACGCGGGCGTCGGGCGCCAGCAGGCGGTCGTACTCCGCCTTGCCGATGAACTGGCCCACGCGTTCGTTCAATTGATGCAGCAGGTAGCGGTTGAACGGTATGCTGCTGTCCAGCAGCCAGTTGAAGGTGGCCACGGGCAGCCGGACGATGGCCGAGTCGCGCAGGGCGACCACGTCGTACTTGCGCGATTCGCACTTGAGCAGGGAGCCTTCGCCTATCCATCCGCCGGCGGGCACGCCGGTCAGCGACGCCATCTTTCCGTCGGAATTCCCGACCGAGACCTTCACCAATCCGCTCAGCACGCCTATCCAGGCATAGGCCTTTTCGCCTTTGCGCTCGATCATGGCCCCGGCGGCGTACTGCGTCACCGCGACGTCCCGCTGCACGCGGTCCTGCTGTTCGGCGGTGAGCAAGCCGAACCACGCCGCGGCGTCGTGCAGGGAGTCTTTGGCGAGCATGAGGATTTACCCTAGAAAAAGCAGGAATGTCATATTCGTGACAGTTGGGGGTTGTTCTAGCCTATACCTTTGCATTCAACTGAATGACAATAACGCTAACGCGGCTGGATACACTTTAACCATAAACCTCGAAAAGAGGGCCAGAAAACCGGCTGAAGGAGACACCGTGGCGCAAGACCTGCCTACGCAAACATCGGCGGTGCCGGGAACGTTCCCCGCCCTGGTGCTGCATCACGCCAAAGTGCGCGGCGCCCGCCCCGCCATGCGCGAGAAGGACCTGGGCATATGGCAAACCTTGACCTGGTCCGACGTCGAGCGGCAGGTGCGCGCGCTGGCCAACGGCCTTGCGGCCCTGGGCGTGCGCCCCGGCGAGCACGTCGCCATTGTAGGCGAGAATCGGCCCCGCCTATACCTGTCCATGATGGCTGCGCAGGCCATCGGAGCCATCCCCGTGCCGCTCTACCAAGACGCCGTGGCCCAGGAAATGCTCTATGTCCTGCAAGACGCCCAGGTGCGCGTCGCCATTGTCGAAGACCAGGAGCAGGTCGACAAGATGCTCGAGGTTTCGGACCGCTGCCAGGACCTGTCCTTTATCGTGTACGACGATCCGCGCGGCTTGCGCAACTACCAGGAAGACCGGCTGCTGGCTTTCGAGGGCTTGCTGGAACGGGGCCGCGAACACGCCTCGGCCCATCCTGCTTTCGTCGACCAGGTCATTGCCGCGATCAAGCCGGGCGACGCGGCCGCCATGTTCTATACCTCCGGCACCACGGGCAAGCCCAAGGGCGTGATGCTGTCGCACCATGCGCTCATCGATCGCGCCCTGGCCATACAGGAACTCGAAAACCTGACCGACCGGGAAGATGTCCTGGCCTATCTGCCGCCGGCCTGGATCGGCCAGAACATGTTTTCATACACGCAGTTCCTGGTTACGGGTTTCACCGTGAACCATCCGGAATCGCCCGAAACCGTCTCCATCGACATGCACGACATCGGGCCCACCTACTACTTCGCCCCGCCGCGCGTGCTCGAAGGGCTGCTGACCCACGTCATGATACGCATGGAAGACGCCAGCGCCATCAAGCGCAAGCTGTTCCATGCCTTCATGCGGCTGGCCCGCCGCGTGGGCGTGCGCATACTCGACAAGGATCCCACGGTCGGTGCCTGGGACCGGTTCAAGTATGCATTGGGCAACTTCATGGTCTATGGGCCCTTGCGCAATGCGCTGGGCATGAGCCGTGTGCGCATTGCGTATACGGCCGGCGAAGCCATAGGCCCGGATCTGTTCGTGTTCTACCGGTCCATAGGCATCAATCTGAAGCAGCTGTACGGCTCCACCGAGACCTCGGTGTTCGTCTGCGTCCAGTCCGACGGCCAGGTCCGCTCCGATACCGTGGGCCCGCCCGTCAAAGGCGTGGACATCCGGGTGTCTGAAAATGGCGAGATACAGATAAAAAGCCCCGGCATGTTCAAGGGCTACTACCGCAATCCCGAGGCCACGGCCGAATCGTACACGCCCGACGGCTGGTATCGCACCGGCGATGCAGGCTACCTGGACACCGACGGCCAACTGAAGATCATCGACCGGGCCAAGGATGTCGGCAAGCTGGCCGACGGCAGCCTGTTTGCACCCAAGTACATTGAAAACAAACTGAAGTTCTTCCAGCACATCAAAGAGGCCGTGGCCTTCGGCGCCAATATGCCCGAGGTATGCGCCTTCATCAATATCGACCTTGAAGCCGTGGGCAACTGGGCCGAGCGGCGCGGGCTGCCTTATGCAGGCTACACCGACCTGGCCAGCAAGCCCGAGGTCTACGAGCTTATCCGCGATTGCGTCAGCCAGGTCAATGCCGACCTGGCCACCGACCCCCAGTTGGCGGGTTCCCAGATATCGCGTTTCCTGATTCTGCATAAAGAACTCGACCCCGACGATGACGAGCTCACCCGTACCCGCAAGGTGCGCCGCGCCTTCATTGCCCAGAAATATGCAGTCCTGGTCGACGCCCTGTTCCAGGGCAAGGGCAATCAGTTCATCGAAACAGAGGTGAAGTTCGAGGATGGCCGATCCGGCAAGATCTCCGCCGACCTGAAAATCCTCGCCGCTACGATTTATCCCGCCAACACCAAGAAGGCCGCGTAATGAGTCAAGGCGCTCGCGAACAACGAATCGGGAACACGATTCTCGACCTGAAGAATATTTCACTGGCCTTTGGCGGCGTGAAGGCGCTGACCGATATTTCCTTCGACGTCAAAGAGCATGAAATCCGCGCCATTATCGGCCCCAACGGCGCGGGAAAAAGCTCCATGCTGAACGTGATCAATGGCGTGTACACCCCGCAGAACGGCGAAATCACACTGTCGGGCGTCCGCTTCTCCAAAATGAACTCCAGGCGCGCTGCCGAGATGGGCATAGCACGCAGCTTTCAGAACCTGGCCCTGTTCAAGGGCATGAGCGTGCTGGACAACATCATGACCGGCCGCAACCTGCGCATGAAAAGCGGCGTACTGGCCCAGGCCTTCCGCCTGGGCTCGGCCGAACGCGAAGAGATCGCCCACCGCGAGTTCGTCGAGAACATCATCGATTTCCTGGAGATCCAGGCATACCGCAAGACACCGGTCGGGCGGCTGCCCTACGGCCTGCAGAAGCGGGTGGACCTTGGGCGCGCGCTGGCCATGGAACCGCGCATCCTGTTGCTGGACGAACCCATGGCCGGCATGAACATCGAAGAGAAACAGGACATGAGCCGCTTCATTCTGGACGTCAACGACGAGTACGGCACCACCATCGTGCTGATCGAACACGACATGGGCGTCGTCATGGACATCTCGGACCGCGTGGTGGTGCTGGACTACGGCAAGAAAATCGGCGACGGGATGCCCGACGACGTCCGCCGGAATCCGGATGTCATCCAGGCCTACCTCGGCGCCAGCCACTAGAAACAGGGAACACAGACATGGCATTCTTTCTGGAAACCTTGTTCGGCGGCCTGATGACAGGCATGCTCTATTCGCTGGTGGCGCTGGGCTTCGTGCTCATCTTCAAGGCTTCGGGGGTCTTCAACTTCGCCCAGGGCGCCATGGTCCTTATCGCGGCCCTGTCCATGGCGCGGTTTTCCGAATGGATACCCCAATGGCTGGGCATAGAAAGCCTGATCCTCGCCAATGTCCTGGCCTTCATCATCAGTGCCGTCTTCATGTGGATCATCGCCATCGCCATCGAACGCTGGGTCCTGCGTTACCTGGTCAACCAGGAAGGCACCACCCTGCTCATGGCCACCATCGGCATCAGCTACTTCCTGGATGGAATGGGGCAGATCATCTTCGGCAGCAGCGTGTATTCCATCGATGTGGGCATGCCCAAGGATCCCGCCTTCATCCTGGATACCGTATTCGAAGGAGGCCTGCTGATCAGCCTGGAAGACCTGACCGCCGCCGCGGTGGCGGCGCTGCTGGTCGCGACGCTGGCGTTTTTCTTTCAGTACACCGCGGTGGGGCGGGCCCTGCGCGCGGTGGCCGACGACCACCAGGCCGCGCAATCCATAGGCATTCCATTGAACCGCATCTGGGTGGTCGTCTGGACGGTGGCGGGCCTGGTCGCCCTGGTGGCCGGCGTCATCTGGGGCTCCAAGTTCGGCGTGCAGTTCACGCTGTCGACCGCCGCGCTGCGGGCCTTGCCCGTGGTGATACTGGGCGGCCTGACCTCGGTGCCGGGAGCCATCATCGGCGGACTCATCATCGGCGTGGGCGAGAAGCTGTCCGAAGTCTATCTGGGCCCCTACGTGGGCGGGGGAATCGAAATCTGGTTCGCCTACATGCTGGCCCTGGTGTTCCTGCTGTTCCGGCCGCAGGGCCTGTTCGGCGAAAAGATAATCGACCGTGTTTAAGCGAGATTAGGTAACGACGCTATGTTCTATCGTGAAAACGGCCAATTCAAAAGCACCTACCGCGCCGACCAGCAGATCTTCCCCATCCGCCAGGACCGGACCTTCATGCTGGGGGTGCTGTTCGCGGCCTTCGTGCTGGTTCCGCTGCTGGCCTCGAACTATTTTCTGCAGGCCATACTCATACCCTTCCTGATCCTGTCCCTGGCCGCCATAGGCCTGAACATACTGGTGGGCTACTGCGGCCAGATATCCATCGGGTCGGGCGCCTTCATGGCCGTGGGCGCCTACGCCGCCTGGAACTTCGGCGTTCGCATGCCGGCCACGCCGCTGGTCGTTCAGATCCTGTTGGGGGGCGTCTTCGCCACTCTGGTGGGCGTGGTGTTCGGCGTGCCCAGCCTGCGCATCCGCGGCCTGTACCTGGCCGTCACCACGCTGGCCGCTCAGTTCTTCGTGGACTGGGCCTTCCTGCGCATACCCTATTTCACCAACTATTCATCGTCGGGCAATGTCTCCGTCCCGGCGCTGACCGCCTTCGGGCTGCCCGTTCAGACACCGGCAGAGCGCTACCTGTTCGTCCTGGCCTTCGTGGCCGTCTTCGCCCTGCTGGCCAAGAACCTGGTGCGCGGCGCCATCGGCCGGCAATGGATGGCCATCCGCGACATGGACGTGGCCGCCTCGGTCATCGGCATACGACCGGTCTATGCCAAACTTACGGCCTTTGCCGTCAGTTCCTTCATCATCGGCGTGGCCGGCGCCTTGTGGGCCTACATCCACCTGGGCTCCTGGGAGCCGCTGGCCTTCGACCTGAATCGTTCCCTGCAGCTGCTTTTCATCGTCATCATCGGCGGCCTGGGCTCCATCGTGGGCAGTTTCTTCGGCGCGGCCTTCATGGTGCTGGTGCCGGTGCTCCTGACCAATGTTCCACATATGTTCGGCATGTCGCTGGCGGTCGATACCGCCTCGCACATCGAGCACATGGTGTTCGGTTCCTTGATCGTGTTCTTCCTTATCGTCGAACCGCATGGCCTGGCGCGGCTCTGGAGCATAGGCAAGGAAAAGCTCCGCATATGGCCTTTCCCTCATTAGCTTTTCAATGGCAGCACATCAGTAAGCCGGCTGGTCCGCGTGGGCTACGCCGAAACACAAACGGTGCAGATAGACACCATCAGGAGGACTTGGAGATGAAACCATCCTTGAAATTCGCGGCGGCCATGTTTGCGGTCGCGGGCACGCTGGCCGCGGCATCGATGCCGGCCGCCGCGGCCGAAGAGCAGTTCGTGCCTTTGCTGGCCTATCGGACGGGTTCTTTCGCGCCGCTGGGCATACCCTGGGCCGACGGGAAAATGGATTACCTGAAACTCGTCAACGAGCGCGACGGCGGCATCAACGGCGTGAAGATCGTCTACGAGGAATGCGAAACCGCCTACGCGACCGACCGGGGCGTGGAGTGTTATGAGCGCCTGAAGGACAAGAACGGCGGCGCTTCGGGTTTCGACACCCAATCCACCGGCATTACCTTCGCGCTGACGGACAAGGCCATCGTGGACGGCGTATCCATCGAAACCGTGGGCTACGGCCTGTCGCAATCGGCCGATGGCTCGGTGTTCAAGTGGAACTTCCCCTTGCTCGGCACCTACTGGACGGCCGCCGACGTCATGATCCAGGACATCGCCAAGAAACTGGGCGGCATCGACAAGCTCAAGGGCAAGAAGATCGCCCTGGTCTACCACGACTCGCCCTATGGCAAGGAGCCCATCGCCCTGCTGCAATCCCGTTCCAAGGCCAACGGCTTCGATCTGCAGCTGTATCCCGTCACCGCGCCGGGCGTGCAGCAGAAATCCACCTGGCTGCAGATCCGCCAAAGCCGTCCCGATTTCGTTCTGCTCTGGAGCGCGGGCATCATGACGCCCACGGCCATACGCGAGGCGCAAGCCGTGGGCTATCCGCGCGACAAGATGTACGGCATCTGGTGGGCCAGTTCCGAGAACGACGTCCAGGACCTGGGTCAGGTCGCCAAGGGCTATAACGGCATCACCATCCATAACAGCGCCGACCACGGCAAGGTGCACGAAGACCTGAAGAAGCACGTGTACGACAAGGGCCAGGGCACCGACACCACCGGCAAGTATGTCGGCACCATCGCCCACACGCGCGGCATGATGATTTCCATGCTGCAAGTGGAGGCCATACGCACGGCCCAGGAAAAGTTCGGCAAGGGCAAGCACATGACGCGCGAGCAGGTGCAATGGGGTTTCGAGAACCTGAACATCACCAAAGAGCGTCTTGAAGAGCTGGGCTTCGCCAAGCTGATGCGTCCCGTCAAGACCAGCTGCAGCAACCATATGGGCGACGACTGGGCCCGCATCATCCAGTGGGATGGCGCGAAGTTCAAGATCGTGTCGGACTGGTACCAGTCCGACAAGAAATTCGTCGATCCGCTGGTCAAGGACCTGGCTGCCAAGTACGCGACCGAGAAGAAGCTCGAAGTCCGCAAGTGCGAGGGCTAGGCCAAGGCCTGGATTCCGGCCGCCGCCACGCGCGGCGGCCGATCCCACCCCATAGCAGGGAACAAGTGTATGAATGCGAATGCTGAGGCTGCGGCCCCCAATATTCTTCTGAACGTCAATGGCATCGAGGTCATCTACAACCACGTCATCCTGGTGCTCAAGGGCGTTTCGCTATGCGTGCCCGAAGGCCGGATCGTGGCCCTGCTCGGCGCGAACGGGGCCGGCAAGACGACCACCCTGCGCGCGGTGTCCAACCTTCTGAAGGCCGAACGCGGCGACGTGACCAAGGGCAGCATCGATTATCGCGGCGAACGCATCGAGAAGCTCACGCCGGCCGATCTGGTCAAGCGCGGCGTGGTGCAGGTCATGGAAGGACGCCATTGCTTTGCGCACCTGACCATAGAGGAAAACCTGCTGACCGGCGCCTATACGCGCGCCATCGGCCGGGGCGAACTCGATGCCTCGCTGGAAAAGGTCTACCAGTATTTCCCCCGGCTCAAGCAGCGCCGGGGCAGCCAGGCCGGCTATACCTCGGGCGGCGAACAGCAAATGACGGCCATCGGACGCGCCCTGATGGCCAACCCCAACATGATCCTGCTGGATGAGCCCTCCATGGGCCTGGCGCCGCAGATCGTGGAAGAGATTTTCGAAATCGTGCGCGATCTGAACGAGCGCGAACGCGTCAGCTTCCTGCTGGCCGAGCAGAACACCAACATCGCCCTGCGCTACGCCGACTACGGCTACATCCTGGAGAACGGGCGCGTGATGATGGACGGGCAAGCCAGCGAGCTGGCGGAGAACGAAGACGTCAAGGAATTCTATCTTGGCGTGTCCAGCGGCGAGCGGAAAAGCTTTCGCGACACCAAATTTTATCGGCGACGCAAGCGCTGGCTTGCCTAGGATGGGCGGGAACGATCATGACTACATATTTCGAGGAGCGCGAAGCGGCCACGACGCGCGAGCGCGAGGAAAGCCTGCTTGCGCGCCTGCCCGCCGCCTTGAAGCGCGCCCGTGAACGGGCGCCCGCCATTGCGCAGCAGTTGCAGGGCCTGGACCCCGACGCCATCTCGCATCGGGCCGACCTGGAGCTGATACCGGTCATCCGGAAAAGCGAGCTTCTGCAGGCCCAGCTATCCATGCGCCAGGGGCAGGCGGGCAGCCAGCTGCCGGCGGTGTCGCGTATTTTCGGCGGCTTCTCTGCCATAGGCTGGGGCGAGGCCATGCGCGTGTTCGCCTCGCCCGGCCCCATCTACGAACCCGAGAGCAAGCGCCCCGATTATTGGGGTTTTGCGCGGTCCTTGCATGCAGCGGGATTTCGCCCCGGCGAGCTGGTCTACAACTGTTTTTCCTACCACTTCACGCCGGCCGGCTCCATGATGGAAACCGCGGCGCACGCCCTGGGCTGCACGGTGTTTCCGGGCGGGGTGGGGCAGACCGAGCAGCAGGTGCAGGCCATCGCCGACCTGGCGCCGTCCGGTTACACCGGCACGCCCAGCTTCCTGAAGATCATTCTCGAGAAAGCCGCGCAGCTGGGCGTGGAGCTGCCGTCGCTGAAACGGGCGCTGTTCTCGGGCGAGGCGTTCCCGCCGTCCCTGCGCTCCTGGTTTGCCGAAAGAGGCATAGACGGCTACCAGGCCTACGGCAGCGCCGACCTGGGCATGATGGCGTATGAAACCCGGGCGCGCGAAGGCCTGGTCGTGAACGAGGACATCATCCTGGAGATCGTGCGCCCCGGCACGAATCAGCCCTTGCCAGAAGGCGAGGTGGGCGAAGTGGTGGTGACCACGCTCAATCCCGATTACCCGCTGGTCCGCTTCGGCACGGGCGACCTGTCGGCCATCCTGCCGGGCGCCTCGCCCTGCGGCCGCACGAATATGCGCATCAAGGGCTGGATGGGCCGCGCGGACCAGACCACCAAGGTGCGGGGTATGTTCGTGCATCCCGGGCAGGTCGCCGGCGTGCTCAAGCGCCACCCCGAGGTCCGCAAGGTCAGGCTGGTGGTCAGCGGCAATGTGGGCAGCGACGTCATGGTGCTGAAGGCGGAACTGGACCATCCCAGCCAGGATGCCCTGGCGCGCATCGCGGATTCGGTGCGCGAGCTGACCAAGCTGCGCGCGGACATCCAGCCGGTGGAGCCGGGCAGCCTGCCCAATGACGGCAAGGTGATCGACGATATACGCAGTTACGAATAAGTTTATGTGTTTTTCCCTGCGTCCTATTGCAGTAAGATGCAGCAAAATGCTTGTTGTTTCTTACAGGGGAATTGTTATGCGCAGGTTCAAGTACGCGGTGTCCGCGGCAGCGGTGTTGGCGGCGATGTCGATGGCTCATGCCGGCACGCTCGAAGTCGTCCAGAAGCGCGGCGAGGTCCAGTGCGGAGTCACGACGGGCTTTGCGGGTTTTTCGGCGCCGGATGCGAAGGGCCAGTGGCAGGGCCTGGATGTGGATCTGTGCCGGGCGGTGGCGGCGGCCACTCTGGGCGATGCATCGAAGTTCAAGGCCGTTCCGCTGAATTCCCAGCAGCGTTTTACGGCGCTGCAATCGGGCGAGATCGACCTGCTGGCCCGCAACACGACGGTGACTCAGCAACGCGATACGGCCCTGGGGGCGATATCGGCGGGCGTCAATTTCTACGATGGGCAGGGCTTCCTGGTGTCCAAGTCGCTGGGCGTGAAAAGCGCCAAGGAGCTGGACGGCGCCACGGTGTGCATGCAAACGGGCACGTCGAACGAGAACACGATGGCGGATTGGGCACGGGCCAATAACGTGAAGTACAAGCCTGTGGTGATCGAGCAGTTCAACGAGGTGGTGAATGCGTTTGCGGCGGGCCGCTGCGATGTGTTCACGACGGACGCGTCGGGCCTGGCGTCGATACGGATATCCAAGCTGTCGAAGCCGGACGACTATCAGGTCTTGCCGGAGATCATTTCCAAAGAGCCGCTGGGGCCTTTCGTGCGCCAGGGCGACGATGCATGGTTGAATGTGGTGAAGTGGACCTTGCAGGCGATGGTGGGGGCTGAAGAGCTTGGGATCACGTCGAAGAACGTGGACGAGCAGCTGAAAAGCACGAATCCGAATGTGAAGCGGCTGCTGGGAGTGACGGCGGGCGCGGGCAAGAATATGGGCCTGGACGAGAAGTGGGCCTACAACATCATCAAGCAGGTGGGCAATTACGGGGAAAGTTTCGAGCGCAATGTGGGGCAGGGCAGCCCCTTGAAGATTCAACGCGGGCTGAATGCGCAATGGACGGATGGCGGGCTGATGTATGCCTTGCCGGTTCGCTGAAGCCGGTTTGATGCCAGCCTTTGGAAGGTGTTGACTGGCTTGTCCTTGGGTAAAGGCGCTTCTTCGCTTTGTGAACGGGCTCCCGGGCGTTGGACGGTCATGGCTTAGGCTGGCAAGGCCTGAGTTCGGTGTTGAACCGGACTCAGGCCTTTTAGTTTCGTCGTGATACTTCGTTCTTGAATACGCCGCGGTTCTTTCGTTCGATTCTTCGTTCTTGAGTACGCCGCGGTTCTTTGTTCGATTCTTCGTTCTTGAGAGACGCCGTGTCCGGCGCTGGGCGCCGCTCAGATCGCACGATCCCGGCAAGCCGGGATTCCCCGCATTTCCGGCACGCTTCGGGGCGGCCGCATAACTCGCGCCATTGGGCAGCCCCCGGCTGCCCAATAAGCATGGCGCTCAAACAGATGCGGCCTTGCATCCCCGAAGCGTGCCGGAAACGCGGCGTGCTCAAACTTCGCTTTGCCCAGCGCCGGACACGGCGTCTTTAGAGCGTGTAGTCTGTCGGGCATGTGGTCTTTATGGCATGTGGTCTTTATGGCGGGCGGTCATTGGGGCGGTGTTGTTTATGGTGGTTATGATGATGGTGTTCTTGATTGTTTGTTGAAAGGTTCCGGATGGGGTGTCGAGGATTGTGGGTTGTCCTTGTGCTGGTTGCTTCGGCGTTTGCCGTTGGGCCGGCCTTTGCGGACGGCAGCGTGTTTCGGGAGCAGGCCCGTGCGGCTTTCGAGCCTGTCGTCAAGGAATACAAGATTCCCGGTCTTGTCGTGGGGCTGACTCGTAACGGCCAACACAGCTTTTATGCAACAGGCCTGGCGTCGCGTGCCGACAAGCGGCCGGTTAGCGCCGAGACGCTTTTCGAGCTTGGGTCGATCAGCAAGATTTTCAATGTGACGCTGGCTGCGCTGGCCGAGCAGCGCGGGCTGCTGTCGCTGGACGATAAGGCGGCGCGGTTTCTGTGCGCGGATGCTTGCTCGATAGGCAACGACATGACGTTGATGGACTTGGCGACTCATTACTCGGGTGGGCTTCCTTTACAAGTTCCGGATCAGATTGGCGACACCAAGCAGCTGGTGGACTGGCTGGAAGAGTGGAAACCGCCTCGGCCCGGTACGCGCAGCTACTCCAACATCAGCATCGGCCTGCTGGGCCATATCACGGCTGGGGCGATGGGCATGAGCTATGCACAGGCGATACAGACTGTGCTGCTCCCTGAGCTTGGTTTGAAGGAGACCTGGATCGATGTGCCCGCGGAAGAAATGGACAGGTATGCCTTCGGGTATGACCGGAAGACCGACAGGCCCATCCGCGTAGCGCCGGGTGTTCTCGATGCTGAAGCGTACGGAATCAAGTCGACCGCCCGCGACATGCTCAAGCTTCTGGACGTGGAGCTTGGCCTCAAAAAGGTATCCCCGCCGCTTCAGGCGGCGGTGCGCCGCACGCAGGAAGGCCAATTCAGAACCGCCCGGTTCACGCAGGACATGATCTGGGAGCAGTACGCATGGCCTGCGGATATTGAAGCGATGAAAGCGGCGAACAGTTACGACTTTATCCTGAATCCGCAGAAAGCCGATAGGATAGAACCCGCGCTGCCGCCGCGGAAAGATGTGATCCTTAACAAGACGGGATCGACGAATGGGTTTGGCGCTTATGTTGCCGTTCTTCCGGGCGAGAATCTGGGCATCGTGGTGCTTGCGAACCGCAATTACCCGAACGAGGCGCGGATTGCCGCGACCCACTCGCTGATCAGGTCGCTGCTTTCGCCATAGGCCCGAAGCCACTTGGCACCCTGTTGTTCGGCAAGGCCAAGCGGGACGCCCAACCGGCGCTGTCCGATGCGGGATCTAGCCACGCGCGGCGATCATGCGTACACTTGCCGGCATGCTACGCATCGACAATCTCAGCAAGCGCTACGGCGACCATCTCGTATTCCAGGGGCTGACTCACACGTTCGCGCCGGGATGCGTGGCGCTGTGCGAAGAAGACAGCACCGGCAAGTCCAGCTTGCTGGGCATCATTGCCGGCCTCATTGCCCCGGATGCGGGCGAGGTCTGGATAGCTGGGCATTCGTTGACCCGAGCTCCGCGGCAGGCCAAAGCCCGCCTGGCCCATGTGCCCGACGATTGCCTGGCGTTCCCCGCGCAGACGGGGCGCGGATTGCTCGAGCAGGTCGCCATGGAAAAGAACGCAACCCTCGATGCCGCCGTGCTCGACCTGGCCTATCGGTTGGGACTGGAACCCCATCTGGACAAGCGCTTCGAGCAGATGTCGACGGGGACGCGGCGCAAGGTCTTCCTGACGGCCGCCGCCTTGGGCGATCCGGCCGTCGTCATTGCGGATGGCCCCAGCAAGGGATTGGATGCGCAGGCTCGCGCCGTGTTGGCCGAACAATTCAAGGCCTGGTCCCGGGATCGCGTCGTGCTGTTCGCCAGCCACGATCCCGAACTGGTCCAGGCCAGCGGAGCAGTTTCCGTCAATGTTGCCGCGTTGCGCTAAGCGCGGCATGTCCACCCTTCGCTTTGCCCAGCGCCGGACGTGGCGCTTTGCGAGCAGGTGAAGGGGTGGATGGGCAATCGGCCGTCAAACCATATGAACCTTGGGCGGGGTCTCCATCAAGGCTTCGCCGCCTTTTTCCGTCACGAGCAGGGGAAACTCCAGCCGCATCCCGCCGACATTCGGTACATAAAGATGCGTGCCCAGCGCAACCACCATGCCGGCCTGGACGACGTCCTGGCTGCGCAGGTTGATGAAGGGCCGCGTCCTGGCGCAGGTGCCCAGGCCATGACCGAAGGTGGGAAGGCAGTAGTCCGTCAGGCCATGGCGTTCGAAGACGGCAAGCCCCTTCTTCACAACTTCGGGTATGGCGTGGCCGGGCTTCATGTTTTCGATCATGGTCGCCACCACTTCTTCCCAGCAATCGATCATGCCTTGCTGCTGAGCGGTCGGCTTGCCCAGGAAAACCGGAATGGATGAATCGGCCAGGTAAAGGTCGATCATGGGGTGCAGGTCCAGGATGACGAACTCATTGTCCTGGATCAGTTTCTCCGAGGCTTGCTGCGTTACGCCATGCAGGTAGCCGGTCCGGTTCCCGGAGCCGACCTCCGTCCCGCCGGTCAGGGCCCAGGCCCAAATGCTGCCATTGTCGCGGTTGGCTTTTTCAATCGCGCCGGCGACGGAATTCTCGGTGACCCCGGCGCGCACCGCATTGCGACCCGCATTGAAGCCTTTGTCCGCCACATGCGCGGCAAAGCGCAAGCGTTCGATTTCAGCGGCATCCTTGATGAGCATGACGTCGTCGAGCATGTCGACGCCATTCCGGATATCGGCATTGGGAAGCAGCTCTTTCAGTTCCAGGTATTCGCTTGCGCACATCATGCCGGGTGCAATCTGCGCCGCGCCCGGATGGGCGAGATCGATGCCTATGCGGCCCTTCGACAGCCCAAGTTCGTTCAGCTTCCCGGAAATGATGCGCGTGAAGTCCGAGAAGGTGAATGGCGTGATGTCGACGTCGATCCCTTCTTCACGGATACGGCTGGCGTCCCAGGCCCAGTAGACGAATCTGCAATCACCGTTTGCCGTGATGATGACCGCGCCTCGCCACGGCATGAACGCCCCGCTCAGATAATGCAAAGCGCCTTGACGCGTTCCAACATAGGCGTCGAATCCCGCGGCCTTCACGGAGGCGGCGATTTTTTGACGGCGGGCATTGAAATCGATAGGGGTGAATTCTGGAATCATGAAAAAACATCCTAAGTGTCTATGGGTTACTCTGGCTGAATGCCGGCATCTTTGATGATCTGTGCGGATTTCTTCACCTCAGCCTCGATAAAGGACTGGAATTCCGCCGGTTTGCTGGCGACGATCTGCAGGCCCGCGGCCTGAAGCTTTTTTTCGATTTCGGGGTCATGCAGCGCGGCGGTGATGGCCGAGTTCAGCGTGTCCAGCGTCTGCTTGGGAATCCCGGCGGGGCCGACGAATCCGTACCAGGACCCGGCGCGGTAACCGGCCACGCCGGCCTCGTCGATCGTGGGCACGTCGGGCAGTTCCGGCAGGCGCTTTTCCGAGGCCGTGCCCAGCGCAATCAGTTCGCCGTTCCGTACTCGCGGCAGCGCTTGCGGGCTGATGTCCATCAGCAGCGATACACGCCCGGCCAGAAGATCGATATAGGAATTTCCCGAGCCCTTGTACGGGACATGGGTCATCTTGATGCCGGCCATTTTTGCGAACTGCTCCATCGCAAGGTGCATGGAAGAGCCGGTGCCGCCCGAAGCGTATACGATGGCGCCCGGCTCGGCCTTCGCCTTCGCGATCAGCTCCGCAACGGTTTTGACTCCCAGGCTGGGGTGCGCCACCAGTATCATCGGCGAGTTCACGGCCTGCGACACCGCCGTGAAGTCCTTGATGGTGTCATAGGGGACTTCCTTGTACAGGCTGGCATTGGCGGCATGGTTCCCGGGCGTGGCGATGCCCAGGGTATAGCCATCCGGCGCGGCCTTTGCCACCATCGATGACCCCAGCATGCCGTTGGCGCCAGGCTTGTTCTCGACGATCACGCTCTGGCCAAGCTTGTCCGACATGTGCTTGCCGACAACACGGGCCAGCATGTCGGTCGTGCCGCCCGGCGCATACGGTACGATAATGCGGATGGGCCTGTCGGGAAATGAGGCGGCCTGGGCGGCCAGCGGCGCCATGCAGGCGGACGCCAGGGAGAGCAGAAGAAATAGACGGCGATTCATGAAAGGTTGGTCTCCGGTTTTTTATTGAATGGTTCGTAACTGAACAGGGCTTACCTTAAAGCAAGGCGTTCTTGTTTACTATGCGCCCCTTCCTCTAACAGATATACGATGCACGCATGACGCACAATATTGATATCCAGACCTTGCGTTTATTCCTGAAGGTTGCGGAACTGGGCAATATTTCACGTGCCGCGGATGCGCTGTCCCTGACGCAGCCATCGGTAAGCCGTAGCCTCAAGGCCTTGGAGCAGACCTTGAATGCGCCTCTTTTCTACCGTACGGGCCGCGGCGTGCAGCCCACGGCCATTGGCCTGCTGGCCATCGAACAGGCCAGGAAGATCGTCGAAGGCTGCGACGGGTTCGTCAGGGATATCCGTGAACGTAGCGGCGGCCCCAGCGGGGTCGTTTCCATCGCATTGCTGACCGCCTACATGCGCGCCTTTGCCGCAGACCTGTTCGACGAGGTGCAGCAGAAGTACCCGGGCGTCATACTCAGAATGGTGGAAAGCTTCAGCGCCCAGCATGAGGAGTGGCTGAGCAGCGGGCAGGTCGATATTGCGCTGACCACGCAGTACCGGGCGCTGCGCGTCGCAAATGAAGACGTGCTGGCGCAGTCCGACCTGGCGCTGATCGGCCAGAAGCCGCTTGGTTCCCTGAGCCAGGACATCCCGTTTCGCGATCTGGAGGACATCCCCCTGGTGCTTCCGGCGTCGCCGAACGGGCTTCGTGTCCGCATGGAGGAAGAGGCCCTGCGGCAGGGGATTCGCTTGCGCATTATTTTCGAAGCGGATTCCATCGAAGCGCAGCTCGCCCTGATCCGGCGGTCACGGTGCTACGCCATCTGGAGCGAACATCTGGCGCGCCAGGAAAACTACGTGAACAAACTGTACATCCGGCGCATCGTCGAACCAACGCTGCCGCGCTATGTCGTGCTTCGCACGACCACGCACCACCCGCTCAGCCGGGCCGCCCGCGAGGTGGCCCATCTTCTGCGCAAGTTGATCAACGATGCCCATGCTGTCAGGTAGCGTTGCTGATGAGACAGACGCTTTCGGCTGCGGATTCAGCCGTCCAGCCGCAACAAATTTTGATTATTTGCACAGTATCTGGCAGCATATGATCAACTAGTAGCAAAAAACCAAAACAAAATGGGGAAGACAATGAGCAAAGCGGCAATACACGAGCCAAGCCTTTTCAGACTTATTATTCTTGTTGCCTGCATAGTGGTTGCAATGTTCTTTGCAACGGCCCTGATGGCGCTTGTATTCATGCCTAACCAGCTTATTACAGGCATGCTGTTTGAAGATATAACGTTTCTTCTGCCTCTGGCCTTGTCCACCCTATGTAGCGCAAGCGTCTTGGCTTGGTATGTTCAATCGCATAGGTCCAAATCCAAGAGGTAACGACTGCTCGCTACTTCCGCCGCCGATACACCAGCGCAATCCGCGCAAACGCAATCTGCAATTCCTTGGTCCCCGCCTGGAACACGACAGGGCGGCCCCGCGTCGTGAAGCAGATCAATCGCTTGGACGCCACCAGCGGAATGAACTTGGCGAACTGGATGTCTTCCCAGGCGATCTCCCGCCGTCCGAGCCAGGACTGCCGGATGCCGGATTCACTGATGCTGGTTTCCGAAACCAGCATATAGCGAGCAAGCACCACCAGGCCGATGAAGCATACGATGATGCTGCCGGCCACCAGGGGGCTGATGTTCTGGCCCACCGGGCTGGCGGCCGTGCGAGCGATCTGGATGCCAATGAACACCAGCACCGCGCAGGCGAATACCTTTATCCATTTGGGCCACGCCATGCCCTTCAAGGGCAAAGGGCCTATTTCCTGCAGCAACTGGGCGTGTTCTTCCTGGCTGGGCTTCTGGTGTGCAAACATGTTGTCAGGCCGCCTTGCGCGCCGCCAGGGCGTTGCCCGCACGGCTGGAGGACTTGTGCCCGATGTGGTGTGAAATCCACTGGCCGATGTCCACGACCGCGTCCAGGTCGACGCCGGTTTCTATGCCCAGCCCGCGCATCATGTACAGGACGTCCTCGGTGGCCACGTTGCCCGTCGCGCCCTTGGCGTAGGGGCAGCCGCCTATGCCGGCCACAGAGGTATGGAAAATGGAAATGCCGGCTTCCATGGCCGCCATGATGTTGGCCAGCGACTGGCCATAGGTGTCGTGGAAGTGGCCCGATACCCGCGACGGATCGACGATTTCGGTCACGGCGCGCATGACGCGGCCGACCTGCACGGCCGTGCCGACGCCTATCGTGTCGGCGACGTCGATTTCATCGCAGCCCAGGGCCAGCATGCGCCGGGCGACGTCCACGACCGATTCGATGGGGGTTTCGCCCTGGTAGGGGCAGCCCAGCGCACAGCTGATGCTGCCGCGCAGGCGCAGGCCGGCGGCCTTGGCCGCTTCGGCCACAGGCTCGAAGCGGGCGATGGATTCGGCGATCGAGCAGTTGATGTTGCGCTGGGAGAATGCCTCGCTGGCCGCGCCGAAGATCACGGCTTCATCCACGCCGGCGGCCAGGGCGGCTTCGAAGCCGCGCAGATTGGGCGTGAGGGCCGAGTAGATGGTGCCGGGACGGCGCCGTATGCCCGCCATGACTTCGGCGCCATCGGCCATCTGCGGCACCCATTTCGGCGACACGAAAGAGGCGGCTTCGATATTCTGGAAGCCGGCTTCCGATAGGCGGTCGATAAGCTGGATCTTGCCGGTGGTGGCGACGAACTCTTTTTCGTTCTGCAAGCCGTCGCGCGGAGAAACCTCGACGATCTTGACTTTATCGGGCAAAGACATGGGAGCATTCCTGGTATAAGGGCGGACCGCGGTAAGGGCGCAGGCGGCAGGCGCATGGATTATTGTAAATATATACCGTTAACGGCGCTGGTAGCGTCCGTCGCCCTGGCGGACGACGCCGTCCGACAGCTCCAGTTGCAGCAGGCGGCTGTTCAGCGTGGGCAGGTCCAGGCCGGTGCGTTGTTGCAGGACGTCCAGATGGACGGGATCGTGGCCCAGGGCGTCCAGCACAAGCTGGTTCTCCGGCTCGGCATCGGGCTTGGCGCTGTCCCGGGAACTTGCGGTATCTGTGTGGCCGATGCCAGCGGGGCCGGGAGCCGGCATGGCGGCGGGACCGCCTTTGCGCAGGCCACGCCCGGCGGCGCCCTTGCCGGAACCGGCGTCCGGCAGTGCTGGGCCGCTGCCGAGCCCGGCAATCTGCGCCGCCTCGGGTCGCCCCAGTTCGTCGTGGATGTCTTCCGCCGATTCCACCAGCTTGGCGCCCTGGCGGATCAGGGCATGGCAGCCCCGGGACAGGGGCGAATGGATGGAGCCGGGAATGGCAAAGACTTCGCGGCCCATCTCGGAAGCCAGCCGGGCGGTGATCAGCGAGCCGCTTTGCTTGGCCGCTTCGACCACCAGGACGCCGCGCGACATGCCCGCCACCAGCCGGTTGCGCTTGGGAAACTGATAGGGAAGCGCGCGGGTGCCCAGCGGAAACTCGGAAACCAGCGCGCCGGCCGCTGCGATCCGATGCGCCAGGTCGCGGTTGCCGGCGGGGTAGACGATGTCGATGCCGGTGCCCAGCACCGCGACCGTGCCGCCGGCATCGGGGCCGGCCTGCAGGGCGCCTTCGTGCGCGGCGGTGTCTATGCCCTGTGCCAGTCCGCTGCCTATGCACCAGCCCTGCTGGGCCAGGTGGCGGGCGAAGGCCCGGGCGTTGTCCATGCCGCCGGCGCTGGCATTGCGCGCGCCGACGATGGATATGGCGGGGCGGGACAGCAGTTCGGGATTGCCATTTACATAAAGCAGCAGGGGCGGATCGTGGATGTCGAGCAATGCGCGCGGGTAGGCGGGGTCGGCCAGCGTCAGCAAGTGGTGGCCGGGCCGCTGCAGCCAGGCCAGTGTCAGGGCGATGGCGGTTTCCACCGTATCGTCGGGTGCGCGGGCCAGTTGCCGTGCCAGTTCCATGGGCACCTGTTTGCCCAGGCTGCCGGCCGACAGCGCGTAGACCTGCTGCGGCAAGCCGATGGCGGCCAGCAGATTGCGGGCCTGGGCGGGACCCAGGCCCGGTTCGAGCGACAGGCGTATCCAGGCGTGGAGTTCTTCGGAAGGCAGGGTCAGGGGCATACGCTAGTGTGGCACAGGACGAGGACGATTCGGCCTGGGCAGGACGAACTTTGCGCGCTGGAAAGGGTCAAAAACAGTAGTTTGATTTATCATAGAAGCTTACACGCATTCCCGGATCCGTCTTATGGCTTTACTACCTATTCTTCGATATCCCGACCCGCGCTTGCACAAGGTTGCCAAGCCGGTTCAGGCGGTCGATGACCGCATCCGCCAGTTGGTGCGCGACATGGCCGAAACCATGTATGCCGCGCCGGGCGTTGGGCTGGCCGCCACCCAGGTCGACGTCCATGAGCGTGTGGTGGTCATCGATGTATCCGAAGACGGCAACGATCTGCATGTGCTGATCAACCCCGAAATCATCTGGAAAAGCGACGAGCTCCAGGTCTACGAAGAGGGCTGCCTGTCGGTGCCAGGGGTCTACGACGAAGTCCAGCGCTCGGCCCGCATACGCGTGCGCGCCCTTGACCTGCAAGGAAAAAGCTATGAATTCGACGCCGAGGGCCTGCTGGCGGTTTGCGTCCAGCACGAACTGGACCACCTGCTGGGCAAGGTCTTTGTCGAGTACCTTTCCGTCCTGAAGCAAAACCGCATCAAGACGCGTCTGCGCAAGCAAGAGCGCGAGGCGCTCCGGGCCTAGGGCCTTCCGGTGAATGGCGCCAGGCTTTTCGCCGCTTGTTATCATGGCCGATTCAGTTTATTGAATCGGCCTTTCTATTTATGCGCATTGTTTTTGCAGGCACGCCCGAATTCGCCCGTCTGGCCCTGGACGCCCTGGTCGCGGCCGGCCATCGGGTGCCTTTGGTACTGACCCAGCCCGACCGCCCTTCGGGCAGGGGGCTGAAGCTCACCCCCAGCCCCGTCAAGCAGGCGGCACTGGCGGCCGGCATTCCCGTATGCCAGCCGCGCAGCCTGCGCCTGGATGGCAAATACCCTGAAGACGCCTCGGCCGCCCGGCAGGCTTTGCTGGACGCCGCTCCCGATCTGATGGTGGTGGCGGCCTATGGCCTGATACTGCCGGAGTGGGTCTTGTCCCTGCCCGCCTACGGCTGCTTCAATATCCACGCCAGCCTGCTGCCGCGCTGGCGCGGCGCGGCGCCCATCCAGCGCGCCATCCAGGCGGGCGATGCCGAAACCGGCATCACCATCATGATGATGGATCAGGGGCTGGACACCGGCGCCATGCTGCTGACCCGCACGGTGCCCATCACGCCCGCGCATACCGCGGCCAGCCTGCACGACGAGTTGGCCGGGGTCGGTGCCCAGGCCATCGTCCAGGCGATCGACGACCTGCGGCAAGGAACCTTGGTGGCTCATCCACAGCCCGAAGAGGGCGTGACCTACGCGGCCAAGCTCGAGAAAGCCGAGGCGCCGCTGGATTTCTCCCAGCCGGCGGAGCTGCTTGCCCGTCGCATCCGCGCCTTCAACCCGGTTCCGGGCTCCACCATGCCACTGCCGGGGCTGGCCGAGCCGGTCAAGATCTGGAACGCGGCGAGCATGCCGGGCGGCGACGCGTCGACGGCCGGCGGCCGCAAACCGGGGGATGTGCTGCGGGCGGGTCCGGACGGCATCGACGTCCTGACCGCCGATGGCGTCCTGCGCTTGCTGGAACTGCAGAAAGCCGGCGGCAAGCGGCAGTCGGCGGCATCCTTCATGCTGGGCTGGCACCCACAGTAGTGCCGCAACCTCACGGAGCGCAAGCATGCATCGATCACCCGACGACCTCAGGGATATCTCCGCCGCGACCCTGGACGATTACGAGCGCAGTGCCCAGCGCTTCCGGGCCGGGACGCAAGACCATGATGTCAGCCAGAACATTGAGGCCCTGTTGCGCCATATACAAGGGACGCCGCCTTACCGGATACTCGATTTCGGTTGCGGACCGGGCCGCGACCTGAAGGCGTTCGTCCGCCTGGGCCATAGTCCCGTCGGTCTGGACGGGACGGACGCCTTCGTCGCCATCGCCCGCGCGGAATCCGGCTGCGAGGTATGGAAGCAGGACTTCCTGGACCTGGACCTGCCGGCTGGCCATTTCGACGGCATATTTGCCAACGCATCGCTGTTCCATGTGCCGGGCGTTGCCCTGCCCAGGGTGCTCGGGCAGTTGCATGCCGCGCTCAAATCGTCGGGAGTCCTGTTCAGTTCCAATCCGCGCGGCGCGAACCAGGAAGGCTGGAACGGCGGCCGTTATGGCGTCTATCACGATCTGGCTTCATGGAGACGGTTGATGACCGAGGCGGGCTTTACCGAGCTCGAACACTACTACCGGCCCGAAGGCCTGCCGCGCGAGCAGCAGCCCTGGCTGGCCAGTGTCTGGCGCAAAGCCAGCTAACTTCCCAGCTATCTTTCCGCCGGCGCCTGCAGGCGTATCCGGCCGGCTTGCGCTTCTTCAGCGCCGAGTCCCTGCCTTGGCTTGCGGGGCCTTCTTTCTTCTATTCTCTCCGGGCGCCCGGATCGGGATCCGGCGCGATAAACCGGGGTAAACCCTAGTGCATATTTTAAATATATCACAGATATAATTAACTCCAGATGTACGTCAAAACCAATAATCGGAGACATACGATGAGCATGACCCGCCGTTCAATACTGAAAGCCGCCTCTGCTGCCGCAGCCACATCGATATTGGGTGCGCCATCCCTTGCGCTGGCTCAAAAAACCATAAAGTGGAAGGTCCAGACGCTATGGGGCGCGGGGGAAGATACCTACGCAATGTTCCAGACATTCTGCGACAACGTGAAGAAAAACACGGGCGGCCGCCTGGAAATCACCCCGTTCTCGGCGGGCGCCATCGTGGGTACGTTCGAGACCCTGGATGCGGTCGGCCAGAACGTCATTCAGGGGCACTCGACCTATCCGGGCTATTTTGCGGGTAAAGAGCCCGCACTGGCGGTGATAGGCGATTTTGCCTTCGGCTATACCGAGCCCATGCAGCAGAATGCCTGGCTGTATGAGAAAGGCGGCATCGACATGATGCGCGCCGCCTACGACAGGTTCAACGCCTACACTGTGGGATGCACATGGTGGGGCGTGGAATCGCTGACATCCAAGGTGCCCGTCCGCAGTCCCGACGACTTCAAGGGGCTGAAGCATCGCGGCGCGCAAGGCCTGGCTGCGGAAACCATTGCGAAAATGGGCGCCTCCATCGTCGTGATACCGGGCGGGGAAGCCTATTCGGCGCTTGAAAAAGGCGTGGTGGACACGGTGGACTGGTCCACCCTGTCGGTCAACAACAAGATCGGCTTCTTCGAGATCGCCAAGTTCGCGACCTATCCGGGCTTTCACTCCATGCCCATCCAGGACTTCACCGTCAGCAAGACGGCCTGGAAGGCGCTGCCGGACGACGTCAAGGCGATCGTCGAGCAGACCTGGAAGGAATTCTCCGCCTATCAGGTCAAGAAGATCGCCGAGAACGATCTCGTGGTGGCCGAAGAGGTCAAGAAAAAAGGCGTGGAACTCATCGCCTGGAGCGACGCGGACCGCCTGCGCGGCCGTGAGCTGGCGCATGAAGTCTGGAGCGAGTGGGCGAAGAAGAGCCCGCTGGCCAAGCAGGCCGTCGATTCACAGCAAGCCTACCTGCGCGAAATCAAACTTCTGGCCTGATGACGATGAACTCATTCATACACCTCATTGGACGTGTGAACGAATGGGTGGGCCGCGTGGCCGGCCTGCTCATTCTGCTGGTTGTCGCCATCATTGCGCGTGAGGTGATCGCGCGCAGCGTGTTTCATTCTCCGGCCTTGTGGGCGGACGAATCCATGACCTACATCGCGGGTTTCGTCTACGTGCTGGGCGGAGGGTACGCTTTGCTGTATCGACGGCACGTAACGGTCGACATGGTCTACGAGCGCTTCGGCTGGCGCGGCCGCCGCCTGTGCGATCTGCTGGCCTTCGTCCTGTTTTCGGCCTACTGCCTCACGCTCATCTGGTTCGGATGGGATATGGCGGTCACGTCCTTCCTGCAGAACGAAACGTCGGGCACGCTCTGGAACCCGCCTATCTGGCCCGTCAAGTTTGCCATTCCCATTGCCGGTGTGCTGCTGTACCTGCAAGGCCTGGCGAATCTGATCGAGAATTTCGGTTCCGAAAAAGCGTAAGCGCAGCAACCACACTCATTAAATAGATAAGGCAGATCATGTCCTTAGGATACTTAACGCTCCTTGTATTCGGAGCGCTGATCAGCGCTTTGATCGTCGGGCTGCCCATTGCGTTCGCGACAGGCGCCGTGGCGGTGGTCATGGCCGTATGGCTGTTCGACCTGAATACGCTCAACATCGTCGTAAGCCGCGTGTTCACTCTCATGGGGAACAACATCCTCCTGTCCGTGCCGCTATTCATCCTGATGGCCAACATCCTGGAAAAGGCCGGCATCGCCGAGGATATTTTCAAGGCTGCCTACATATGGTCGGGCAAGCTGCGTGGCGGACTGGCCATCGCGGTGGTCATCTCCTGCGCGCTGATGGCCGCCATGGTCGGCGTGATCGGCGCGGAGATCGTGACCATGGGTGTGGTGGCCCTGCCCGCCATGCTGAAGCGGGGGTACGGGAAATCGCTGGCGCTGGGCTCCATATGCGCTGGGGGCGGATTGTCGACGCTGATTCCGCCCAGCGTCGTCTTCATCATGTACGCCCTGACGTCGGGCACGTCGATCGGCCAGCTGTACATGGCGGGCGTATTTCCCGGCCTGCTGCTGGGCGGTCTGTACATTCTCTACATCGTCACCATCAGCTATCTGAAGCCTGAAATCGCGCCCACCGCCCCGCCGGAGGAACTGGAGATTTCCTTCGTGGAAAAACTGGGCTATGTGAAGAACCTGATCCTTCCCGGACTGGTGGCCTTCTCGGTGCTGGGATCGCTTTACCTGGGTTGGGCCACGCCGACGGAAGCCGCGGGCGTGGGCGTCGTGGGAGCATTGGTCGCCGCCCTGGTGAACAGGCGCTTCACGTGGCAAGGACTGTATGCGGCCGTGGTCGATACGACCAAGGTCACCTGCATGCTGTACTGGTTGTTCTTCGGCGCCTCGGTGCTGGTGGGCGTATACACCATGGCGGGCGGCACCCAGTACCTGAAGGAAATGCTACTTGGCCTGCCGGGCGGAAAATGGGGCGTCCTGATCACCATGAACCTGATCTGGATCGTGCTGGGCTGCGTCGTGGACTGGATAGGCATTCTGCTCCTGACGGCACCGGTGTTCGTCCCCGTGGCCGTCGCCCTGGGCTTCGATCCCATCTGGCTGGGCGTGCTGTTCTGCATGAACATGCAGATCAGCTACATATCGCCGCCCTTCGGTCCCGCCGCCTTCTATCTGAAAGGCGCGGCCCCGGAAGGCATCTCCATCGGCGATATCTTCCGATCGGTATGGCCCTTCCTGGGACTGCAATTCATAGCGCTCGGTTTGGTGATTGCATTTCCCGCAATTGCCCTATGGCTTCCGCAAACCATGATTGCGAGGTGACATCACAATGCAACAGCATCGAATCTCCACACAGGTTTCCGTCCATGACCAGCGTCCGGCATGGCGCATCGATACCGACGTCCTGGTCGTGGGCGGCGGCGCGGCGGGTGTGGCGGCGGCATACACCGCGGCCCGCCAGGGCCTGAAAGTGCTCGTCCTGGAACGCTACGGATTCTGCGGCGGCGGCGCCGTCGCGGGCATGTCGGGCACGATCTGCGGCCTGTACCTGGCGCATGAGGGCAGGGACAAGGCGCCGGAGCGCCTGGTGCATGGATTCGTGGACGAATTCATCGCCGCGATGGAGGCGCGCAACGGATTGACCGGCCCCGTGCGGTACGGGGAAACCTTCACACGCGTGCATGAGCCGCATGCCTGGCGCGAAAGCGCGGAGGGCCTGCTGGCAAGCCAGGGCGTGCAGGTGCTGTATCACAGCATGGTGACCGACGTCCTGCTGGATGGTGGCGAGCGTATCGCCGGCGTCATCGCCTATACCAAGCAGGGCAAACTGGACGTGCGCGCGAAACTTACGATAGACGCCAGCGGCGACGCCGACCTGGTGGCGATGGCCGGATTGGCGACACGTGTGGGACTGGACGGCCATGTGCAGAATCCGACCATGATCTTCCGCCTTTCGGGCGTGGACGTGGAGCGCTTCCTGGAAGAATACGGCGAAGACGCGATCATGCCGGACCGGATCACTCAACTGATCCTGTCGCTCAATGCCGCGGGCGACTACAAGCTGCCGCGGGCGAAAGTCTTTCTGTTTCCCACGCCCCGGGACGGCGAACTGATCTGCAACTGCACCCGCGTCATCGGCGGCGACGGACGCGAACTCAATCCGCTGATCGCCAGGGATTTCAGCGAAGCCGAGGTCGAGGGCCGCAAGCAGGTGCGCGAATACGAGCGCTTCTTCCGGGACCACCTGGCGGGATGCGAAAAGGCCTACCTGAACGATACCGGGGTGCAGGTGGGCACGCGCCAGACGCGCCAGGCGGTAGGCCTTCAGACGCTGTCCAACAGCGATGTGGTGTCGGGCATGAAGCGCCGCGACGGCATCGCCCGTTCCGCCTGGCCCATCGAATTGCACAGCGGAGAGAAGCCGCGCCTGTCCTGGCTGTTCGAGGATTACTACGAGATCCCGTACGAGTGCTTCGTTCCGTCCAGGGGCGAATCGCTGCTCTTCGCCGGACGCTGCCTTTCGGCGGAACACGAGGCGATGGCCTCGGCGCGGGTGACCGCCCAGTGCTTCAGCTACGGACATGCGATAGGACACGCGGCCGCCATGGCGATTAACGAAAACCTTGCCGTCAGGGACGTCAAGGGCGAAGACATACGCTTCGCCCTGAATCGCGACGGCGCCGAATTGGGAGCTTGACACCATGATACAACGCAGTTCAGAGGGGCCGGTCGCTGTACTGACCATAGACCGCCCCAACCGGCGCAATGCGCTAAGCGAGGACACCGTTCTATCGCTGAAGCGCCATCTTCGCCAGATCGAATCCGATCCGGCCATCCGCGTCACGATCATCACCGGAAGCGCGCCGGGTTTCTGCGCGGGCAGCGACCTGAAAGAACTCGCCAACATGGATCTGGAAGGCATGTGCGCGCACGAGGCCGATACGGGCCTGTTCTGCCGGTCCATCAGCCAATTGCGCAAGCCGGTCATCGCGGCCGTGGAAGGATTCGCGCTGGGCGGGGGATTCGTGTTTGCGGCATCCTGCGACGTCATCGTCAGCTCGGCTTCGTGCCGCTGGCATTTGCCGGAAGTGCAGATCGGATGGATTCCGCCATGGGGCCTGGAAACCCTGGTGGCCAGGCTGGGGCCGGTGGCGGCCCGCCGCCTGGCCTGGGGAGGCGAAGTGTGCGATGGCGCCGAGGCCTATCGCATCGGCTTGGCGGACTATCTGGCGGAAGATGGGCGGGCCCTTGAAAAAGCGCTGGAAGTCGCGCAAAGGCTGGCCAGCCTGCCGGACGTGGCGGTGGCGTCGGTCAAGGCGTACTTTGCGCCGCATGCGGGCAAGGACGGCGAAACCGGCGATGTGATCGCCAATCGAATGTTTGAAGAAAACTGCAAATACCCGGTGGCCATTGCCACGTTGAAGAAATTCGGAGTCAGAGCATGAGCAAGATATGCTCCTTGAAGGAAGCGGTATCGGATATTCAGGACGGCCAGACCGTTGCGAGTGTCGGCGTGATCGGCTGGATCACTCCCGATGAACTGCTGAAGGGCCTGGGCGATCGGTTCGACCAAGGCGATGGCCCCAGGGACCTGACCTTCTATTTCCCCTGCGGCACGGGCGACGCCATGGACATCGGCGGCATGGATCGCGTGGCGAAGAAAGGCCTGATGAAAAGAATCGTTTCGGGCTCGTATATCAACCCCGTGCATCCGCGTACGGGCGAGCGTCCCAAGCTGATGCAGCTGATCAAGCAGGATGCGATCGAGGCATACAGCTGGCCGATAGGCGCCTCGATGCAATGGCTGCGCGAGGTCGCCCGCAAGAGCCCCGGCTATCTGACCAAGATAGGCATAGGCAGCTACATCGACCCCGAGCAGGACGGCGGCAAGCTGACCGCCAAGGCCACCGAGGACCTGGTCGAGAAGGTGTCGTTCCAGGGCGAGGACTACCTGTTCTATCGCAGCTGGCCCATACACCATTGCTTCATCCGGGCCAGCTCGGCGGACGAGTTCGGCAATCTGTCCTTTGAAGACGAGGGTCTGATGTCGTCCGCGCTGGCGCTGGCGCTGGCCACCAAGGCATGCGGCGGCACGGTGGTGGTGCAGGTTACGCGGCAGGTGGATCGGTACTCCCGCCCCGCGGGCATGGTCCGCATACCGGGGGATTTCGTCGACAAGGTCGTGATCGTGCCGGATCAGGTCATGGTTACGGACACGCCGCACGATACGCGCTATCTTTCGCCCGCCAGGCTGCAGCTGGATACGCTGCCGAAAATTCCGTTTGGCGCCGATAAGATCATAGGCCGGCGCGCCTACATGGAAGTGCCCAAGCATACATTGACCATCCTGGGGTTCGGCGCCTCGTCCGACATGCCGCTGGTCATGGTCGAGGACGGCGCCCTGAACGAACAGAACATGCATGAGTACCGTTTCACCACCGAGCACGGCTCCTATGGCGGCGTGGTCATGACGGGCTGGCAGTTCTCGACCAATATGTGGCCGGAAGCGCTGGTCGACGGCGTAACCCAATTCGATGCCATCGATGGCGGCCTTTGCGAGTGCACGGCGCTGGCCTTCGCCGAGTTCGATGCGGGCGGCAATGTAAACGTCAGCAAGTTCGGCGCCGCCAATCCCGGGGCGGGCGGCTTCATCGATATCGCGCATAACGCGTCCAAACTCATCTTCACCGGCACTTTCACCGCGGGCGGGCTGAGCATTTCATCGGAAGACGGCGTGTTGCGCATCGACCAGGAAGGCAAGAACAAGAAGTTCGTTGCACGGGTGGGCCACATCACCTATCCGGTCTGCACCGGCGTGGCGGAGCGTAGTCAAGAGGCCTTGGTCATCACCGAAAGAGCGGTTTTCAAGGTGCTCGAGGAAGGGCTGGAACTGATCGAAATCGCGCCCGGCATCGACCTTCAGCGCGACGTGCTTGATCAAATGGGCTTCGTCCCGAAGATCAGCCCGACGCTCAAGACGATGGATGCCTGGATATTCCGGGACGAATGCCCGGTAACGGTCTAGCGATCGGGCGGGCCGCTCTCAGGTCGTGCCGCGTGCGATCAGGATGGGCATGAAGCAGGCATCGGGCGCATGGGCGGCTTCGCCGTCCTGCGCTTCCCGCATTCGTCCGAGCAGCAGGGACACGGCGGCCGACGCCATGTCGTGGACGGGCAGGCTTATGCAGCTGATTCCCGGCCCCCATAGCTGGAACCAGTCCGGATCGTGGTAGGCGATCAAGGCAAGTTGCCTCGGTACGTCCATGCCCAGCTCCCGGATGGCCAGCAATCCGCCGACGGTCAGTTCGGGGCTGGCCACGATGACCGCCGTCGGCGGCTCGTCGCTGGATGCCAGGGACAACATGGATTGGTATCCGAAGTCGGGCCTGGGCGGGCCCTGGAACAGCAGCGATCTATCGAGCGCGAGCGAGGCGTCGCGAACCGCCTGCATATAGCCCTGAGCGCGATCCCTGCCTGTGCTAAGGGTGTTGGAGCTTCCGATGAAGCCGATGCGCGTGTGCGATTTCCGCGCCAGATGATGGACGGCCGTGGCGATGCCGGCGCGTTCGTCCAGCGAGACGACGGGGGCCGGCAGCGCGGGGTGCCGGCGCAGCAATTGCACGGTGGGAATCGAGCCGAGCAGGGAAACGGCCTCCTTCCGCAAGCCCGCCG